>NZ_JAFGYL010000013.1:0-169184 GCF_017491835.1 Pseudomonas sp. 67(2021)
GATTGGGGGAGGGCGGGCAGATTCGAGACTTGTGGTGTCTGGCAGGCCGCTTTCGCGAGCAGGCTCGCTCCCACATCCCCTGTGGGAGCGAGCCTGCTCGCGAAAGGGCCAGCTCAGGCGATGAAGATCTTCAGTCTTCTTTTTTCATCAAGCCAGCGAGGGCCGCAAACGGATTATGCGTGGCCTTGGCGATCTTTGGTGTGCTCAGCGAGCCGTCGCCGAAATACTGCTGATCGGTGTAACGCGAGTGTTCGTTGTCGTGGCAATACAGGCACAACAGCTCCCAATTCGAGCCGTCCTGCGGGTTGTTGTCGTGGTTGTGGTCGCGGTGATGCACAGTCAGTTCGCTCAGGCGCTTGCCGGAAAACTCACGGGCGCAGCGGCCGCAAACGTGCGGGTACATTTTCAGGGCCTTGTCGCGGTAGCCCATTTCCTTGTCGCGCTGGTTGTCGGCGAGGATGCGGTCCAGCTTCGACGTGTTGGTGGGGGTGGACGAACTCATGGGTTCACCTTTGCAGAAAGACTGATGACGGTTATGCGCAGAGTTTAGCTCAGCCCTTGAGCTTCTCGGCAATCCAGATCGTGTGGCGGGTGCCCTTGTTGCCGTGGGCGAAGACCTGGACTTCTTCGGCTTTGAAACCGGCCTTCTTCAATTTGTCGGAAAACTGCCGGTCGGCGCTGGCCGACCACACCGCGAGCACGCCTTTGGGGCGCAGGGCCTTGGCGCAGGCATTCAGACCAGCGGCGGAGTACAGCCAACTGTTGGCCTTCTGGGTCAGACCTTCAGGACCGTTGTCGACGTCGAGCATGATCGCGTCGAAACCGTTCGGCTCGCTTTGCAGCACGTTGGCCACATCTTCCATGCGGATCACCGTTCGCGGATCGAGCAATGGCCGACCGGACTTCTCCCCGAGCGGGCCGCGATTCCACTCGACTACCCCGGGCACCAGCTCAGCGACCACCACTTCGGCGGACTTGCCCAGGTGCTTGAGTGCCGAGGCGAGGGTGAAACCCATGCCCAGGCCGCCGATCAACACCCGCGAATTCGGCCGGCCGGCGACCTTGCGGCAGGGAATCTCGGCCAGCGCATCTTCAGAACCGTGCATGCGCGTGTTCATCAACTGTCCGCCGTCGCCGCCCTGGATCTTGATGACGAAATCCTCGCCATACTCGAACAGGCACAGGGCACCGCCGTTTTCAGGGATCGGGGTGGTGTCGAGCAGAACGAAACGTTTCATGGAAATCTCTACAAGGGGGAAGGCAAGCAGGCGCGTTGGGAGTAGCCTGAGCACAGACTAAAGGCCAAACGGAGCCCTTGATGAAGCGCACCATTCTAACGGTCATTACCCTGGCCGCGCTCGCGATTACTGCAGTGCAGGCCCAGCAGAGCGTTCCGGTCAGCCCGACGCCGCAGCCCGGCTCGCCCGGCACCGCGACGCCGACGCCGTATCCGCAGATCACCCCGATCACCCTGCCCAAGTCGGGCGCCGGCAGTGGCAGCCCGCCGCTGGTGCCGATCGAAATGCCCAGCCCGCCGAGCAAGGATCAACCGGTGCCGGGCATCGAGCCGAACGGCAACAAGGTCAAGTCCCCCGGCGGTTAAACCTGTTGCGCGGCGAGTTGGCCGTCGGCCATGCGCAGGCGTTTGGACAGCGAGACGGCGAGGGCGCGGATGATCTTCGCGGCGATTTTCGGTGCGTCGTTGAGCATTTTTTCCAGCGAATCCTTGCCCAGATTGAGCAACTGACAGTTGCTCGCCGCGATGCAGGTAGCCGAGCGGCGCTCGCCATCGAGCACGGCCATTTCACCGAAGGCGCGACCGCTGCGCAGGGTGGCCATGGTGATCACCTGGCCGTCGGCGCCGGTTTTCTGCACGGCGACCTGGCCGGTGTGGATGATGCACATGAAACTGCCGGCATCACCCTCGCGAAAAATCGCCTCGCCCTCAGCCACGGTGCTGATGCTGAAGTAACCGGAAGCGGCCGCAAAGTCGGCCAGTTGCAATTGATCGAACAGGCCACAGTCCATCAGCCAGTCGCGGATTTCGTTGTTCAGAAAGGTCGGTTCAGACATGTCGATGCGGTCTTTTTGTTATCACATTTCAAGGCTATACACGGATCCCGTAGGAATGGGCTTTTGTGGCGGGGGGATTTATCCCCGCTCGGCTGCGCAGCAGTCGCAAATCCTGCCAACTCGGTGCTTCAGGAATACTGAGTTTGCAGGGTTTTGGGCCGCTTCGCAGCCCAACGGGGATAAATCCCCTCGCCACAAGGGTCTGCAGTTAAGACCCAAGCCACCCACAGAGTTCCTCAGGCAATTCCGAAAACCTTGAACACAAATGCATATTCGAGCGCTACGTCACGTAATCCCTGATAGCGCCCGCTCATGCCGCCATGCCCAGCACCCAATTCAGTCTTGAGCAGCAGCACATTGTCGTCGGTCTTGGTCGCGCGCAATTTCGCCACCCACTTGGCCGCCTCCCAATACTGCACACGGCTGTCGTTGTAACCGGCGATCACCAGCAGTGGCGGATAAGCCTGCGCGGTGACGTTTTCGTACGGCGCGTAAGCCTTGATCCGATCATAGACGTCCGGTTCTTCCGGGTTGCCCCATTCGTCGTATTCGGTAACGGTCAGCGGCAGCTCGGGGTCGAGCATGGTGTTGAGTACGTCGACGAACGGCACTTCGGCAATCGCCACGCCGAACAGGTCCGGGCGCTGGTTGAGCACCGCGCCGATCAGCAGGCCACCGGCGCTGCCGCCGCTGATCGCCAGTTTCTCCGCCGTGGTGATGCCGTTGAGAATCAGGAATTCGGCGCAAGCGATGAAGTCGCTGAAGGTGTTGTGTTTGTGTTCCTGCTTGCCGGCGCGATACCAGGCTTCGCCCAATTCACCACCACCGCGTACGTGAGCGATGGCGAAGGCCATGCCGCGATCGAGCAGGCTCAGGCGTGCATGGGAAAACCATGGGTCGAGGCTGGAACCGTAGGCGCCGTAACCGTACAGATACAGCGGCACCGGTTTACCGACCATCTCGCGTTTCATCACCAGACTGATCGGCACTTGCGTGCCGTCGGGGGCGGTGGCCCATAGACGTTGGCTGACATAGGCGTCGGCATCAAATTGGCCGAGTACCGGGGTTTCCTTGAGCACCGTTTGCTCGCCGCTCGCGAGGATCAACTGACGCACCTGAGCCGGGCGATTCAACGCTTCGTAGCGCAAGCGAATGCGATCGCTCTCGAATTCCAGGCTGTTTTGCACATGCAGGCTGTAGGCCGCATCGGGCAATTGCACGCGATAAGACGCCAAGCCCTGCGGGTGAACCTCTATGATCGGCAGGCCACCTTCGCGCAAGCTCAAGGTCATCGCCTCTGCGTTGAGGCTGACGCCGTCGAGCATCACTTCTTCGTTGTGCGGGATCAGGTTCTGCCAGTCGGCCTCGCTCGGCGGCACGCCAGTGTCCGGGGCCTGATACAGAGCGAAGTTGATGCCGTCGCGGTTGGTGCGGATAAACCAGGTCCAGACGCCATCGAGCAGGCCGTGGTCGACGTCGTATTCGTGATCTTCGATCCGTGGCGCCAGGCAGCTGAACGGCAGATGCGGCTGATTGGCGTCCAGCGCCCAGACTTCACTGGTGGTCTTGCTGCCCAGCGACAGCAGCAATTGCTGTTCGGAGCTGGCGCGGTAGCAATGCAGGAAGAACCGCCCATCAGGCTCGTGAAAAACCTCTTCAGCGGCAGTGCCATCGAGGCGATAGCGGAACAGTTTATGCGGGCGATGGGTGTCGTCGAGCACACCAAAAAACAGGGTCAGGCTGTCGTTGGCCCAGGTCATGCTGCCGTCGCAATCCTCGAATTCCAGTTCGCTGACCCTGTCGTTGGACAGCTCTTTGACGAACAGCGTGTAGATCTCGTCGCCCGAAGCATCGACGCTGTAGGCCAGGCGCTGGTGATCGGGGCTGATGCTGAAAGCACCGAGCGAGAAGAAACCGCCGTTGGCCAGCGCATTCGGATCGAGCAGCAATTGTTCGCGGCTTTCGTCGAGGGTCAGGCTGTCGTCGGCAGGACGCGGGCAGCGGTAGTGCCGGGCGTATTCGTCACCGGCGGTGGTGCGCGTGTAATACAGATACGGGCCCCAAGGCGAGGGCAGGGACAGATCAGTCTCGAGAATCCGGCCCTTGATCTCATTGAACAGGCTTTCGCGCAGTTCGGCCTGATCGGCGGTTTGCGCTTCCTGATAAGCGTTTTCAGCCTTGAGGTAGTCGAGCACCGCTTCGGTGTCGCGCTCCTGCAGCCAGGCATACGGGTCGGCGCCGGGCGCCCGCTGGGCAATCGGGGCAGTCATGACATTGGCGGATTGGGGCATGGAAGGGTCTCGGACAGTATTCGGAATTGGGTTGTTCGCAGGTCTTGAAAGCGCCGCAGCCCTTGTGGGAGCGAGCCTGCTCGCGAAAGCGGTGTGTCAGGCAACGCTGTTGCAACTGACAGTCCGTATTCGCGAGCAGGCTCGCTCCCACAGGGGCGGCTGCTGGCCGTCTGGTATTGGGACAAGCCGCATGGGCGAAAAGTCGTTACTATAAGCGCCTATTTGCCTGCCTTGCCATGGACACCATGACCGAGAACGACTATCTGATCGCCTGGGGCCTTTACGCCTTTGCCGCCGTGGGCTGCCTGCTGGTATGGATGCGCCTGACCACCTGGATGTGGCGCTGGCTGCGCGAGCCGCTGCGTGTGCTGATGGCGGTGTTGCTGTTCAGCCCGACCATCGTCGATCCGGTGAAAGCCAAAGTTGCACCGGCCATCGCCATCACCGCCCTGGACATGCTGTTCAAGGTCGGCAACAACGCCTGGCGCGCGGTTTCCGATCTGTTCATGTACGGCATGATCGCCTTCGGGGTGTATCTGGTTTTCGTCTTGATCCGCCTGCCGATCGAGCGCGCCTCGACAGCGCGGCGTGAACGCGCCGAGGCCGCCAAGGCTGCGGCCCGTGCCGAAGAGCGCGACGATGATCAACCGTTCGGCGGCGCCGGTGATGACCGCTACGGTCGCCCGCCAGTGCCGAACAATCCGCAGCGCATGCGGGTCGAGCCGCGTCTGTAACCCGAGAGTCCGCACATGTGTGAATTACTGGGCATGAGTGCCAACGTGCCGACTGACATCGTGTTCAGCTTCACCGGCCTGATGCAGCGCGGCGGCCGCACCGGCCCGCACCGCGACGGCTGGGGCATTGCCTTCTACGAGGGGCGCGGCTTGCGTCTGTTTCAGGACCCGGCGGCGAGCAGCGAGTCGGAAGTAGCCAATCTGGTGCAGCGTTATCCGATCAAGAGCGAAGTGGTCATCGGCCACATCCGCCAGGCCAACGTCGGCAAGGTCTGCCTGTCCAACACCCACCCGTTCGTCCGCGAACTGTGGGGGCGCAACTGGTGTTTCGCGCACAACGGTCAACTCGCCGACTTCACTCCGATCAAGAGTTTCTACCGCCCGGTCGGCGATACCGACAGCGAAGCGGCCTTCTGCGATTTGCTCAACCGGGTACGCGCAGCCTTCCCCGAGCCGGTCGATATCGAAGTGCTGCTGCCGGATCTGGTCGCAGCGTGCGCCGAATATCGCAGCAAAGGCGTGTTCAATTGCCTGCTCAGCGACGGTGACTGGCTGTTCTGTTACTGCTCGACCAAACTCGCTCAGATCACCCGCCGCGCACCGTTCGGCCCGGCGCGGCTCAAGGATGTCGATGTGATTGTCGACTTCCAGGCCGAAACCACGCCCAACGATGTGGTCACGGTGATTGCCACCGAGCCTCTGACCGAAAACGAAACCTGGACCCGCTACGAACCGGGCCAATGGAGCCTGTGGCGACGCGGCGAATGCGTCAGCCAGGGCAAGACCGAATAAGGATTTGCACCCATGTTGCTCAGTTATCTACGGCTGGTGTTGTTTGCGGCGGGCCTGTTGATCGGTGTCCAGGTCCCGGGGTTTATCAACGATTACGCCCAGCGTGTCGAAGCGCACCTGATCGAAGCGCAGACCGGCCTGCGCGGTTTCCAGGGCACGGCGGATCAGTTTTTCAAAGGCGACATGCAGGCGCTGGTCGCGCATTACCGGGCCAGCGAAGACCCGATTTTCCGCAGCGATGCCGACAGCCTGAACACCTTGCTCACCCGCCAGGTCGCGTTGGACAAGCAATTCCAGGCGATGCAAGGCCCGTGGTATGTGCGCTTCCTGCAAGTGGTCCTGGCTGCTGATCCGGATATTCGCAAGGAAACCTGGAACGGCTACAGCTACCAGATCCTGTTGACGCCAGAGGCGATGATCTGGGGCATGAGCGGCGCGTTGCTGCTGTCGTTCGGTGTCGAATGCCTGTTCCGCCTGATCGACTGGGTCGTCCTCGGCGGCCGCCGCCTGCGCCAGAGCCGACCGATCGAAGATCGCGACGTCCGCGGTTTGTAAAACCTGCTCAATCCCCTCTGGCAACAGAGGCCTTATGGCATGGGGGATTCTGTGGCGAGTGGGCTCTGTGGTGAATGAGTTCTGTGGTGAGTGGGTTCTGTGGCGAGGGGATTTATCCCCGTTGGGCTGCGCAGCAGCCCCAAAACCTGCAAATGCGGTACCTCTGAAAGACCGCGTTGGCCGCAATCACGACTGCTGCGCAGCCGAGCGGGGATAAATCCCCTCGCCACTGATCATCCAGTGAGGGTGATGCAGTCCTTGCCCACCTTGTGCGTATACCCCGCCAAGACCTGCTGACACAACGTCACAATCTCCTCGACCCACTCAACCCCGACCCGCCACGACACCACCACCGGCAGATTCGCCGGCCGCTGCTCGATGTCGAGCAAGATCAATTCGCCACGCGCCAGCTCCTCGGCCACCAGCACCGGCGGCAGCGCGCCGATACCGAAGCCATCGCGCAATAGCCGGGTGATCGCTGACACCGAATTCACGCAATTCAAACGTGGCGCCATGACGCCGTTGGCCTGCATCAGGGCGACGATATCCTGATGCGGTCGTGAGTTTTTCGAATAGGTGATGATCCGCTCCTGTGCCAGTTCGGCGAGGTCGGCGTAGTCACGGTTGTAGATCGAATTGCTCGCGACAATCCAGCCCAGCGGATGGCTGGCCAGCTCTAGGCTGCGCACGCTTTCGTGACGGACCAGATCGGTTTGCAGGACCAGATCAAGGAAGCCTTTTTGCAGTTGATCGCAGAGGTTCAGCGCGGTATCCGCGACCAATTCGATTTCCACCCGTGGGTACAGATCGGTCATCTGCGCCACCAGCGGGCTAAGCCAGGTATGGATCACTGTGTCCATCACGCCGATACGCACCCGCCCGACCTTGCTCGAACGGGTTTCGATCGATTGTTTCAGCGCCGCCATGGTGTCGAGCATCTGTTCAGCGTAATCGAGCACCTTCAAGCCTTCCGGGGTCAGGCTGACGCCGCGTGAATCGCGCAGGAACAGCTTCACGCCCAGCTCGCCTTCGAGCACCGCAATGCGGCTGGAAATCGATGCCTGGGTGGTGAACAGCTTGTCAGCGGTCAGGCGAAAACTCTTCAGGCGCGCGACCCAGACAAAGGTCTCGAGAAACTTCAGATTCATGGACAAGGCTCGGCTGACAAATTTTTCTTATGCCTAAGGCGGGTTTTTATTCGTTGGACGGCGCAGGGCAGGGCGACGAAAAATCGGCGCATCCGGTTCCCACGATAGGCGTCGTCGGAGCTTCGAACAAGACCAATAAAAGCCCTGCGGAGATTTGCCATGAGTGCCCCCGACACCCTCCCGTTATCCAAACCTGTGACGCGCCCCGGGCCGTTCGACTGGTACCGCAACATCAACCAGCAGGAGCGCCGCACGTTCTGGAGCTGCAAGATCGGCTACGGTCTGGACGGCATGGACACGCAGATGCTCAGCTTTGTCGTGCCGACGCTGATCGCGATGTGGGGTATCACCACTGGCGAAGCGGGGCTGATTCACACCAGCACCCTGATCGCCTCGGCCATCGGCGGTTGGGTCGCCGGGATTCTCTCCGACCGCATCGGCCGCGTGCGCACCCTGCAACTGACGGTGCTGTGGTTCGCCTTCTTCACCTTCCTCTGCGGCTTCGCGCAAAACTACGAACAATTGCTGATCGCGCGCACCCTGATGGGCTTCGGTTTCGGCGGTGAATGGACTGCTGGCGCAGTGTTGATCGGTGAAGTGATCCGCGCCAAAGATCGCGGCAAAGCGGTGGGCATGGTGCAATCCGGCTGGGCGCTGGGCTGGGGCCTGACGGCGATTCTGTACGCGTTGCTGTTCTCGGTGCTGCCAGCGGAAGACGCCTGGCGCGCGCTGTTCATCCTTGGCATCGTGCCGGCGATATTCGTGATTTTTGTCCGTCGCCTGGTAAAAGATCCGGAAATCTATCGCGAAGCCAAAGCAGCACAAACACCAGAGAACCCGGCGAAGTTCTACGAGATCTTTGCCCCCGGCATGCTCTTCACCACGTTTCGCGCTTCCTTGCTGACCACCGGTGCGCTGGGCGGTTACTACGCGATCACCTCCTGGCTGCCGACTTTCCTCAAGAACGAACGTGGCTTGAGCGTGCTCGGCACCGGCGGTTATCTGGCGATGGTGATCGTCGGTTCCTACGTCGGCTATGTGATCAGCGCGTATCTGACCGACCTGCTCGGGCGGAAAAAGAACTTCATTTTGTTCGCGGTCGGCTCGTTCACCATCGTTCTGCTCTACACGCAGATGCCGGTCAGCAACGGCGTGATGCTGTGGCTGGGCTTTCCGCTGGGCTTCTTCGCTTCGGGGATTTTCAGCGGCATGGGCGCGTTTCTGACTGAATTGTTCCCCACGCGGATTCGCGGCTCGGGTCAGGGTTTCTGCTACAACATCGGCCGCGCACTGGCGGCGTTGTTTCCGCTGCTGATCGGCCTGCTCAGCCAGAAAGTGCCGCTGAGCATGGGCATCGGCGCCTTCGCGGCGGTTTCTTACGGCGTGGTGATTCTGGCGGCGCTGAGCCTGCCGGAAACCCGTGGCAAGCAACTCGACGCGCAGTAACTGATACCCTGCGCAGAAGTCTCCTACAGATAAAAAGACCAGCAGCTACAGGAGTGTTCACCGTGAGCCGCCTGCTATTGAATTGCGACATTGGCGAGAGCTTCGGCAGCTGGACCATGGGTCTGGACGCCGAGGTCATGCCCTTCATCGATTGCGCCAATGTTGCCTGTGGTTTCCATGCCGGCGACCCGAGCACCATGCGCAAAACCGTGGCGCTGGCGCTCGAACACGGCGTGCAGATTGGCGCGCACCCGGCCTATCAGGATCTGGTCGGATTCGGCCGACGCTCCATGGCGTATTCCGCGCAAGAGCTGCAGGACATCCTGCATTACCAGATCGGCGCCCTCGACGGCATCTGCAAGGCGCAGGGCGGGCGTGTGAGTTACGTCAAACCCCACGGCGCGATGTACAACGACATGATGGCCAACCCGGCGCAGTTGCGCGCGGTGGTGCAGGCCGTGGCCGCGTATGACCGCAGCCTGCCGCTGATGTTGATGGCGACCCGGGACAACGCTGGCGCGCAGCAGATCGGCGATGAATACGGCGTAACTCTATGGTTTGAAGCGTTCGCCGACCGTGCCTATGACAGTGGCGGTCGGCTGGTCTCACGGCAACTGCCGGACGCCGTGCATCACGATGCCGAAAAAATCATCGAGCAAGCGTTGACCATCGCCCGTGGCGGCGAACTCAGCGCCAGCGATGGCAGCGCCTTGATCCTGCGCGCCAACACCTTGTGCGTCCACGGCGACAACGCCAGTTCCGTGGCCGCCGTGCGGCGTATTCGTCAGGCCTTGCAGCAGTCGAGTGCGTCATGAATCCACGGGTTGAAGTGGTGGCGCTCGATTGCCTGATGCTGCGTCTGTTCGATGAAATCGCCGAAGTCAACATGCCGTGGATGCTCGCCGCCAGCGAGCGCTTGCGCACGGCGTTTGGTGCACAACTGATCGATCTGGTGCCGTCCTATACGACGTTGATGGTGCATTACGATCTGACGCTGTTAAGTCCGGCGCAGGCGCGCGAATTGATCGCCGCAGCGCTGGTCGATCTGGCGCCGAATGCGCGAAGCGCTGGGCAGTGTCACGTCTTGCCGGTCTGGTACGACTTGAGCGTCGGCCCGGAACTGAGCCTGTTGGCCGAACGCAGCGGGCTGGCGGTGGAGGAGGTGATTCGTCGCCACAGTGCGCGGGAGTATCAGGTGTTCGCCCTTGGCTTTGCGCCGGGTTTTGCCTTCATGGGCCTGGTCGAAGAAATGCTCGCCGCGCCACGCTTGAGCACACCGCGCAAGAAAGTCGCCGCCGGCAGCGTCGGTATCGCCGAGCGGCAGACCGCGGCTTATCCGGTGGTCTCGCCCGGTGGCTGGAACCTGATCGGGCGCACCCCGGCGAAACTCTTCGATCGCCATCGCGACGGCTACAGTCTGATGCAACCCGGCGACACGGTGCGCTTCGAAGCGGTCGACCACGCCGAATTCATACGCTTGGGCGGCGATGACACACCACTGGAGGCGTTGGCATGAGTCGATTGACGATCGAAGCCAGCACACCGCTGTGCCTGTTGCAGGATGCCGGGCGGTTTGGCGTGCGACATCTGGGCGTGACCCAGGGCGGCGCGGCGGATTGGTGCTCGATGAGCTGGGCCAATTGGCTGTTGGGTAATGAACTGAATGCGGCGGTGGTTGAAATCACCCTCGGCGGGTTTGCTGTGGTGGCTGAGGAGGATTGCCTGCTGGCGCTGGCAGGAGCGGATCTCGGCGCGCAGATCGACGGCCAGCCGCTGGCGCCGTGGCGCAGTTTCCGGTTGGCGAAAGGGCAGACATTGCGCTTCACCCAGCCTTTGCTCGGCGCCAGGGTTTATCTGGCCGCACCCGGTGGTTTTACTGCGCCCAAGGTACTGGGCAGCAGTGCCACGGTACTGCGAGAAGAATTGGGCGGACTTGATGGCATGGGCCTTCCGCTCGCCAAAGGGGCGGCGCTCGGTTACAGCGGCGAAGCGCCAGCGGTGCGCGAAATGCCTTCGGCGCTGCGGCCGGATTTCAAAATGCACGCGCCTTTGGACTTGGTGCTCGGCGCACAGATCGGCCAGTTCAGCGGGCAGAGCCTGTTTGATGTGTTCAACAGCACCTGGACCATCGACAGTCGCGCCGACCGCATGGGCATCCGCCTGCTCGGCGCGGCGTTGCAATATCAAGGCGCGCCGATGATCTCCGAGGGGATTCCGTTGGGGGCAGTGCAGGTGCCGCCGGACGGGCAGCCGATTGTGTTGCTCAACGATCGCCAGACCATTGGTGGCTATCCGCGCCTGGGCGCGTTGACACCGCTGGCGCTGGCGCGATTGGCGCAGTGCCTGCCGGGAGCGAAGGTGAGGTTAAGGCCGGTGGTGCAGGACGTCGCGCACCGCGAGCATGTCGAGTATTTACAGCGCTTCAAAGATCGCTAAAAGCTTCGCGAGCGCTCGCTCCCACAGATGTTGATCGTTCCCACGCTCCGCGTGGGAATGCCGCCCGGGACGCTCCGCGTCCCTGTGACGCAGAGCGTGACTTGATGCATTCCCACGCGGAGCATGGGAACGGTCAGGTCGTCATTTGGAAAGAAACCGCATCCCTTCTTCAAGCCCGCGCAGCGTCAGCGGATACATCTGATCCTCGATCAGATCGCGGACGATGTTGGTCGACGAGGTATAGCCCCACGTGTCCTTCGGATACGGGTTGATCCAGATGAGCTTCTTGTATTTCTCCATGAAGCGCTGCATCCACACGTAACCCGGCTCTTCGTTCCAGTGCTCGACGCTGCCGCCAACCTGGGTGATTTCGTAGGGCGCCATGGCGGCGTCACCGATGAAAATCACTTTGTAGTCGGCGCCGTACTTGTGCAGCAGATCCTGGGTCGAAGTGCGTTCGGAAGTGCGGCGCATGTTGTTCTTCCACACTGATTCATAAATGAAGTTGTGAAAGTAGAAGTACTCCAGGTGCTTGAACTCGGTCTTGCAGGCCGAGAACAATTCCTCACAGATCTTCACGTGCGCGTCCATCGAGCCGCCGATGTCGAACAACAGCAGCAGTTTCACCGTGTTGCGCCGTTCCGGGCGCATCTGGATATTCAGCAGGCCGGCGTCCTTGGCGGTGTGGTCGATGGTGCCGTCGATGTCGAGTTCTTCCGCCGCACCCTGGCGAGCGAACTTGCGCAGACGACGCAAGGCGACCTTGATATTGCGTGTGCCCAGTTCCACCGAATCGTCGAGGTTCTTGTACTCGCGCTGATCCCAGACCTTGACCGCTTTGCCCTGACGCTTGCCGGCGTCGCCAACCCGGATGCCTTCAGGGTTGAAACCGCCGGAGCCGAACGGGCTGGTGCCGCCGGTGCCGATCCATTTGTTGCCGCCGGCATGGCGTTCCTTCTGTTCTTCCAGACGCTTCTTGAATTCCTCGATGAGCTTGTCCAGCCCGCCAAGGGACTGGATCTGCGCGCGTTCTTCGTCGCTCAGCGAGCGCTCGAATTCCTTGCGCAGCCAGTCTTCGGGAATCAGCGCCAGCAAGTGGTCGTCGAGTTTCTCCAGGCCATTGAAGTAGGCACCGAACGCGCGGTCGAACTTGTCGAAATGGCGCTCGTCCTTCACCAGAATCGCCCGCGACAAGTAATAGAACTCGTCCATGTCGGCGAAGGTCACGCGCTGTTTCAGCGCGTTGATCAGGTCGAGCAGCTCGCGCACCGACACCGGTACTTTGGCTGCGCGCATTTCGTTGAACAGGTTGAGCAACATGGCAGCAGCCTCTTAGCGGGTGCCGCGCCGGCTCATGAACGCCAGGCGCTCAAGCAGTTGCACGTCCTGTTCGTTCTTCACCAGCGCGCCAGCCAGTGGCGGGATGGCCTTGGTCGGATCGCGCTCGCGCAGCACCGCTTCGCCGATGTTGTCGGCCATCAGCAGTTTCAGCCAGTCGACCAGCTCGGACGTCGAAGGCTTTTTCTTCAGGCCCGGTACCTTGCGCACGTCGAAGAACACATCGAGCGCTTCGCTGACCAGATCCTTTTTGATGTCCGGGTAGTGCACGTCGACGATTTTCTGCAGGGTAGTGCGGTCGGGGAAAGCGATGTAGTGGAAGAAGCAGCGGCGCAGGAAGGCGTCCGGCAGCTCTTTCTCGTTGTTGGAAGTAATGATGATGATCGGGCGTTTCTTCGCCTTGATGGTCTCGTCGATTTCGTAAACGTAGAACTCCATCTTGTCGAGTTCTTGCAACAAGTCATTAGGGAACTCGATGTCGGCCTTGTCGATTTCGTCGATCAGCAGAATCACCCGCTCCTCGGACTCGAAAGCTTCCCAGAGCTTGCCTTTCTTCAAGTAGTTGCGCACATCGTGGACTTTTTCATTGCCCAGCTGCGAGTCGCGCAAACGGCTGACCGCGTCGTACTCGTACAGACCCTGATGGGCCTTGGTGGTGGATTTGATGTGCCAGGTGATCAGCTTGGCACCGAACGACTCGGCCAGTTGCTCGGCGAGCATGGTCTTGCCGGTGCCCGGTTCACCCTTGACCAGCAGCGGCCGTTCCAGGGTGATGGCGGCGTTGACCGCCAGCTTCAGGTCATCGGTGGCGACGTAGGCCTGGGTGCCTTCGAACTTCATCTGCAAATCCTCGAACGGTAACGCTGACCTTACGGGCAGGGCGGGGCGAAATAATCGGATGCCCGACTATAACGCGCACGCCGGTCGACTGTGAACGCAGACGGCTTATTCAGTCTCTGAATGGAGCGTCACATGTTGACTCAGTCTCGGCGGATGGCCAGTATTCCGGTATCGCCGATTTGGCGATAGCCTCTCTGGCTCGGTTAGTAAAAAGGCAGAAAATCGATGTTACCCATGAAACGGCCGCGTCTGCGATCTGCGCACGTCCTGTCGGATTTCAGGCTGGCGCTGACATTTATCAATGGTCAGCAACTGACAGTTGATTTGGGGATGGATATTCATACTTATCCAGGTCTGCGGCCACTGCTTGATCGCGAAGTCTTTGCGACTGCCGTAGTCGGGGACGAGGGTTGGATCGTTGAATGGGTTGAACCCGACGTACAGATCGGTGCAGACACCTTGTACATGGATGCGCTAGCGCAAAATGCCCAGGATGAGAACACGCGCATTTTTATCGATTGGCGCGCCCGTACCGGACTTTCTCTCAATGATGCGGCCGAAGCGCTCGGTGTGAGCGCTCGCAGCATCAGCCGTTACAGCAATGGGCGTGAAGCAGTGCCACGTTCTTTGGCGTTGGCCTGTCTGGGCTGGGATTCACTGCAACAGCGTTCATCGATAGCGGCCGAAGACACAGGTCGATATGTCGTCAACCGCAAAACTTAATCCTCATCTGGCTTCGGCCGTTCGTACCGCGCATTGAATGCCTGGATGAAGCCATTGCGCAAAATCTGCAGAAACGCTTCAAAGGCGTTGACGTTCTGCTGGTGAACATTGCCGCTGAGTTCAACGCGGGTGGCGAACTGGTTTTTGTTCTGGTTTTTCAGCACGGTCTCGGTGCCGCCGACCAGCGCTTCCCAGATTGAGCGGAACAGGCCTTTGTTCTTGTTCTCGACGTCCTGCTGCCAGTTGAATACGTCGACGTCGCGCAGCAGAGGTTTGATGTAGCCGGTGAGCCGGGCTTTCTCTGCCTTCGCTTCGATAACCACGTCGCCGTGACCGGCGTTGAAGTCGAACTTGCCGTAGGCGGCGGCGAAGTCGTTCATGCGTTTGAGCTCGATGTCGCGAGCGCGCAGACGGAATTCAAAGTCTTCGAAGTTGCTCAGTGGATCGAAGGTGGCGGTGGTTTCGAGCGGCGCGTGGCCCAGCAGCAAAGCCTTGCCTTCAAAGCGGGCGTCGCGTTTGCCTTCCTTGTCGACCACATTGGTCAGGTTGTAGATGCTGGCGTTGACGTTGCTGGCATTCATGTTCACCGGCGGCTTGGAATTGAAGTTGCGGAAGGTGATACGGCCGTCGTTGATCTGCACCTCATCAAGGGTGATCGGCAGCAGCTTGCCCAACTGCTCACGCCAGTCGGTGCCCTGACCGGTCTGCGAGTTCTGTTTGTTGGGGCCGCCGTCGACAAAGTTGATTTCTGGGTTGAGAAATTGCACCTGCGCGACCACGGCATGGTCGTACCACAACGAATGCCAGCTTACCGACAGGTCGATCAACGGCGCATCGACGAACGGCACTGGTACCTTGCCATCGACCTTGACGATTTTCAGGCCGTTGATTTTGTAGGCGCCGCGCCACAGCGCGAGGTCGACATCGGTGATCTGGCCACGGTAATCGCCCATGTCCGCAAGTTTGTCATTGAGGTAGTCGCGTACCAGATAGGGCAGGGCGAAATGCAGGGCGACCAGCAGCACTACGACACCCGCCAGGGTCCAGAGCGGCCAGCTGTAACGACGTTTCATGCCATTGTTCCTTCAAGAGTGTGGCTTGACGATTCAAAGCGATTGACTCCGCGCGTTTGCAGACGTTCGACCCGACTGGACTGTGATCGGCAACGGGCTTACCTTGGAAGGCTGAATTCAACGCTGCATAAGGACCCAGCCATGAGCCGTATTTACGCTGACAACGCCCATTCCATCGGTAATACGCCGCTGGTCCAGATCAACCGCATCGCGCCGCGCGGGGTCACCATCCTGGCCAAGATCGAGGGGCGCAACCCCGGTTACTCGGTCAAATGCCGAATCGGCGCCAACATGATCTGGGACGCCGAAAGCAGCGGCAGACTCAAGCCGGGCATGACCATTGTCGAGCCGACTTCCGGTAATACCGGTATAGGTCTGGCCTTCGTTGCCGCTGCGCGTGGCTATAAATTGATGCTGACCATGCCGGCGTCGATGAGCATCGAGCGCCGCAAGGTTCTGAAAGCCTTGGGCGCGGAATTGGTGTTGACCGAGCCGGCCAAGGGCATGAAGGGCGCCATCGAGAAAGCTGCGGAAATCGTCGCCAGCGATGCCGACAAATACTTCATGCCGGCGCAGTTCGATAACCCGGCCAACCCGGCGATTCATGAGAAGACCACCGGCCCGGAAATCTGGAACGACACCGACGGCGCCGTGGATGTGCTGGTGGCTGGCGTCGGCACCGGCGGAACCATTACCGGTGTCTCGCGGTATATCAAGAACACCGCCGGTAAACCGATTTTGTCGGTGGCCGTCGAGCCCGCTTCTTCGCCGGTGATTACGCAGGCGTTGGCCGGTGCCGAAATCAAGCCGAGCCCGCACAAGATTCAGGGCATTGGCGCCGGTTTTGTGCCGAAGAACCTTGATCTGTCGATGGTCGATCGCGTCGAGCAGGTGACCGATGAAGAATCCAAGGCCATGGCTTTGCGCCTGATGCAGGAAGAGGGGATTTTGTGCGGGATTTCCTGCGGTGCTGCCATGGCGGTGGCGGTGCGTCTGGCGGAGAAACCAGAGATGCAGGGCAAAACCATCGTCGTGGTGCTGCCGGATTCGGGCGAGCGTTATCTGTCGAGCATGCTGTTCAGTGACCTGTTCACCGAGCAGGAGAACCAGCAGTAAGCCTGTTGATTCAAGTCAGCCAGGGTTCAGGCGCTGCATGTTAATAAAGGCTTTGTTGCGTAATGCTTAACACTGAATCTTGTGTCAGGCGGGTTTTTCCCGGAGCCGGTAGTGTTTATCATGGCCGGCTGCCATGCCGGGAAAAGGGCATTGCGCAGCGTTGTCTTTATTCAAGGAGTCGTTGATGACCGTTTCGTTTGCCGCCAAGGCGTTTGTGCTGTTGCTGTTTCTGGGCAGCACGCTCTATGTGCATTTGCGCGGCAAGGCGCGTTTGCCGGTATTGCGCCAGTTCGTCAACCACTCCGCACTGTTTGCTCCGTACAACGCGTTGATGTACCTGTTTTCCGCAGTGCCATCCAGACCGTATCTGGATCGCAGCAAGTTTCCGGAGCTGGATGTACTGCGGGACAACTGGGAAACCATTCGCGACGAAGCTATGCACCTGTTCGACGAAGGCTACA
The DNA here is from genome assembly GCF_017491835.1 of Pseudomonas sp. 67(2021). Taxonomy (NCBI): domain Bacteria; kingdom Pseudomonadati; phylum Pseudomonadota; class Gammaproteobacteria; order Pseudomonadales; family Pseudomonadaceae; genus Pseudomonas; species Pseudomonas sp. 67(2021). Next base: position 17,027 of record NZ_JAFGYL010000013.1, read on the forward strand.
TTCGCGCCGCCGAGAAAAACAACGATGCCGGTTTCGGTTCGTTCTTCAAGAAGGGCTGGAAGCGTTTCTATCTGAAGTGGTACGACAAACCGCTGCCATCGGCCGAAGCTCTTTGCCCGAAAACCGTGGCACTGGTCAGTGCCATACCCAACGTCAAGGGCGCGATGTTCGCGCTGCTGCCGGGCGGCAGTCACCTCAATCCGCACCGTGACCCGTTCGCCGGCTCCCTGCGTTATCACCTCGGCCTGTCGACACCCAACTCCGACGACTGCCGGATCTTCGTCGACGGTCAGGTTTACGCCTGGCGCGACGGCGATGACGTGATGTTCGACGAGACCTACGTGCACTGGGTCAAGAATGAAACCGCTCAGACTCGAGTGATTCTGTTCTGTGACATCGAACGCCCGCTGAGCAACCGCCTGATGACCCGCATCAATCGCTTCATCAGTGGCTGGCTCGGCCGCGCCACCGCGCCGCAGAATCTGGATGACGAACGCGTAGGAGGCATCAACCAGGCTTATGCCTGGAGCAAGAACTTCAGCGACCGTTTCAGCGGCGTGGTCAAGCAGTGGAAGCGCCGGCACCCCAAGGCCTACAGGGTAATGCGCCCGGTGCTGGCGGTGTTGGTGCTGACGTTGCTGGGGTATTGGTTGTTTGGTTGACGTTGGGTCAGAAATAAAAAAACCGCTCTTTTGGAGCGGTTTTTTGTTAACGGAAGGAAACGGACGAACCGGCTAGTAAGCCCCTTGGCTCTTCGACGGCTGGATCGGCCAGTGCATTCCTGATGCGATTCATCTCGGTTTCAGATAACTCAACAGATGACCGCTTTCTTTTCGTCTTTCTGGATTTGAAGTCTGTTGCTTTATTTTCAACGACAGCTTTCATGGGATCTCCGACGTTGATCAGCAAATGAGCAGTTGCTCAGATACTAGACTTTGTCAATACGCTTCACAAGACGGCCTTCAGAGTCGAACTCGAAACCCAGTTGACGGTATAGCGGTATGGCTCCCGAAAGAGGCTCTTGAATTTCGATATGTTGGCTGCCAATGATCAGTGCGAAATGAGTAACCGCAGTCAGGGCGAGGGTCGCTATGCGGCTTTTGAGTGGATGATCGTTTGGCTGACCCTCAAGACGCACAATTTTGACTCGTAATCGGCTTTGGTTCGGATTGGCGAAACAAAGTCCACAAAGTTCACGATCAAACCAGATAGCCAAATCGAAGCTCATTGGTTCTTTGGCTTTCCATCGGACGATCTCGATCCAGCAGAAATGCGAATCGAGCCATTGCTCATAAGCGCTCATGGCGGACGAATCAATAGCTTCGAAGCGAACCCTGGAAAAATCAAGGTCAACAATTCCGCGCCCCTCCAACTCGCTCTGCAGCTTCGCAAATGTAACTGCAGCCCGCTTCCTCGCCTCCGACCGATAAACCTGATACCGCAAATACGTCCGTTCCCTTGGCATATGATCTCTTGCATTCCATGTCTCCTGACAATCCGTTGCCGCGCCAATAACCCTAACCACCCGGCGCCAGACTGTCGCTACCGGCCCTTCGCCCAAGTCATTGCAATCTATGTCCCGGGCTGGTTATAGTCAGCCCGCGAGCCGCCTGGCTCGCGCGTTCATTTCCTCACTAAAGATCAGCATTCATGCCTGCATCCCTCATCAACGCGGTAGTCGATTCAGCGGTCAACGCTGGCGTCGTGCCGTGCGGGAATCGGCAGCCTGTGCAGATCAGTCATTACCCTCCACCTGTCAGTAGCACGCCGGTGTGCGCAGTCGTTTCGCCGCCGGGCGTTGGTGTGCGGGGTTGATCGGCAGTTTCTGCTGACCCCTGCGCCCGCCAGAACAACCTACTGAATTTCAGCTTCGGCTGAGTTGGCTTCTTGCCTGACTACAGGTGGTATTCATGTTTGTCCTTTCGAAACAATCCGCGCTCGCGGCGACGTCCACGAGCCTGTTCGTTCTGCTGTGGAGCAGCGGGGCGATTTTCTCCAAATGGGGCCTCGTCCATGCTTCGCCCTTTGCCTTTCTGCTGATTCGCTTCGCCATCGCCCTGTGCGGGCTGGTGTTGCTGGCGCCGCTGCTGAGATTGAAGCTGCCCAAGGGTGGCAAGCCGATGCTGTTCGCGATCGCCACGGGACTGGTGTTGCTCGGGGCCTATCAGATCTTTTATCTGCTGGCGCTGGATTGCAAAGTCACGCCGGGGGTAATGGCGACGATCATGGGCGTTCAGCCGATCCTCACCGTGGTCTTGATGGAACGGCAGCGTTCGGCGAGCCGCCTGTTCGGCCTGGCGCTGGGTCTGGCCGGGCTGATCATGGTGGTTTATCAAGGGATCGGTCTGGCCGGAATGTCCTGGGCCGGCATGCTGTTCGGTTTGCTGGCGCTGGCGAGCATGACGCTCGGCTCGATCATGCAAAAGCGCATCACCGAAAATCCATTGGGTACGCTACCAGTGCAGTACCTGGCCGGGCTGTTGCTGTGCGCGGTGTTCGTACCGTTCCAGCCGTTTCACTTCGAGCACAGCGCAGGCTTCATTGTCCCGGTGTTATGGATGGGCCTGGTGGTTTCAGTGCTGGCGACGCTGTTGCTGTATCGACTGATCGCGCGGGGCAATCTGGTGAATGTCACCAGTCTGTTCTATCTGGTGCCGGCGGTGACGGCGGTGATGGATTACCTGATTTTCGGCAATCGGCTGGCGGCGTTGGGTGTGCTGGGGATGTTGCTGATCATTGTTGGATTGGTATTTGTGTTCCGTAAAACCGGATAGCCGATAGGCAGGTGGCGCTTGTTGCGCCGCCTTTCGCGAGCAGGCTCGCTCCCACATTGGAATGTATTTTTCTGTGGGAGAGAGCCTGCTCGCGAATATCTGCGGCAGAAAATCTAACGGACTGACGCGTTTGCAGGCTTCGCCACCGCCGGCTTCAACACCAGCCACAACGCCGCCGCAATCAGCACCCCGCCATAAATGTGCGCCATCGACAACGGCTCATCCAGCAACAACGCCCCCCACAACACGCCGAACGGCGGGATCATGAAGGTCACGGTCATCGACTTCACCGGGCCGATCGAGCTGAGCAGGCGGAAATAGATGATGTAGGCAAACGCCGTGCAGCCCAGGCCCAAGCCGAGCAGCGACAGCCAGACATGCCAGCCGCCCCAGCTGACCGGCGGCGCGGTAATGGTGCTGTAGGCGAACAGCGGCAGCAAAAACAACGTCGCCCCGAGCATGCTGCCCAATGCCGACAAACGGCTGTCCAGCCCACCGGCGTGATCCAGCCAGCGCCGTGCGAGGAATCCGGCAAAGCCGTAGCAAGTGGTCGCCAGCAGGCAGGCGACCGCGCCCATCAGCAGTTGCAGATCGAAGGCTACGGGACCGGCGCGCGTCAGCACACCGACGCCGAACAGACCGAGGAACACGCCGCTGAGCTTGGCCGCCGTGAGCTTTTCGCTGAAAAACAGGCCGCCAATCAACACGCCCATCAGCGGCGTGGTGGCGTTGAAGATCGCCGAATAGCCGGCCGGCAATACTTGCGCCGCCACCGAATACAGCGTCGCCGGAATCCCCGAGTTGATCACGCCCAGCAGCATCACGGTTTTCAGCTTGCCCTTGAAGTCCCAGCTGATGCGCATCAGCCCGAGTATCACCAGCAGCCCGGCCGCCGCGATCGACACCCGAAAGAAACCGGTCGGGATCGTGCCGATCACCGGGGCAATGATGCGCATGAACAGAAAACTCGCGCCCCAGATAGCGGCCAGCGACAACATACGGAAAATATCGACAGGGCTCACGGCGGGCTCCTTCCTTGATCGGGACGAGAGTGTTGCCGAGCGTCCGGATCATGGCAACCGCTATTCGGGCTTTTAATTCTGCTTGCCGATGCATCGGCACGAGAAACCTCGTCAACGGTCGCCCCGGTATCGGTTTTGGCAGAAATTGCGCTTTTCCTGCGGACGGTTCCGTGACTAAGCTCAAACGAATCGATTTCCCGCCGAGGTTTCATTTATGTCGCAGCAATGGCCAGCCACCGAGATCGCCCGGATGATCCTCGCCGGCTTCGACGATTACCGCGAGCATTTCCGCCGCATCACCGACGGCGCGCGCGAGCGCTTCGAACAGGCGCGCTGGCAGGAGGCGCAGGTCGCCTCGGCGGCGCGGATCAGTCTGTACGAAGAAAAGGTTGGCGAAACCGTCGCTCGCCTGCGCGAGTATTTCGACGACGAAACCCTGATGAACGTCAGCTGCTGGCCGCTGGTGAAAAGCGCCTACATCAGTGTGATCGACTTGCGCTTCGACGATGAGCTTTCGGAAACCTGGTACAACTCGATTTTCTGCGGGTTGTTCAGCCACGATCTGATCAGTGACGGCTGCATGTTCATCCACACCACACGCCCGAGCCTGCGCCGAGCCCGCGCCGCGCAAACCCGCACATACAAGCCGCAGGGCCAGTTGTCCGGGATGCTCGCGAGTATTTTTTCCGATTACCGCTTCAGCGAAGATTACGCCGATTTGCCTGGCGACCTGCTGCGGCTCGAAGCGCAATTGCGCGAGAACCTGCCGGACTGGGTGTGCAAGGACCCGGAGCTAAGCGTCGAGCTGTTTTCCTCGGTGCTTTACCGCAACAAGGGCGCGTATCTGGTCGGACGCATTTACACCCGCGATGAGCAATGGCCGCTGGTGATTCCGCTGTTGCACCGCGAAGGAAGGGGCATTCAGATCGATGCGTTGATCACCGACGAAGCCGATGTGTCGATCATTTTCTCTTTCACCCGTTCGTATTTCATGGTCGATGTACCGGTGCCGGCGGAGTTCATCGGTTTTCTGCGACGCATTCTGCCGGGCAAGCACATCGCCGAGTTGTACACCTCGATCGGCTTCTACAAGCACGGCAAGTCGGAGTTTTACCGCGCGCTGATCAATCACCTGGCCAACACCGACGATCAGTTCATCATGGCCCCGGGCGTGCGCGGCATGGTCATGAGCGTGTTCACCCTGCCGGGTTTCAACACCGTATTCAAAATCATCAAGGACCGTTTCTCACCGTCGAAGAACGTCGATCGCGCCACGGTGATCGAAAAGTATCGTCTGGTGAAAAGCGTCGATCGGGTCGGTCGCATGGCCGATACCCAGGAATTTGCCGACTTTCGTTTTCCGCTGAGCAAGTTCGATCCGGCGTGCCTCGAAGAACTGCTAGAGGTCGCGCCATCCACTGTTTCGGTCGAAGGCGAAACCGTGCTGATCCGCCACTGCTGGACCGAGCGGCGGATGACCCCACTCAACCTTTATCTGGAAAATGCCAACGACGCCCAGGTACGTGAAGCGCTGGAAGATTACGGTCTGGCGATCAAGCAACTGGCGGCGGCGAATATCTTTCCCGGCGACATGCTGCTGAAAAACTTCGGCGTCACCCGTCACGGGCGCGTGGTGTTTTACGACTATGACGAAATTTGCTTCCTGACCGAAGCCAACTTCCGCCACATCCCGCAACCGCGCACGCCGGAGGATGAAATGGCCTCTGAGCCGTGGTACTCGATCGGACCGCTGGACGTGTTTCCCGAGGAGTTTCCGCCGTTCCTGTTTGCCGATGCCGGGCAGCGGAAATTGTTCGATCAATTGCATGGCGAGTTGTACAACGCCGATTACTGGAAGGGCTTGCAGGAGGCGATTCGGGCGGGGAAAGTCATCGACGTCTTCCCATACCGGCGCAAGGGCCTCGACAACGAATAACAAGACGCAGCTGCAAGCGGTAAGCTTCAAGCTGCAAGTTGAAAGCCGCAGTGACTTGCGGCTTGTAGCTTGGCGCTTGCAGCTGCTTTTCTGCGACAATCCGCCCCCTGCATAAATAGACGACCGAATTGCCTACCCGATGACCGACGAATCGCCCTCCATCGACAAACTGCTGAAAAACCTCGATCACGCCATGCTCGCCGACCGTCACCGGCTGCGGCGGCAGTTGCTTGAGCTGCGCAAGAAACCCGACGAGGCCAAACTGGCCCAGTGGGTGGCGCGGATGCAGGCGTCCTGTGATCAGGTACTGGCGCGTCGCGCGAGCCTGCCGGTGATTCGTTACGACGACAGTTTGCCGATCGCGGCCAAGCGCGACGAGATCAAAAAGGCCCTGGAGCAACATCAGGTGCTGATCATCGCCGGCGAAACCGGTTCGGGCAAAACCACCCAGTTGCCGAAGATCTGCCTGGAAATCGGTCGCGGCCAGCACGGTCTGATCGGCCATACCCAGCCGCGTCGGATCGCCGCGCGCAGTGTCGCCAGCCGTGTCGCCGAAGAACTCGGCACGCCGCTCGGAGCGCTGGTCGGCTATCAGGTGCGTTTCGAAGATCAAAGCGATTCCAACACCCTGATCAAACTGATGACCGACGGCATTCTGCTGGCGGAAACCCAGAACGATCGTTATCTGGAACGCTATGACACGATCATCGTCGACGAAGCACACGAACGCAGCCTCAACATCGATTTCCTCCTCGGCTACCTGAAAACCCTGCTGCCACGCCGTCCCGACCTCAAGGTCATCATCACGTCGGCGACCATCGATCTGGAGCGCTTCTCCAAGCACTTCGATGACGCGCCGATCGTCGAAGTGTCGGGCCGTACTTTTCCTGTGGAAACCTGGTACCGGCCGCTGAGCCTGGAGCAGGACGAAGAGGGCAACCGGGTCGAGGACGACCTGACCGTCGATCAGGCGATTCTCGCCACCCTCGACGAAATCGCCGCCTACGAGCGCAGCGAACGGCGCAGCCCCGGCGATGTACTGGTGTTCCTGCCTGGCGAGCGCGAGATTCGCGACGCCGCCGACATGTTGCGCAAGGCCCAGCTCAAACACACCGAGATCCTGCCGCTGTACGCGCGCCTGTCGCCGGCTGAACAGCAGCGGATTTTCCAGTCGCATCCGGGCCGCCGCGTGGTGCTGGCGACCAACGTCGCTGAGACTTCGCTGACCGTCCCGGGCATTCGCTATGTGATCGACAGCGGCACCGCGCGCATCAGTCGTTACAGCTATCGGGCCAAGGTTCAGCGCTTGCCGATCGAAGCGATTTCCCAGGCCAGCGCCAATCAGCGTAAAGGTCGTTGCGGGCGGGTCGAGCCGGGTATCTGCGTGCGTTTGTACAGCGAAGAGGACTTCCTTGGGCGCCCGGAATTTACCGATCCGGAAATTCTGCGCACCAACCTCGCCGCCGTGATCCTGCAGATGCTCCATCTGCGCCTCGGCGAAATCACCGCGTTCCCGTTTATCGAACCGCCGGACGGCAAGGCAATCAGCGACGGTTTCAACCTGCTGCAAGAGCTTTCGGCGGTAGATCGCAACAGTCAGCTGACGCCGCTCGGTCGCCAGTTGGCGCGCTTGCCGGTCGACCCGCGCATGGGCCGCATGCTCCTCGAAGCGGCCAAGCTCGGCAGCTTGCAGGAAGTGCTGATCGTCGCCAGCGCCATGTCGATTCAGGACCCGCGCGAGCGTCCGCCGGAGCGTCAGCAAGCGGCGGATCAGGCCCATGCGCAATGGAAGGATCCGGATTCCGACTTCGCCGGGCTGGTCAATTTGTGGCGTGGTTTTGAAGAACAACGCCAAGCGCTGACCGCCAACCCGCTGCGTAACTGGTGCCGGAAGAGCTTCCTCAATTACCTGCGCCTGCGCGAATGGCGTGATTCTCATCGCCAGTTGAGCCTGATCTGCCGCGACATGCAGCTGAGCCTGAACAAAGAGCCGGCGGATTACCCGAAGCTGCACAAAGCGGTGCTGGTCGGTTTGCTCAGCCAGATCGGCCAGAAAACCGAAGACGGCGATTACCTCGGCGCGCGGCAACGGCGCTTCTGGATTCATCCGTCGTCGGGCATCGGCAAGAAGCGCCCGCAGTGGCTGATGACTGCTGAGCTGGTGGAAACCACCAAACTCTACGCGCGGATGGTTGCCAAGATCGATGCCGACTGGATCGAGCCGCTGGCCGGGCACCTGATCAAGAAGAATCACTTCGAGCCGCATTGGGAGAAGAAGCGGGGCCAGGTCGTCGCCTACGAGCAGATCACCCTGTTCGGCCTGATCGTGGTCGGTCGCCGCCCGGTGCATTACGGCCCGGTCGATCCGGTGGTATCCCGTGAGCTGTTTATCCGCGAAGGCCTGGTGCGCGGCGAGATTCAGTCGCGGGCCAAATGCCTGAGCGCCAATCAGAAACTGCTCGAGCAGCTCGACGAACTGGAGGCCAAGGCTCGCCGTCGCGACATTCTCGCCGACGAAGAAACCCTCTACGCCTTCTACGATGCACGTCTGCCGGCCGAGATCCACCAGACCGCGACCTTCGACAGTTGGTACAAGGTCAACAGCCAGAAAGATCCGCAACTGCTGATCATGCGCGAAGAAGACGTGTTGGCCCGCGAGGCCAGCGAAGTCACCGCCCGTGATTACCCGGATACGTTGCACATTGGCGATCTGGAACTGGCGCTGACTTATCATTTCGAGCCCAATCACCCGCGCGACGGCGTGACCTTGCGCGTGCCGGCGCCGTTGCTGCCGATGCTGCCGCCGGAGCGTCTGGAATGGCTGGTGCCGGGGCTGATCGAGGCTAAGTGCATTGCTCTGGTGCGCAATCTGCCGAAAGCCCTGCGCAAGAACTTCGTGCCAGTGCCGGACTTCATCAAGGCCGCGTTGCAGCGCATGACTTTCGCCGAAGGTTCGCTGCCGCAAGCGCTCGGTCGCGAGCTGCTGCGCATGACCGGCGCGCGGGTCAGCGATGAAGCGTGGGCGGAAGCGGCGCAGCAGGTTGAGAGCCATCTGCGCATGAACCTGGAAATCGTCGATGGCCAGGGCAAGTTCCTTGGCGAAGGCCGCGATCTGGCTGAGCTGACCGCACGCTTCGCCGAAGCCAGCCAGGCCGCGCTGGCGGTGCCGCAGAGTGCGAAAAGTCAGCAACCGGTCGAGGCAAAAGTCTTTGCCCCGGTGGCGGAAAAGACCCAGCAGAAGATCGCCGGGTTGTCGATGACGGTCTACCCGGCGCTGGTGGAAGAGGGCGGCACGGTCAAGGAGGGACGCTTCTCTACCCCCGCCGAGGCCGAGTTCCAGCATCGTCGCGCCTTGCAGCGTTTGCTCATGCAGCAACTGGCCGAGCCGGCGAAATTCCTGCGCGGCAAGTTGCCCGGGCAGACTGAATTGGGCTTGCTGTATCGCGAACTGGGCCGGGTCGATGCGCTGGTCGAAGACATTCTGCTGGCCAGTCTCGACAGTTGCATTCTCGAAGGTGAAGACCCGTTGCCCCGCGATGGCGCCGGATTGGCGGCATTGGCCGAACGCAAACGCGGCAACTGGACGGAGCACGCCGAGCGGGTTGCGCGGCTGACTCTGGAAATTCTCAAGATCTGGCACGGTCTGCAAAAACGCTTCAAGGGCAAGATCGATCTTGCCCAGGCAGTGGCACTCAACGACATCAAGCAACAGATCGGCAATCTGGTCTATCCGGGTTTCGTCCGCGAAACGCCGATGCAGTGGCTCAAGGAGTTGCCGCGTTATCTGAAAGCGGTTGAGCAACGTTTCGAGAAACTCGGCGCACAGGTGCAGAAAGATCGGGTCTGGAGCGGCGAACTCGCTGGCCTGTGGGCGCAATACCAGACCCGCGCGGCCAAGCATGCGCAGGAAGGCAAGCGCGATCCGCAGTTGGAGTTGTACCGCTGGTGGCTGGAGGAATACCGCGTGTCGCTGTTCGCCCAACAGTTGGGCACCAAAGTGCCGATCTCCGACAAGCGCCTGAGCAAACAGTGGAGCCAGGTCGAGCCCTGACCTGCAGCCATACACAATCCCCCTGAGGAAGCGGTCTTTGTGGCGAGGGGATTTATCCCCGCTGGGTGGCGAAGCCGCCCCAAAACCTGCGAGCTCGGTTCATCGATCGTTCCCATGCTCTGCGTGGGAATGCCTCTGGGGACGCTCCGCGTCCAGTGACGCGGAGCGTCACGGGCTGCATTCCCACGCGGAGCGTGGGAACGATCATCAAAAGATCGCAGCCTTCGGCAGCTCCTGCAGGGATCGAGTTGAGCAGGAGAAAGGCGCCAAAATTCTGGGTTTATGGCAAACTTCGCCATCATAACCCGCCGTTTCGCGACCCAGAGCCTTCGGCCGTGTCGCGCTGCGGAATAAAACGATGCCAGGTTTGCGTCCCCCGGATGGGAATAGACCCTTTGCGTGTTGGTACGACGGTTCCAGCACTTTCTGCCTGAACAGATTAGAGAAACGACCATGCATAACGTCGTCATCAGCGGCACCGGCCTGTACACACCGGCCAACAGCATCTCCAACGAAGAGCTGGTGCAGTCTTTCAATACCTACGTCGCCCAGTTCAACGCCGATAACGCCGAGGCGATTGCCAGCGGTGAAGTCCAGGCCCTGACCGAATCCAGCGCCGCGTTCATCGAAAAGGCCTCGGGCATCAAGAGCCGCTTTGTCATGGACAAGGACGGCATCCTCGATCCGCAACGCATGGCCCCGCGCCTGCCCGAGCGTTCCAACGATGAATGGTCGGTGCTCTGCCAGATGGCCGTTGGCGCTGCCGAACAAGCCCTGCAACGAGCCGGCAAAACCGCAGCCGATATCGACGGCGTGATCGTTGCCTGCTCCAACCTGCAACGCGCTTACCCGGCCATCGCCATCGAAGTCCAGGAAGCACTGGGCATTGAAGGTTTCGGTTTCGACATGAACGTGGCGTGTTCTTCCGCCACCTTCGGCATCCAGGCCGCCGCCAACAGCGTGCAACTGGGCCAGGCGCGGGCGATCCTGATGGTCAACCCGGAGGTCTGCACCGGGCACCTGAACTTCCGTGATCGCGACAGCCACTTCATCTTCGGCGATGCCGCGACTGCGGTGATCATCGAGCGCGCGGATCTGGCGACGTCCAAGTACCAGTTCGACGTGGTCAGCACCAAATTGCTGACCAAGTTCTCCAACAACATCCGCAATAACTTCGGCTTCCTCAACCGAGCGGCAGAAGAGGGCATCGGTGCCCGCGACAAGCTGTTCGTGCAGGAAGGCCGCAAGGTGTTCAAGGATGTCTGCCCGATGGTCGCCGAGCTGATTGGCGAGCACCTGGAAGAGAATCAGCTCAACGTCGGCGACGTGAAGCGTTTCTGGCTGCACCAGGCCAATCTGAGCATGAACCACCTGATCGTGCGCAAGCTGCTCGGCCGTGAAGCCACTGAAGAAGAAGCGCCGGTGATTCTCGACAGCTACGCCAACACCAGTTCGGCCGGTTCGGTCATTGCCTTCCACAAATACCAAGATGATCTGGCCTCGGGTTCGCTGGCGGTGCTCAGTTCCTTCGGTGCTGGTTATTCGATCGGTAGCGTGTTGCTGCGCAAGCGCTGAAACAGGTTAATTTCCCCTTAATCGCGTCGATCTTTCCTACATTCGAAGCGGCTGAAACGCTGTAATTTTTCGGACGTCGCGGCAGGTGCACACCTGCCGCGTTCATTTTCGAAGTCCGGACAAGGGGATTGATGGATGGCGGCTGACGACACCCAACTGCTCACGCGCTTGCTGGCGGGGGAGCAAAAGGCTTTCAAGGAACTGGTCACCACCTATCAGAGCGCCATGCGCGCGGTGGCTTACGCGATTGTCGGCCAGCGTCATGTCGAGGAAGTGGTGCAGGATGCCTGGCTGTCGGTGGTGCGCCATCTGGCCAGTTTCGAAGGCCGGTCCAGCCTCAAAACCTGGTTGCTGACCATTACCGCCAATTCGGCCAAGAGTCGCTACAAGCTCAATCGCCGGGAAGTCCTGCTCGACGACCTGCCATCACCTCACGGCACCATCGGTGACGATCGATTTTCCTCGAGCGACGGTCATTGGCTGGTCGCGCCATTTGCCTGGCATCAGGACACCCCAGAGGCGCTGCTCACCGAAAACGAACTGCGCGAATGCCTCGAACACACGTTGCTGAGTCTGTCCGAGTTGCAGAGCAGTGTCCTGCTGTTGCGCGAACGCCAGGGTCTGGAGCTGGAAGAAATCTGTAATCTTCTGGAGATCTCGCTCTCCAATGTCCGCGTGCTGCTGCACCGGGCACGCTTGAAGGTCTTCGCGACCGTGGAACATTTTGAGGAGACAGGAGAATGTTGACCTGCAAGGAGCAAGTGGCACGATCCAGCGATTATCTCGATGGCCAACTGAGCTTTCGCGAGACGCTGATGGTGCGTCATCACCTGTTGTTCTGCCGCAATTGCCGGCGCTTCATGCGGCAGATGCGCGTGATGCAGGCAACCCTGAAGGCGCTGCCGGAACAACCGGAAGAGGGAGTGGATGCTTTGGCTGAGCGTCTGGCGACGCAGAGGCGCGACGACAGTCCTTGAAAGAGTCAGCCCGGGGCAGCGTCAGCGAACGGATGATGGGGATCGCTGGCATTGCACCGGGCTGCAGGACATCAGCTTCGAACGACAAGTCGCAAGGGGAGCGGTGACTTGCAGCTTGTCGCTCGAAGCTTGTAGCTGTTTTCTTAGAACTTCGCTTCAGCATCCAACTGCAGGGTGTTGGCATCTGCATCGCGCTGGCTGCGGCTGGCGAAGTCGGCCTTGGTCAGGAAGTACGTGGCGCCGACGGCGAAGTTCTTGTCGATGTCGTAACCGACCTTGAACTTGTGCCCGCGCGAACCGGTGGTGCCGTTGGCGAAGTCGGAGTCGGTGAAGGCGCCGACCACGGCGTTGCGCTGCACGTCGCGATAGTTGTAGTCGAGGTTGAAGCCGAAGACTTTCGACTTGGCGCCGAGCAACCATGCGGTGTCCTGATCGGTCACGGCATCGTTGTTCTTCACGTACTGGCCGTAGAACGACAGCGGCATTGGCAGGCCGCCGATGTCGATCTGGCTGAACCCTTCATACAGACGGAATTCGTTGTCGGCCGAGTTGCCGTTGACTGCCAGCGCGCACGGCGTCGAGGTGCCGGTGCAGCGGCTGTCATCGTCATTCTGGTAAGCGTAAACGCTGCCGCCGACGGTCATCTTCAGGTTGTCAGTGATGTTGAAGCGGCTGCCCAACTGGCCAGCGGTCAGGCGCAGGTCGTGGCGGAATTGCACGCCGTCGCCGTCAACGTTGTCCTTGAGGTTGTAGTTACCCAGGCTGCCGAACAGTTCGGCGCTGCCGCCCAGTGGGTATTTGTAGGTAACGGCCAGACCTTCCGGGTTGATGTCGCTGTCCCAGATCACGTCGCCCATGCTCACCCATGGTTGCAGCATCTTGCCGCCGATCACGTGCAGGTTCTTGATCTGATCCGGGTGATAGTCGATGTAGCCGAGGTCGAGCCAGATCTGCTTCTTGTCGAAGTAGTTGTCCTGATCCTGGTTGGTCGAGCGCGCGTCGTCACCGCCGCCGGTGGCGATACGGATACCGGTGTCGACTTGCGGGTTGATCTCGGTATAGGCGCCCAGACGCGCACGGATGCGCTGGCGGTCCTTGTCGCGGCCGCCGTTGTTCGGCTCGCCGTCGATCTTGATGGTTTCCTGACGGATACGGACGTCGCCCTTGAACTGGGTCTTGGCCGCCCAGGCCAGTTTCTGATCGAACAGGCTCTGTTCGTTGGTCTTCTTCGCGACCGCCGCTACTTGTTCGTTGGTTTCCTGCTGCGCCTGTTGGGCGATTTGCTGAGCCTTCTGATCCTTGGCCAGTTCTGTTTGCAGCTCGATGTACTGCGCCTGGGAAATCGACCCGTTGGCCTTGAGCATGTCGAACAGTTTGGCGTCGACTGCAGCACTGGCCGGAACGCTCATGGCCAGCAACAAGCCGCCGCACAGGGCCGCTGCAGTTTTCGTGGAAGCAAGACGCATAGCAATCTCCGAAGATGAAGGGGATGGCTGAACCATCCTGGGCACAACCGGCCTGAAGGCCGGAAAACTGTGTCCGGGTTAGAACCCGGCGCTCTAAAAACAGGCGCCAGTATCGCGATGGTTTATGACAGGGCGGTGGCACAGTGATGGCAGGTTGATGACGATGCGGATCAGGCGTGAACTATCGAGTTAGAGCGCTGTCGGCCGATTGAGCGTGTGCAACGGGGTCGCGATCAGCGATACTCGCCGGGCTTTGTCGCCAAGCTGTGGAGTGCCAGTGAATGCCGTTGCAACGCCTGCAAGACCTGTCAGAAATCGCCCCGGCAAGCTGGGATGCGCTGGTGCCGGACAACCAGCCGTTCCTGCGTCACGCCTTCCTCAGCGCGCTGGAAGACAGCGGCAGTGTCGGCCCGCATATAGGCTGGCAGCCGGAGCATTTGCTGCACATCGAAGATGATCGACTGATCGCCGCACTGCCCAGTTATCGCAAGTGGCACTCCTACGGCGAGTACGTCTTCGATCACGGCTGGGCCGACGCCTGCGCGCGTGCCGGCATCGATTACTACCCCAAACTCCTGACTGCCGTGCCCTTCAGTCCGGTCAGCGGCCCGCGCTTGCTGGCGGCAACAGTGGAGGACGGTTTCGAACTGCTGAAAAGTCTGCCCGGCTATTTGCAGGTCGAAGAGCTCTCCAGCGCGCACATCAATTTCACTGATCCGTTTACCGATGCGGCGATGGCCGAGCAACCGGGCTGGCTGCAGCGCATCGGCTGTCAATATCACTGGCAGAACCGTGGTTACCGCGACTTTCAGGATTTTCTCGACGCTCTCAGCTCACGCAAGCGCAAGCAGATGCGCAAGGAACGCGAGCAGGTGGCGGGGCAGGGCTTTGAGTTCGAGTGGTTGGAGGGGCGTGAGCTGGACGAGGCACAGTGGGATTTCGTGTACGCCTGCTATGCCAACACCTACGCGGTGCGGCGTCAGGCGCCATATCTGACGCGGGAGTTCTTCAGCCTGCTGGCCGAACGCATGCCCGAAGCGATTCGCGTGGTCCTGGCCAAACAGGGCTCCCGGCCGGTGGCGATGGCGTTCAGTCTGGTCGGTGGCGACAGTTTCTACGGGCGGTATTGGGGTTGCCTGGCCGAGTTTGATCGGCTGCATTTCGAGACGTGTTTCTACCAGGGCATGGATTACGCGATTGCCCAAGGCATCCAGCGTTTCGATGCCGGGGCACAGGGCGAGCACAAGTTGATTCGCGGCTTCGAACCGGTGATCACCCATTCCTGGCATTACCTGCGCCATCCGGGGCTGAAAGCGGCGGTGAAGGATTTCCTCCAGCAAGAGCGCGCCGGGGTTCTGGCCTATGCCGAAGAGGCCCGAACGGCGTTGCCCTATCGCCACACCTGACCATGATCGTTCCCACGCTCTGCGTGGGAATGCAGGCCGTGACGCTCCGCGTCACTGGACGCTCCGCGTCCCTTGAGGCATTCCCACGCGGAGCGTGGGAACGATCATATCGCGCGATCAATCGATACCGACAAACCCTCCGGTCTGGTGCGCCCACAACCGTGCATACAAACCACGATGGGCGAGCAGTTCGGCGTGGGTGCCGCTCTCGGCGATCTTGCCGTTTTCCAGCACCACCAGACGGTCCATGCGCGCGATGGTCGAGAGACGGTGGGCGATGGCGATCACGGTTTTGCCCTGCATCAAGGTCTCGAGGCTTTCCTGAATCGCTGCTTCGACTTCCGAATCCAGTGCCGAGGTGGCTTCGTCCATGATCAGGATCGGCGCGTCCTTGAGCAGCACCCGCGCAATCGCGATGCGCTGGCGCTGACCGCCCGAGAGTTTCACCCCGCGCTCGCCGACATGCGCGTCGAAACCGCTGCGGCCTTCAGCGTCGGATAGCAGTGGAATGAACTCATCGGCGCGAGCCTTGTGCACCGCCTCCCACAGTTCGGCGTCGGTGGCGTCGGGTTTGCCGTAAAGCAAGTTGTCACGGATCGAGCGGTGCAACAGCGAGGTGTCCTGAGTGATCATGCCGATCCGCGCACGCAGGCTTTCCTGGCCGACTTCGGCAATGTTCTGCCCATCGATCAGGATGCGCCCGCCCTCGACGTCGTACAGGCGCAGCAACAGGTTGACCAGGGTCGATTTGCCGGCGCCGGACGGGCCGATCAAGCCGATTTTCTCCCCCGGTTTTATCGTCAGATTGAGGTCGCCGATGATGCCTCTCTTCTTGCCGTAGTGAAAATCCACGTGTTCGAAACGCACTTCGCCCGAGGCCACGGCCAGCGGTTTGGCCTGCTCGCGGTCGGTGACGCTGACCGGTTGCGAGATGGTGCGCAGACCGTCCTGGACCATGCCGATGTTTTCGAAAATGCCGGTGACTACCCACATGATCCAGCCGGACATGTTGACGATACGGATTACCAGGCCGGTGGCCAAGGCAATCGCGCCGACGGTGATCAGCGACTGCGTCCACAGCCACAATGCCAGCGCCGTGGTGCCGACAATCAGCAGGCCGTTCATCGCGGTGATCGCCACGTCCATGCTGGTCACCACGCGACCGGCCATTTGCGCTTTGACGGTCTGTTCTTCGATGGCTTCCTTGGCGTAGTGCTGTTCGAAGTTGGTGTGGGCGAACAGTTTCAGCGTGGCGATGTTGGTGTAGCCATCGACGATACGGCCCATCAGTTTCGAGCGCGCGTCAGAGGCTTCCACCGAGCGCTCCTTCACCCGCGGCACGAAGTAATACAGCGCGCCGATGTAAGCGACGATCCAGGTCAGCAGCGGGATCATCAGGCGCCAGTCGGCCTCGGCGAACAGCACCAGCGAGCTGATCGCATAGATCACCACGTGCCACAGCGCGTCCACCGCTTGCACGGCAGAATCGCGCAGCGAGTTGCCGGTCTGCATGATGCGCTGGGCGATGCGCCCGGCGAAGTCGTTCTGGAAGAAATTCAGGCTCTGCTTGAGCACGTAACTGTGGTTCTGCCAGCGGATCATGCTGGTCATGCCGGGGCTCAGGGTCTGATGCACCAGCAGGTCGTGCAGGGCAAAGAAGATCGGTCGCAGCACCAGAGCGACCACCAGCATCCAGGTCAATTCGAGGGCGTGGTCGCTGAAGAAATTCGGGTTGGGCGTGCCTTGGGCCAGATCGATGATGCGGCTCAGGTAACTGAACAACGCTACTTCGATCAACGAGGCAAACAGGCCGATGACGAGCAGGGCAGCAAAACTTGGCCAGACCTGCTTCAGGTAATAGACGTAGAAGGGCCAGACGCGGTCCGGCGGGGACGCCGTCGGGGCGTCGCGGAAGATATCGATCAGTTGTTCGAAACGGCGATAGAGCATCAGATAACCGCCCGGAATCCGGGCTCTCCTTTTATCAGTGCGAGCGGCGCAGGCTCAGCCCCACGCCGCTCGATATGCCCGGCGAAACTCAGTCGATGCGCTTGGCCGACTTGATGATCACAGGGTCGACAGGCACGTTCTGCATGCCTTGTTTGGTGGTGGTCTGCGAGTTGACGATGATGTCCACGACGTCCATGCCCTTGACCACTTTGGCGAACACCGCGTAACCGGCGTCGCGACCCGGGTCGAGGAACGCGTTGTCGGCGACGTTGATGAAGAACTGGCTGGTCGCCGAATCAGGGTTGGAAGTGCGCGCCATCGACAGGGTGCCGCGAACGTTGTGCAGGCCATTGCTGGCCTCGTTCTTGATCGGCGCCTTGGTTTCTTTCTGTTGCATCTGCTGGGTGAAGCCGCCGCCCTGAGCCATGAAACCCGGGATCACGCGGTGGAAAATGGTGTTGTTGTAGAAGCCGCTGTCGACGTATTCAAGGAAGTTCTTCGTGCTGATCGGTGCCTTGACCGGGTCCAGTTCGATTTCGATCTGGCCGTTGGTGGTGTCCAGCAGCACGTGGGGCGCCTTGGCCGGGGTAGCAGCCATCAGGTTGGCGGCAAACAGTACGGAGCCGGCGGCGAGGGCGAGTTTTTTCAGCATGGGTCAGTGATCCTGAGAGTGAAGGTCGGCTGTGGCGAGAAAATCCAGCAGCGTGTGATTGAAGCGTTCGGGTTGATCGAGCGGGGTGGCATGGCGCGAGTCGTCAATGACCACCAGCCGCGCATCCGGCAGCAGTTTTACATAGGTTTCCTTTAACGCCACCGGTGTGTAGTCACGGTCGGCGCTGATGACGAGCGTTGGACAGGACACCCGGGAAAGTCGTTCCTGAACGCCCCAGCCCACGATCGCATCGAAGCTGGCGAGATAAGCACGTTTGTCGTTTTTTGCCCAGCGTTCGGCCATTTTCCGTCGCAGATCGGCCTGTTCCGGCTTGGGGAAAAGTTTGCTGCCGAGGGCTTTGCCGATGGTTTCCAGGCTGAGCAGGCGCATCAGGCTCCAGCGTTTGAACCACTGCCAATAATCATCGCGGCTGCGCAATTTGACCTGTGGCGCGCTATTGACGATGGTCAGGCTCTTGAGCGCTTGCGGCTGATCGACAGCCAGTTGAAAGCCGATCATCCCGCCCATCGACAGCCCGACGTAGTGCACCGGGCCGAGGCGCAGGTGTTCGATCAAGGCCAGCAGGTCGGCGCTGAACCCGGCGATGCTGTAGCGCTCGCGGGGTTTGTCCGAGCGCCCGTGGCCGCGTATGTCCGGGACGATCACCCGGTAGTGCGCGGCCAGCGCGGGGATCTGCATTTCCCAGTCCAGGGTGCTCGAGCCGAGCCCGTGAACCAGCAGCAACGGCGCACCGTGGCCATATTCCTCGTAGTGCAGGTTGCAACCTTCGTGCTCGAAATACGCCATCGGTGAACTCCGTGTCAGGCTTGTTCGGGGGCGGCAAACGGTGCGTCCAGCGGCAAGGTGTCGAAGGTGCGCAGCAGTTCGATAAGGATTTGCGTGGCCGGGCCCAGGGGTTTGTCCTTGTTCGAATACAGATAGAAACTCGAATTGCGGCTGCCGCCTCGGTCCAACGGTAGCAGCTTGAGCGAACCATCCTTCAATTCCCGGTCGATCATGTGCCGCGGTAGCCAGGCAAAGCCCAGGCCGCTGCTGACAAAGGTCGCGGCGGTGGCGAGGCTGCCGACGGTCCAGCGCTGTTCGGCGCCGAGCCAGCCGACATCGCGCGGCTGCTGGCGGCCGGAGTCGCGGATCACCACTTGCATCTGGGTTTCCAGATCCTGAAAGCTCAGCTCGCGGTTGAGCCGATGCAGCGGGTGATCAGGGTGGGCAACGGCGACGAACTCGACATCGCTCAATTCCGCACCCAGGTAGCCCGGAATGCTCAGGCCGGTGATGGCCAGATCCGCCACGCCTTCGAGCAGCACTTCCTCGACGCCCGACAACACTTCCTCGCGCAGACGCACGCGGCAGCCGCGACTCTGCGGCATGAACGCGGTCAGGGCACGGACGATCCGCGCGCTCGGGTAGGCCGCATCGACCACCAGCCGCACTTCAGCTTCCCAGCCTTGCTCCATGTGATGGGCGAGGTCTTCCAATTGGCTGGCCTGTTTGACCAATTGCCGCGAACGGCGCAGCAATACGCCGCCGGCTTCGGTGAGCACAGCTTTGCGCCCGTCGATGCGCAGCAATGGCACGCCGAGCTGATCCTGCATGCGGGCGACGGTGTAGCTCACCGACGATTGCGAACGGTGCAGGGCCTCGGCGGCCTGGGCGAATCCGCCGTGGTCGACCACGGCCTGCAACGTTCGCCATTGATCAAGGGTCACGCGGGGCGCTTTCATCAATAGCTCCTCTTGTCCTAAGCTGGCCGTCCCTCATGGAGACTGCCGAATGAAAAAATTCTGTTGTGTGGTGCTGGCGCTGCTGCCGTTGACCGCGTTTGCCTATCCGATCGACGTGCAAAAGGATCTCAACGGCATGAAGATCGACTACGAGACTTACGACACGGACAACGACATCGGCTCGATCCGCGTGGCCAACTACGGTGATGTCGATGCGACCTGCCGTGCGGTGTTCAGCAACGGCCCGGAAGCACCACGCACGCGCAGCATCGATGTCCCGGCAGGCAAGCATAAAAACGCCACGGCCAAGTTCACCCGAGAGATCATCAAGCTGCGCATCAAACTGACCTGCACCCCGAAATAGCACCGCGAACCCTTGTGGGAGCGAGCTTGCTCGCGAAGGCGGTATGTCATTCAACAATGATGTCGACTGATACGGCCAATTCGCGAGCAAGCTCGCTCCCACAGGGTATGTGTCAGCATCTAAACTAATTATTCGATGCTTTGCAGCAATTATTTGCGCTTTTTCATCGATTCGACTCTGTTTAACCTTCACTCCATCGACTTACAACATATTCGGATGGAGGCTACACACCATGTCCCGCGTTCTGATCATCGAAAGCAGTGCCCGCCAGCAAGACTCGGTTTCCCGTCAACTGACCCAGACCTTCATCGCTCAGTGGAAAGCCGCGCACCCTGCCGATCAGATCACCGTGCGTGACCTCGCCGCGAACCCGGTGCCGCATCTGGACGCCAACTTGCTCGGTGGCTGGATGAAACCCGCCGAACAGCGCAACGACAGCGAACAGGCGTCGCTGGACCGCTCCAACCAATTGACTGATGAGCTGCTTGCCGCCGACGTGCTGGTGATGGCCGCACCGATGTACAACTTTGCGATCCCGAGCACGCTCAAGGCCTGGCTGGATCATGTGCTGCGCGCCGGGGTGACCTTCAAGTACACCGAAACCGGTCCGCAAGGTCTGCTCAACGGCAAGCGTGCCTTTGTCCTGACTGCTCGCGGTGGTGTGTATGCCGGTGGCCCGGCGGATCATCAGGAACCGTACCTGCGCCAGGTGATGGGTTTCATCGGGATCAACGACGTGACCTTTATCCATGCCGAGGGCATGAACCTGGGCGGTGACTTCCAGGAGAAGGGCCTGAATCAGGCCAACGCCAAATTGTCTCAGGTCGCTTGATCGGTTAATCGCCAGATAATCGCTGGATGGTCTAGTGACCTGGCGCAACCCCTTCAAGGTTCCACGCGCATCGAACCTCCCTTTGCACTTTTGCTCCTGAGTGCTGTAGCCCGATTGAACGCTTTAGCGAGATCGGGCTTTTTTTTGTCTGCGATTTTTCTGAACACTGCACATCCGAATTTCACATAAGTCCCTGTGGGAGCGGGCTTGCCCGCGATGGCGGAGTGTCAGTCGACAAATACTTGCCTGACCCTCCCTCATCGCGGGCAAGCCCGCTCCCACAGGGATTTGTGTTGTTCGAGGGTTCGCGGTCTGGCGCAAAACCCGCTATCGTCGCCGCCATTCGATTTTCGAGGCGAACATGGGCTATCTACTTTTTGTGACGCTGATCCAGGCGTTTTCCTTCAGTCTGATCGGCGAATACCTGGCCGGGCATGTCGACAGTTACTTCGCGGTGCTGGTGCGTGTAGTGCTGGCGGGGCTGGTGTTTATACCGTTGACACGCTGGCGTTCGGTGGAGCCGGCGTTCATGCGTGGCATGTTGCTGATCGGCGCGTTGCAGTTCGGTGTGACTTACGTCTGCCTTTACCTGAGCTTCCGTGTGCTGACGGTGCCGGAGGTGTTGCTGTTCACCATTCTCACGCCGCTGCACGTGACGTTGATCGAAGACGCGCTGAACCGCCGCTTTAATCCGTGGGCATTGGTTGCTGCGCTGGTAGCCGTGGGCGGTGCGGCGGTGATTCGCTTCGACAGCATCAGTCCCGACTTTTTCATGGGCTTTCTGCTGCTGCAACTGGCCAACTTCACTTATGCCGCCGGGCAAGTGTTGTACAAGCATCTGGTGGCGAAGCATCCGAGTGACCTGCCGCATTACCGTCGCTTCGGTTATTTCTACCTCGGTGCATTGGCGGTTGTGCTGCCAGCGTTCCTGTTGTTCGGCAAGTCGAACTTTCTACCGGAAGCGCCGCTGCAATGGGGCGTGTTGCTGTTTCTCGGTCTGGTCTCGACCGCATTGGGTCTGTACTGGTGGAACAAGGGCGCGTGCATGGTCAACGGCGGCACCCTGGCGGTGATGAACAACCTGCATGTGCCGGTGGGATTGTTGTTGAATCTGCTGATCTGGAATCAGCATGAGGAACTGGGGAGATTGTTCCTTGGCGGGGGTGTGATTCTGGCGGCTGTGTGGATCAGTCGGTTGGGCATCCGTAAATCCCCGGCCGCCGCATAACCCCTGTGGGAGCGAGCCTGCTCGCGAAGGCGTTGGGTCAGATAAGTATGGGTCGACTGACACATTGCATTCGCGAGCAGGCTCGCTCCCACATTTGATCTTTGGGTTACATCAGGTGTTTTTCCGGCTCCGGAATACTCGCCGAGCCCAACACCGCCGGCAGCAAGCCTGCGCGTAAATCCCCGCCACTCGGCTGTTGATACAGGCTCAGCCCGAACTCCGGCAACACCGCCAGCAGGTAATCGAAAATATCCCCCTGAATCCGCTCGTAATCGGCCCACACCGTGGTGCGGGTGAAGCAGTAGATTTCCAACGGAATGCCCTGCGCGGTGGTCTGCATCTGCCGGACCATGCAGGTCATGTTCGGCTGAATCTCCGGATGACTCTTCAGATACGCCAGCGCGTAGGCGCGGAAGGTGCCGATGTTGGTCATGCGGCGGCGGTTGGCCGACATTGCCGCGACATTGCCCTGCGCTTCGTTCCAGGCCTTGAGCTCGGCTTTCTTGCGGCCCATGTAGTCGGTCAGCAGGTGCACTTGGGAAAGCTTTTCTTCCTCGTCGTCGCGGATGAAGCGCACGCCGCTGGCATCGATGAACAGGCTGCGTTTGATCCGCCGACCGCCGGACTGCTGCATGCCGCGCCAGTTCTTGAACGACTCGGACATCAGCCGCCAGGTCGGGATCGAGACGATGGTTTTGTCGAAATTCTGCACTTTGACGGTGTGCAACGTGATGTCGACCACGTCGCCATCGGCGCCGACTTGTGGCATTTCGATCCAGTCGCCGACGCGCAGCATGTCGTTGCTGGTCAGCTGCACGCTGGCGACGAACGACAGCAGCGTGTCCTTGTAGACCAACAGGATCACTGCCGACATCGCACCCAGACCCGACAGCAGCAACAGCGGCGAGCGGTCGATCAGGGTGGCGACGATGATGATCGCGCCGAACACGTACAAAACCATTTTCGCCAGTTGCACGTAGCCTTTGATCGAGCGTGTACGCGCATGCTCGGTGCGCGCGTAGATGTCGAGCAGGGCGTTGAGCAGGGCGCTGACCGCCAGCAGCAGGAACAGGATGGTGAACGCCAGGGCGACGTTGCCGAGGAAATTCATCGCGGTTTTGCTCAGCTCCGGCACCAGGTGCAGGCCGAACTGGATCACCAGCGACGGCGTCATCTGCGCCAGCCGTTGAAACACCTTGTTGTGGCGGAAGTCATTGATCCAGTGCAGCGCCGGTTGGCGGCCGAGCATGCGGCTGGCGTGCAGGATCAGGTAACGCGCCACCCGTCCGAGCACCAGCGCGATGACCAGCAGCACCAGCAGCGCCAGTCCCGATTGCAGAAGTGGGTGCTCTTCGAGCGTGCCCCAGAGGCCTTGGGCTTTGAGCCAGAGCTGTTTGATATCCATAAGCGAAACATTTCTTCTGTAAGACGCGAGGGCCGATTAGAGCATTTAAGACGCTGTGTATTGCAGCGAGTGACAAATCGGGCAACAAAAAAACCACTGATTGTCGGCGTTTGCACAAAGAAACTCGGCCTGAGCGCTCGAAACCGGTAACCTATGCAGCTGTTTTTTTGCATATCTTCGAGGTAGCACCCGTGTTTTCCCAATTCGCCCTGCACGAACGCCTGCTCAAAGCTGTGGCCGAGCTGAAATTTGTCGAGCCAACGCCTGTGCAAGCCGCGGCCATTCCGCTGGCGCTCCAGGGGCGTGATCTGCGGGTGACGGCGCAAACCGGTAGCGGCAAAACCGCCGCTTTCGTCCTGCCGATCCTCAATCGCCTGATCGGCCCGGCGAAGATCCGCGTCAGCATCAAGACGCTGATCCTGCTGCCGACCCGTGAACTGGCCCAGCAGACCTTGAAGGAAGTCGAACGCTTCTCGCAGTTCACCTTCATCAAGTCCGGCCTGATCACTGGCGGCGAAGACTTCAAAGTCCAGGCCGCCATGTTGCGCAAAGTGCCGGACATCCTCATTGGCACCCCGGGGCGGATGATCGAGCAACTCAATGCCGGCAACCTCGACCTGAAAGAAGTCGAAGTGCTGGTGCTCGACGAAGCCGACCGCATGCTCGACATGGGTTTCGCCGAAGACGTGCAGCGTCTGGTCGACGAGTGCCCGAACCGTCAGCAGACCATGCTGTTCTCTGCGACCACCGGCGGTTCCGGTCTGCGCGAGATGATCGCCAAGGTCCTGAACAACCCGGAGCACTTGCAGCTCAACGCGGTCAGCCAGCTCAACTCGACGACTCGTCAGCAAATCATCACCGCCGACCACAATCAGCACAAAGAGCAGATTGTGAACTGGCTGCTGGCCAACGAGACCTACCAGAAGGCCATCGTCTTCACCAACACCCGCGCCATGGCCGACCGCATCTACGGCCGCCTCGTGGCTCAGGAATACAAGGCGTTCGTGCTGCACGGCGAGAAAGACCAGAAGGATCGCAAACTGGCGATCGATCGCCTGAAGCAGGGCGGTGTGAAGATCCTCGTCGCTACCGACGTTGCTGCCCGTGGTCTGGACGTCGACGGTCTGGATCTGGTGATCAACTTCGACATGCCACGCAGCGGCGACGAATACGTACACCGCATCGGTCGTACCGGCCGTGCCGGTAACGATGGCCTGGCGATCTCGCTGATCTGCCACGGCGACTGGAACCTGATGTCGAGCATCGAGCGCTACCTGAAGCAGAGCTTCGAGCGCCGCACGATCAAGGAAGTCAAAGGCACCTACGGGGGGCCGAAAAAGGTCAAGGCTTCGGGTAAAGCCGTCGGCGTGAAGAAGAAAAAGACTGACGCCAAGGGCGACAAAAAGAAAACCGCCGCCAAGACGCCGACCAAGCGCAAGAGCGTCAACCGTCCAAAGCCGGATTCTCTGGTGAGCAGCGACGGCATGGCCCCGCTCAAGCGCCGCAAGCCAGCCGAGCCTGCGGCTGAGTAAGCTATAGAACGCGCATAAAAAAACCGGACATTGTCCGGTTTTTTTTCGTCCTTAACTGTCGGCTTTCTTCTGCGCCGACCCCAGTTCCTTCAAACGCTGATCGATCAACTGGCATTTGTCTGGGAGATCCGCACTGGCCGTGCCCAGATCCATTTTCTGCAACTCGGCGTTGATCTCCTTGGCCTTTTCCGGATTCTGCTCGGTGAGCTTGGAGACTTCCTTGGCCAGTTGTTCGCGTTTGATCGTCGCCTCTTCCGGCGTGCAGGCCCAGACGGGCAGGGCGCAGACAAGGGTAGCGGCGAGGGACAGCTTGATCAGGGTTTTCATGGGCAGGCCTCAGTTCCGGTTAAGGCAGGTAAGCGGTTGAGGCCTGAAGCCTGGCAAAAGTTCAGAAACTGTGGGGGCAGGGTTGCGCTCAATCGGCATGGCAGCAGCCTGACTTTGGCGCACCGTCATAGCGATCATGATGCCGAACCCATTCCATGATCTCGTCTTCATTCCTGCCCTTGGGCGTCAGATCCAGATAGTGGTAAGCGCCAACCAGCATGTCCAGACCGCGCGCGTATGTGGAATAGGTGTGGAAAATCTCGCCTTCGTCATTGCGATAAAACACGCTCAGCCCCGGCATTTCTTCCTCGGCGCTGTCGGTTTTTTCGTAGTTGTAGGTAGCCTTTCCCGCCGCGACGTCTTCAGCCCGGGCGCAGACGCCGAAGTCGTAATTGAAATCGCAACCTTCTGACGAGACCCAGGCGAATTTCCAGCCCATTCGCTGTTTGAATGCCTGAAATTCCTCGAACGGCGCGTGGGAAACTGCGAAGACCGAAACATCGTGATGGGCCAGGTGCTGGTTGGCGCCGTCGATGTGGTCGCTGAGGAACGAGCAGCCCTGGCAGCCTTGCTCCCAGCCTTTGGCGAACATGAAATGGTAGATGATCAACTGGCTGTTGTTGCCAAACAGGTCGTTGAGCTTGAGCTCGCCGTTCGGCCCTTGAAAATGATAGTCCTTGTCGACTTTCACCCACGGCAGGGCGCGGCGCTCGGCGCTGAGGCGATCGCGGTCTCGGGTGAAGGCTTTTTCGCGGGCCAAATGCTGCTGACGGGCGGCGAGCCATTCTTCGCGTGATACCACCGGATGGTTTGTAACGTTCATGACGATGTCTCCTGCGGGTTGAACCGGCTGTTTCAGCCTAGTCGTTCATCGTGCGAGGGAATCGACAGCCGCCGGTCGGTCGGGTCCGGAAATACTGCTGAACGGCTGCGCAGCGCTTCGGTCACAACCTTGAAAGCGGCACAAAATCACCCGCACCGGAGGTTGGATCAGGATGACGACTTATAACTGGGATTTGATTGAACGTTTGCTGCATGAAGTGCAGAACAGCGCTGGCCACAGCTTCGCTCCCCGGGCTTATGCCGAAGACTACGCGGCCGAGAAAGCCAGCGCCGGCGAGCCGATCGACAATCTCGATCACTTGAAAACCCTGGCCTGTGATTATGAAAAGCTCTTGCTGGAGCGCGGATTCATCGAGCCACGGCCGGATCACGAGGGCAGTACTGGCAACAACTTCATTCTGACCCCGCGCGGCTCCAGCCTGCTGAGCCTGATCGACAGCAGCATCCCCGGCAACGACCATCCGCGTCAGGTGCTGGATGAGCAGGAGGATGCGCTGAATGAGGTGACGTTTGATGAAGTCGCTTCAAAGGCTCAAATCGCCTGAACCAGCGAAATCCCCCTGTGGGAGCGAGCCTGCTCGCGAATACGGTCTGTCAGTGACATCTGATCTGTCTGATATTCCGCTTTCGAGAGCAGGCTCGCTCCCACATTGGATTCCAGTGATTTCAAGGTTTCTTCGCGGCCTTCAGGCACTTGAGGTCATTGAAGTCCTTACGCACTCCCTCGATTTTCTTCAACAAACGCTCACGCTGTTGCGGCGTGCTCTCGGCCATCAAGTCGACAAACAGCGAGCGCGCCTGGGCTTCGGTGTTGGCGTAGGCCTTGCGGTAATCCGCTGTCCATAAGCGCTCGCGGTTGACCAGAAGCGTCTCGATGCGTTGTGGGAATTCCGCGCTTTGGCGTTGCGCAACGGCGGCGCTGAACTGTTGCTGCCAGTGCGCGCGGTTGGCGATCCATTGGGTGTTCTGGTCGCCCAAGGCATTGGTCCAGGCCACGACGCGTTGTTTCTGTGTATCACTGAGCGGGCCTAGCCAATCGTTCAGGCGTTTTTCCATGCGCTCGCCGCGTTCCTTGATCTGCTGGGCCAGCGGTGGTTTCACGTATTCCTGCTGACGTTTGCGCAAATCCTTGGCAAACGCTTCGTTCATTTCTGCCACCTGTTTATCGTCCAGTCCTTGCAGCAACTCGATGGCCGAAGGGGTTATTTCCCGGGCGGTTTCGGCGATGGCCTGTTTGGCTTCGGCGGTGCGCTCCTGCAGCGCGGCGTCGCTCACCTGATTGCTCTCGACCATGGCCTGCAAACGGTCCAGCCAGTCGAGGTAACCCGGTAACTGCGTGGTGCAGTGCCAGCTCAGATGTTCCTTGAGGCGTTCATTGAACCAGTCTTTCTGCTCGCCGTTCATGTCCACGTAGTCGCTGAGTGACCACGGGATGATGACGTCGAGGTTGCGGTAGGCCAGGCCCACGCGGCTGCAAGCGCCGAGGGCGAGGGTGAAGATCAGCAGGGCGGCAATCTGTTTGAACCAGCGAGACATGGGCAAATCCTTGCGAGAGCCTGGCGTCGGAAATCTGATTCTTATGTGATGCAGGATGCGCGCGGCAGTTCAGCCGATCAATAGAACGTGCGTACAGCCTTGAGGGTGACGAGGCCGTCGCACTCGCTGTTGTGCCCGGAATAGGCCGAGCAATCACTGCCGCTGAGGCTGGAGTCGCTGTAGATCAGATCAAGATCGACGCCCATGAATGGCCGCGACAGTTTCACCGACCAATCAGTGAAACTGCTGATATAGCCACCGTCCACCGCCGCCGGTGTATTCAACTGGTGCGTGGTGTATTTCATGCTCACGCCAATGCCGAACGGCTGATTGCCAGTGAGGTCGGCAAACAAGGTGTTGTTCTGTTTATCCGGGTCGTTGCTCAGGGCAATGCCGAAGCGACTGCCGAGCAGAGTCAGGCCACCAAACAGCTCCTGGCTGTCGAGGGTGTCCACGCGTGGGTAGCTGTAATGGATCATCCCGACTTCATAGCCGAGCACCTGATCGAACGGCTGCTTGAAGCCGACGTAGGAATCGATCTCGAGGTTCTTGCCCGGGCTGATGCCCATGCTCGGCGCGTACTGGCCGAAATACACGCCGCTGTCGTGGCTCAGATCAAGGCCACCGTGGAACGAGCCGACCGCCGCCGGTTTCACCAGGCCCTGGGCCATGCTGCGGCTGGGCGTAGTGCCGAGCTTGAGATCGAAGTCACCCAGTTCACCCTGAAAAACCTGCGCGTGCGCGGTCGCGCCTGACAGCAGGCTGACGAACAATAAACAGGGAAATGGGCGCATGCGTCACTCCATGAACCGCGAGCGCAGGGCAAAGGCCTGCTGAAACGCTTGATCTAGACGCGTTCAAGGATACCGACGAATGCCCGGCATTGATGGCCGTTCGTCGATTTTCGGGAATTTTTGTTTAAAGCGAAGGGGTGTTGCGCGGTGCCAGTCCAGGCGCTTCGAAGCTCAAAGCGCCTCTGGACGGGGTGAAACCGGTATTACTTCTTGCCCAGGCTGATCTGCTTGGACGGGCCGAATGTCTGGCCGCTGACGCCTTTGGCAATTTGCTGGATCTCGCCGCCGGACTTGAGGAATGCTGCGATCTGATCGTTGATCGATTCGCTGGTTTCAACGGCTGGAGCTGGCTTTGCTTTGCTGGTGGATGCTTTTACACGCATGGCGGCCATTAACCTTTAGAAAAGTAACTCGGCCAGGCATCGTACAGGAATAACTTGACAATAGCTTGGTAAATATCCCCCGGATTAACCAACCGTAACGCTGCATTATTACCGGCCGCTCACTCGTAATAAGCAGCTAACCTGCTGTTTTAAATAAGAACATTTAATTGAAGTGAGGCAAATCAGCACGGCTGTGAAGCGTCGGACCGGACTGACGAGCGGCACCCCGTAGGGCAGTGATCAAGCAAAATCAACACGTTGAAGCAGATTTCCCGGTGCGAGGATCTGTCGCCCGACGTCTGCGGCAAAAACGGGTAGAATGCCGCCCACGTATTGAGGGTTTCGGAAATGGCTTTAGTCGGGCGTTACAACAGTTTGCAAGTGGTTAAACACACTAACTTCGGTTTATATCTGGACGGCGGTGCCGACGGCGAAATTCTTTTGCCCAACCGTTATATCCCCAAAGATATTCCCAGCGAAGATGAAGACTGGCTCAACGTATTCATCTATCTGGACAGCGAAGACAAACTTCTCGCCACCACGGAAAAACCGAAAGTTCAGGTCGGCGAATTTGCCAGTCTGAAAGTGGTTGAAGTCAACAGCATCGGCGTGTTCCTCGACTGGGGGCTGCCGAAAGATCTGTTGCTGCCGTACTCGGAAGAAAAGCGCCAGATGACTGCTGGCGAATACTGCGTGGTGCACGTCTACCTCGACAAACACACGCGCCGCATCACCGCCACCGCGCGCCTTGATCGTTACCTGGACAAGACCCCGGCCACCTACAGCCCGGGCCAGGAAGTTGATCTGCTGGTGGCCGAAGCCACCGACATGGGCTTCAAGGCGATCATCAACAACAAGCACTGGGGCCTGATCCACAAGAACGAGATCTTCAAGTTCATGCGTTCGGGCATGCGCGAGAAAGGCTTCATCAAGGAAGTGCGCGCCGACGGCAAGATCAGCCTGAGCCTGCAACCGGTTGGTCAGGAAGCGGCGAGCAGTCTGAGTTCGAAGATCCTCGGCAAGTTGCGCGAAAACGACGGCACCCTGGCGGTCAGTGACAAGAGTGATCCGGCGTTGATCAGCAGCCTGTTCGGTGTCAGCAAGGGCAACTTCAAGAAAGCCATCGGTTCGCTGTACAAGGAAGGCAAGATCGTCATTCACGCCGATCGCATTGAACTAACCTGAGCCTTGAGTGGCCCATGTTGCAGGCCACACAAGAGGTTGGATCGATGAAAAAGGCGCTGATCGCTTACGTCGCAACGCTGCTGACGTTTCTGCTGCTCGACGGCATCTGGCTCGGGCTGCTGATGGCGCCGACCTATCGCGAACTGCTCGGTTCGCTGATGCTGGAAAAACCGCTGCTGTTGCCCGCAGCGGTTTTTTATTGCCTGTACGTTATTGGCTGCGTGGTGTTTGTCGTGTTGCCGGCGCTGAGCTGGCAGAGGGCGGCGAAGCTGGGTGCGCTGTTGGGGCTGGTGGCCTACGGCACTTATGACCTGACCAATTGGGCGACCTTGCGCGACTGGTCGGTGCAGGTGAGTTTGATGGACTGGGCGTGGGGGACAGTGGCGACGGCGGTTGCCTGCACGGTGGGTTATTTGATGGCGAAGCGATTTGCCTGAGCTGATCCGGCAGTTGTGTTGGCAATGCTGGCCTCTTCGCGAGCAGGCTCGCTCCCACATGTTCACCGAACCCTCTGTGGGAGCGGGCTTGCTCGCGAATGACGGCGCAGCCGTCAACCATTCAGCGCTGACGCCACTGACCAACTTAATGTCTTTTCCAGACGGCTTTTTCCGCGCGACTGATTGATAATCCCCGACACTGTTTTCTGACCATTGGATGGCCTGCCATGTTGTGTGTGTTCGAGGTGTTGCGGTGAGTGCCGAGCGGCGCAATGCCGACGGTTTTGCCCTGCAAGTGATGATCGGCCTGTGCCTGATCTGGGGTGTGCAGCAAGTCCTGATCAAGTGGGCGGCAACGGACATCGCGCCAGTGATGCAAGCGGCGGGGCGCTCGGGAATTTCTGCGTTGCTGGTCGGTTTGCTGATCTGCTGGAAGGGCGGTTGGGATCAGGTCGGCAGCACCTGGCGCGGCGGCTTGCTGGCCGGTGCGCTGTTTGGTCTGGAATTTCTGTTCATTGCCGAAGGTCTGCAACTGACCACCGCCGCGCATATGTCGGTGTTCTTGTATACCGCGCCGATCTTCACCGCACTCGGCGTGCATTTCCTGCTGGCCAGCGAGCGTTTGCGCCCGTTGCAATGGCTGGGGATTCTGCTGGCGTTCATCGGCATCGCGATTGCCTTCGCCGGCGGTGTGTCGTGGGACAACCTTGATCGGCGCATGCTGCTGGGCGATGCCTTCGGCGTATTGGCCGGCGCCTGTTGGGGCGCGACCACCGTGGTGGTGCGCGCCTCGCGACTGTCGGAAGCGCCGGTGACATTGACCCTGTTTTATCAGCTGATGGTCGGTTTCCTCGGTCTGCTGTTGATCGCGTTGTTCAGCGGCCAGATCACCCACGTCAGCCTGACTACCGTGGCGGTGGCCAGTGTGCTGTTCCAAGGGCTGGTGGTGTCGTTCTTCAGCTACCTGGTGTGGTTCTGGCTGCTGCGCCGTTATCTGGCGGCCAACCTTGCGGTGTTCTCGTTCATGACGCCGTTGTTCGGCGTGACCTTCGGCGTGCTGCTGCTCGGCGAACAGTTGAGCGTGAACTTCGTCATCGGCGCCGTACTGGTGCTGCTCGGCATCACTTTCGTCAGCGCCGAACAGTGGCTGCGTCGCCGTTTGCGCAAGGCGCTGGGCCAGTAGCCTTTGCCTGCATTGCCAGCGCGCCGGCCAGCAACAAGCCGGCGCCGGCGATCAACAGCGCTGGCTGCAAACCGCCGCTGAAATGGCTGCTCAGCGCCGCCAGCAGCGGGCCGCTCAGTTGGCCGACAGCGAAGCACGCCGTGAGCATCCCGGCGTTGCGCTGAGTGGCGTGGGGCGCCAGCTCTCGCGAACGCTGCATGACCAGTTGCATGCAGGCCAGAAACGGCGTGCCGCAGAGGATCACCCCCAACGCCAGGCCGAGGCCGCTGCCCAGCAGACAGGCGAACACTCCGGCCGCTTGCAGCCACAACGTCGCCATCAGCCAGTGCCGCGTGGTCTCGGGATCATGTCGGCGCAGACTCACCAACCACACACCGATTGCCGCGCCGAGGCCAAAGCACGGCCAGAACAGATCCGCCTGCCACTGGCCGTGAAACTGCGCGTTAGCCATCTGCGACAGGAACGTTGCCGGAATGATGTAGCCGATGCCGTACAGCGCATATACCAGCGCCAGCCTGCCAATGCCTCGGTTCGCTGATGTCGCCGGGACGACCGCCGACTTCGTTACCTCTGCGGGCTGCGGTAACAACCGCCAGACGCCGAGCATCATCAGCAACGCGGCGGCCGCGTAAATCAGCCACAGGGTTGCCGATGTCTGCTGCAAGCGGTGTGAGACCAGCGCCAGCAAGCCTGTGAGAAAAATCCCCAGACCCGGTCCGGCAAAAACCAGAGCACCCCAGCGCGGGCGACCCGCTGCCGCCGCCAGCGGTTGACTGAGCGAAGTAATCATCACCAGCACCCAGGCACTCGCCACCCCGGTGCCAAAGCGCAATAGCAGGTGCGACCAGAAACCGTTGGCCCAGAACGACGCCAGTGTCAGCAGCACGCACAGCCACAGCCCGCCATGCAGGCGACGCTGCACCAGCTGCGGCCGTTGGGCGAACATCGCATCCACAGCACCAAGCAGATAGCCAAGGTAGTTGGCCGCCGCGATCAGCCCGGCGGCGGTGAGGTCGATCTGCCCTTCGCTGAGCAGGTGCGGCATCTGAGGTGTCAGGGCGAAACGGCCAATGCCCATGGCCATCATCAGGGCAACGAAACAGGCGGATAAATGTATGAGCGGCGACATGGTCGGGCTTCCTTCATAGGAGCAATGACCGTCAGGCTAGGATCGATTGACTTTCTTTAAAATTGAATAATAGTGAGCAACTTGTTCTGTTCAGGAGAAGATGGTGGAATTCAGCCAGTTGCGGATATTCCAAGCGGTCGCTGAGGAAGGCTCGATCACCCGCGCCGCCGAGCGGCTGCATCGCGTGCCGTCGAATCTGTCGACGCGCCTGAAACAGCTTGAAGAGCAGTTGGGCGTCGAACTGTTCGTCCGCGAACGGCAGCGCTTGCAGTTGTCGCCGGCGGGCAAGGTGCTGCTCGACTACGCCGGCAAACTCTTCGCTCTGCGCGATCAGGCCAGTGCGGCGGTGATGGGCGGGCAACCGGCCGGCGACTTCGTGCTGGGCACCATGTACAGCACGGCGGCGATCCATCTGCCGGCGCTGCTGGCGCGGTATCACAAGCAATACCCGACAGTGAATTTGCAGGTGCAATCGGCACCGACCGGGGAATTGCTCGAAGGGTTGCTCACCGGCCGCCTCGACGCGGCGTTGGTCGACGGACCGTTGGAGCTGGCCGGGCTCGATGGCGTGCCGTTGTGCGAGGAGCGGCTGGTGCTGATCACTGAAATCGACCATCCGCCAGTACGCACCGCGCGGGACGTGGAAGGGCGCTCGGTGTTCACTTTTCGTCAGGGCTGTTCATATCGCATGCGTCTGGAAGCGTGGTTCTCTCATTACCACGCGGCGATGGGCCGGCCGATGGAGATCGAGTCGTATCAGGGCATGCTCGCCTGTGTGATTGCCGGCAGTGGTGTGGCGTTGATGGCCGAGTCGATGTTGGCCAGCTTGCCAGGTCGCGAAAGCGTCGCCGTGCATCCGTTGGCCGAGCCGTTCGCGGGTGCGACAACGTGGCTCATGTGGCGCAAGGGTATGGCCGGGGCCAACCTGAATGCCTGGATCGACGTGCAGCAAGCGGTCTATCCCGTGGCTTTGCATGACGTCCGTGAAACAGCCTGAACCAATCGCAACAGATTCTGTTCAATTCAGTAACAGATCATTGCGGATTTGGCCGAGCATTGCGTAGGACTTCGGACTATTATCAGTGCGAAGCGGCCTCAGAATTCCGGCCGCTCAGCACCACCCTGAAGGGGGCATGACGATGAAAGAGAAAATCCAGAACTGGCTGCACGATTTGGGAGTTGCCCTCGGTTTGATCGAACCGCCTCTGCAACCGGTACCGATTCGCACGGACGACGAACAGCGCCGACGCCAGCCACGTCGCCGTTAATACCTGCGATCAGAGATTTCAAGATCGCAGCCGTCGGCAGTTTCTACAAAGTGTAGGAGCCGCCGAAGGCTGCGATCTTTTGCTTTTCGCCAAGCGAAAAAAACGGGTGTGGCCACCGACGCCACACCCGCTGAAGAAAGCATCAAGTCGTTACAGCCGATTCACACCGCGGTTGCCACGGTCGCCGGGCGCGGCGAGAACAGGCTGACCAGTACAAAGCTCACCAGGCTGACACCCAGGCTGTAATAGATCGGCGTGTTCGCGTCCATGCCGTCCTTGACCATGAACACCAGCGCGGTGATAAAGCCCAGCGTCATCGCGCTGATCGCCCCGGCAGTGGTCGCACGCTTCCAGAAAATCGCGCCCATCAGCGGAATCAGCATGCCGCCGACCAAGAGGTTGTAAGCCAGGGTCAGCGCGCTGATCACGTCATTGACGACCAGAGCAATGCCCAACACCGCGATCCCCGTCAGCAGCGTAAACAGACGGCTGACCGCGACGTTGGACTGTTTGCCGCCGCGCAGCTTCGGCAGCAGGTCTTCGGTAAGGGTGGTGGACGCGGCGAGCAGGCCGGCGCTGGCGGTGGACATCATCGCCGCCAGTGCAGCAGCGATCACCAGGCCACGGATGCCGTCGGGCAGCGAGACTTTGACGATGGCGGCAAAGGCGTTGTTGACGTTGTCCAGATCCGGAATCAGCACATGCGCAGCCATGCCGATCAAGGCGCAGACCAGGCCGTAAATGATGCAGTAGATCCCGGCCGAGGTGCCGGCGTACTTGGCGACTTTTTCGCTTTTTGCCGTGAACACCCGCTGCCAGATGTCCTGGCCGATCAGGATGCCGAAGAAGTAGATCATGAAGTAGGTGATGATCGTGTCCCAGCCGATGCTGGTGAAGTTGAAGCTGGCCGCCGGCAGTTGCGCGACGAGTTGATCCCAGCCACCGACGCGGTACAGGCAGATCGGCAACAGCAGGAACATCAGGCCGACGGTCTGGATACCGAACTGGACGATGTCCGTCAGGGTCAGCGACCACATGCCGCCGATCGTTGAATAAATCACCACGATACCGCCGCCCAGCAATACGGAGATCCAGAAGGGCAGACCGAACAACACTTGCAGCACAGTGCCGATCGCCAGAATCGAGGTCACGCCGATCATCAGCGCGTAAGCGAGCATGATCGTCGCACTGGCGGTGCGCGCCATCGGGTTGTAGCGCTTCTCCAGGACCTGGGTGACGGTGAATACCTTGAGTTTCAGCAAGGGCTTGGCGAGGAACAGGTTCAGCGCGACGATGCCGCAGCCCAGTGCCGCGCACAGCCAGAAACCGGAAATGCCATGCACATAGCCCAGACGCACAGTGCCGACGGTGGACGCGCCGCCGAGAACGGTCGCTGCCATGGTGCCCATGTACAGCGACGGCCCCAGATTACGCCCGGCAACCAGATAGTCTTCGTGGGTCTTGGCCTTGCGCATGCCGTAGTAGCCGAGAATCAGCATCGCAGCGGCATAAATGAGTACGACGAATAAATCCAAAGCCATGATGGCGTGTCTCCGATTGTCTTTTTTATGGTGAGGCTAAGGTCGAATCTCTCTGTGGGAGCGAGCTTGCTCGCGAAGGCTGCGGCACATTCAATGTTCATGTGACTGACAGATCGCTTTCGCGAGCAAGCTCGCTCCCACAGGGTTTTGTGTTAGATCAGGCAGCCTGGCGCAACGGCGCTTTGGCCGGCGTCTCCATGCTTTGGCTGCGCACATCCGTTGGCCCAAACACCTCCCGAGGTTCGGGGAACAGGCGCAACAGCGTCAGATACACCACCGACGCCAGGCCCAATGTCACCGGCAAACTGATGTCGATGCCACCGGCCAGTTCGCCCAGCGGGCCGACGAACTGCCCCGGCAGGTTGACGAAGCACAGGCCGACCAGCGCACTCGGAATCCACGCCCCCAGACCGCGCCAGTTCCAGCCGTGGTTGAACCAGTAGCGTCCGCCCTGTTCGCCGCGAGTGAACACTTGCAGGTCATCCGGGCAGTAGAAGCCGCGCCGCACCAGCAGGCCGATGATCATGATCACCATCCACGGGGTGGTGCAGGTGATGATCAGCACGGCGAAGGTCGACACGCTCTGCACCAGGTTCGCCGCAAAACGGCCGATGAAGATGAAGGCGATCGACAGCACGCCGATCAGCAAGGTCGCCTTGACCCGGGACAGCACGCGCGGGAACACGCTGGACATGTCCAGCCCGGTGCCATACAGCGAGGTGGTGCCGGTGGACATGCCGCCGATCACCGCAATCAGGCACACCGGCAGGAAGAACCAGCTCGGCGAGACGGCCAGCAAGCCGCCGACATAGTTGTTCGCGGCGATGTAGTCCGGCGCCTTGATCGCGACGATGGTGGCGGTGGCGAGGCCGAACAGGAAAGGAATCAACGTCGCCAGTTGCGCGGCGATCACCGCCAGCATGATTCGGCCCTTCGGCGTCTCACGCGGGATGTAGCGCGACCAGTCGCCGAGGAACGCACCGAAGGAAATCGGGTTGCTCATCGCCACCAGCGCCGCGCCGATGAATGCCGCCCAGAACCCGGCCTGACCCAGCGCCACGCTGCCGGCGTACTGGCTGTCGAAAGCAGGGGCGAAGGCGAAGATGCCGAGCAGGAACAACAGGCTCGCGGCCCACACGGCGATGCGGTTGACCCACAGCATGATGCGGAAACCGTAGATGCACACGGTCAGCACCAGCAGCGCGAACAGGCCGTAGGCCAGGCCCAGGGTCAGGTCGGTTTCCGGCAGATCGACGAGGCGTTTGGCACCGCCGACCAGCGCATCACCCGAGCTCCACACTGACAGCGAGAAGAACGCGATTGCCGTCAGCAACGACAGGAACGAACCGACAATCCGCCCGTGCACGCCGAAGTGCGCACCGGAAGACACGGCGTTGTTGGTGCCGTTGAGCGGGCCGAACAGGCCCATCGGCGCGAGGATCAGCGCACCGACCACCACACCCAGCACAATCGCCCAGACACCCGCCTGAAACGACAGGCCGAACAGCACCGGGAAGCTGCCGAGCACAGCGGTGGCAAACGTATTGGCGCCGCCGAAGATCAAGCGAAACAAGTCGCTGGGTCGGGCGTCGCGCTCATGATCCGGGATCTGTTCGACCCCGTTTGTTTCGATGCTGCTAAGGCTTTTTTCGTTGTTGTTGTTATTCATGATCTGCTCCGATCATCAGGCGCGCTCATCGTGCGTGAGCGTCACCATTGGCTAAGGGGGTGGCAGCCCTTCCGGCATTGCGGACAAATGTTCGTGACAGGCCAGCCATAGGCCTTGTTGTTCTAGGCTCGACGCTTGTCTTCTGAAAACAATCGTCTCGCGCTCCTGGCTGAAGTGTTGCTCCCCTTGCATGCGCAGCTCGGTGGCCACGTCATGGATGAAAATCGCCACGTCACCCTGCAGGCTGACGAAGGCGTTGCTCGAGGTGCACGACAGCACCTCGAATCCATCCTCGGCACGCCAGCGGTCCCACAACGCCTGATAGGCATCGCGCGACAGCAATGGCTGGTCGAGGGTGTAGAAAACGAAGCTGGCATCGGCGCTGAAAGCCCCGAAATAAGCTTCGCGATCGTTACGCGCAAACGCGGCGACCAACTCGGCGGCCGCGTGCAAAACCTGATCACGTACGTGCATGACCGACCCTCAGCGATGAACCACGCCAGGCAGTACGCAGAGCATTTCGTACAGCAGGTTGGCGGCCAGCAGCGAGGTGTTGCCGGTGGTGTCGTAAGCGGGCGAGACTTCTACCAGATCGCAGCCGATCAGGTCGAGGCCCTGACAGCCACGGACGATTTCGATCGCCTGAATGGTGGTCAGGCCGCCGATTTCCGGGGTGCCGGTGCCGGGCGCCCAGGCCGGGTCGATGCCGTCGATGTCGAAACTCAGATACACCGGACCGCCACCGACCTTCTCGCGCACTTCCGCCATCAGCGGCGCCAGCGACTTGTGCCAGCACTCTTCGGCCTGCACCACGCGGAAGCCCTGGTCGCGGCTCCAGTTGAAGTCGTCGGCGGTGTAGCCCTGGGCACGCAAACCGATCTGCACCACGCGATCGCAATCGAGCAGACCTTCTTCGACGGCACGACGGAACGTGGTGCCGTGGGCGATCTTCTCGCCGAACATGTGGTCGTTGACGTCAGCGTGGGCATCGATGTGCACCAGGCCAACCTTGCCGTGCTTTTTATGGATTGCGCGCAGGATCGGCAGGGTGATGGTGTGGTCGCCACCCAGGGTCATCGGAATGACGTTGTGCTCGAGAATGTTGTCGTAGGCTTCTTCGATGATGCGCACGGCGTCGAGCAGGTTGAAGGTGTTGATCGCCACGTCACCGATGTCGGCCACCGACAGCGAGTCGAACGGCGCGGCGCCGGTGGCCATGTTGTACGGGCGGATCATCACCGATTCGGTGCGGATATCGCGCGGCCCGAAGCGGGTGCCGGGGCGCAGCGAAGTGCCGATATCCAGCGGCACGCCAACGAAGGCAGCGTCGAGGCCGGCAGCGGTCGGTACATGGGGAAGTCGGAGCATGGTGGCGATGCCGCCGAAGCGCGGCATTTCATTGCCGCCCAGTGGTTGGTGAAGAATCTTGTCCACGGGTAGGGCCTCATCGTCTTTGTTTTATTTATCCCGGCGCGCCGTGGAGCACAGGTTCGGACGCCGCTGTGGGGCCGATCATGCGAAATGTAGTGACGGGGAAGAATCGCTACGGGCAAAAACTTAGTTCAGATTTTTCTAAACTAATGCCAGACTTCCACACCTGATCTTTCCCATGCTCTGCGTGGGAATGCATCCACGGACGCTCCGCGTCCAGCCGTACTCGCAAGTGACGCAGAGCGTCACGGGCTGCATTCCCACGCAGAGCGTGGGAACGATCCTTGGGAGCAGAAATGGCCAACGCTTTACCCGACCTGAAACTCCTGCGCATCTTCGTCAGCGTCGTGCGTCACCAGGGTTTTGCCAATGCGCAGCAGGAACTCAACCTGTCGACCTCGGCGATCAGCACCTACATGAGCCAGCTCGAAGCCGCGCTCGGTCTGGTGCTGTGCCATCGCGGGCGCGGTGGCTTCAGCCTGACCAGCAAGGGCGAGCTGTTCCATCAGGAAACCCTGCGCCTGCTCGCCGAGCTTGAAGGCTTCGAGCAATACGCCGCCGCGCTCAAGGGCGAACTGCGCGGCACGCTCAATCTCGGGGTGATCGATTCCACGGTCAGCGACAAGGCCCTGCCGTTTGCTGAAGCCATCGGCGCCTACAGCCAGGAACACCCGGCGGTGCATTTGCACCTGTCGGTGATGAGCCCTTACGAGTTGCAGCTCGGCGTGCAGGACAATCGCCTTGACCTGGCCATCGGTGCGTTTTCCACGCGCATGAGCGGTCTGGTCTACATGCCGCTGTACCGCGAGCAGCACTGGCTGTATTGCAGCAGTCGCCATCCACTGTTCAACGAACGGCGCATTCCCGAGCAGGTCATCACTCAGCAACGGATGGTCGGGCGCGGTTACTGGAGTCAGGCGGAACTGGCCCGGCACGGTTTCAAACACAGCGCCGCGACCGTGGAAAGCATGGAAGCGCAGCTGATTCTGGTGCTCTCCGGCGCCTACATCGGTTACCTGCCGGAGCACTACGCGCAGGCCTGGGCCGACAAGGGTGATCTGCGTGTTCTGCTGCCGGCGACCTTCGGTTATCAGGCGCCGTTTTCGATGATCATGCGCAGGGGCCGCAGCCGCGAGCCGCTGATCCAGACCTTCCGCGATTTGCTCAAAGCGCAGCTCAATCAGGCTTGAGAAAAAATGTCCCGACCACAATGCCCGCGCTGCCTGCGCCCCCAGACCCACTGCCTGTGCCCGTTGATTCCGCACCTCGACAGCCGTACGCGGGTGTTAGTGCTGCAGCATCCCAGCGAGGTCAGTCACGCGCTCAATACCGCGCGGCTGGCGGCGCTGGGGCTGAGCAATGCCGAGCTGATTGTCGGTGAGGTATTCGAGGATTTGCCGAAACTGTTGAACCGGCCGGGCTATCAGGCGCGCTTGCTGTTCCCGGCTGAGGATGCGCAGCCGTTGCAGGTCTACGCGCCAAATGATCAGCCAATGTTGCTGGTCGTCCCGGATGGAACATGGCGCAAAGCGCGCAAGATGCTGCACCTCAATCCGCTGCTGGCGGCGCTGCCACGGGTGACCCTGACCGAGGGCGGGGTGTCGCGCTATCGCTTGCGCAAGGCACCGGGGCCGGGGGCGCTATCGACGATCGAGGCGATCGTGCAGGCGCTGGAAACCCTCGAAGCGCCGACGACGTTTGCGCCGTTGCTCAAGCCGTTTGAAGCGCTGATCGAAGGGCAGATTGCGGCGATGGGGGAGGAGGTCTTCCAGCGTAACCATGGCGACAGATGATCGTTCCCACGCTCTGCGTGGGAATGCATCCAGTGACGCTCTGCGTCACCGTCGTGAAAGGACGCGGAGCGTCCCGGGCGGCATTCCCACGCGGAGCGTGGGAACGATCATTGGCTAACGTTCACGCATCGCCTCGGTCCGCGCTTTCAACACCGGTTTGAGCAGGTAATCCAAGACGCTTTTCTCACCGGTGATAATGTCCACTGTCGCCACCATCCCCGGGATGATCAGCAGCGGTTTCACGTCGCCGCCCAGGTGATTCTTGTCGGTGCGCACCTGAATCAGATAGAAGCTGTTGCCCTTGTCATCGGTGATCGTATCGGCGCCGATCAGCTCGAGCTTGGCGCTCAGCCCGCCGTAAATCGTGTAGTCGTAGGCACTGAATTTGACCATGGCTTTCTGGCCCGGATGCAGGAACGCGACGTCTTGCGGGCGGACCTTGGCTTCGATCAGCAGGTTGTCTTCCAGCGGCACGATTTCGACCATGTCGCTGCCCGGCTGGACCACGCCGCCGATGGTGTTGACCTTCATCTGCTTGATCACGCCACGCACCGGCGACGTCACCGTAGTGCGGCTGACGCGATCGTCGATGGCGATGCTCGACGCGGTGATTTTCGACAGGTCGGTGCGTTTCTCATTCAGCTCTTTAGCGGCCTCGGAGCGGAAGGTCTGCTCGGATTCGTCGATCTTGCTGCGGATCTCGGCGATGGCCGATTCGGCGCGGGGAATCGCCAGCGTGGTGGCGTTCAGCGAACCACGGATTTCCACGGCGCTGCGCCTGAGCCTGAGGATTTCCACTGGTGACACGGCGCCGGTTTTCACCAGCGGTTCGGACATGTTCATCTCTTGTTGCAGCAGCGCCAGGCTCGAGCTGAACTGGCCCTGCTTGGAGCGAAACTCCGCCAGCTCCTGGGTTTTCTGCCGCAATTGTTCGCTGAGGGTGCGCTGTTCACTGGCCAAGCGGCGTTGGCGTTGCTCGTACAGCGAGCGCTCGTCCTCGGCGACTTGCGGCGCTTTGGCGATGACTTCAGCGGAGAGTTTGAAGGGGCGCCCCTCGGCCTCTGCTGACAGCCGTTCAACCTGCGCGGTCAGCGCGTAACGGTCGGCCTCGCTCTCGCCCTTGTTCGAGCGGAAGCGCGTGTCATCCAGACGCAGCAGGGTGTCGCCCTTGCCGACCATCTGGCCTTCGCGAACGTAAATCTCGGTGACGATGCCGCCCTCAAGGTTCTGGATCACCTGAACCTTGCTCGACGGAATCGCCTTGCCTTCGCCCATGGTCACTTCTTCGAGCACGGCAAATTTGGCCCAGACCAGGGCGGCGATCAGCAGCGCTGCCGCCAGCCACACGGTGATCCGCGATTTTCGCGGCGAATCCTGCAATGCTGCGCCGGCGGTTTCCGGCATGAACTCGGCTTCGGCGCTTTTGCCGAAACTGTCGAAGTAACCGCGTTTGTTGCTATCGGAGGAAGCAGGCATGGCGTAACTCCTAGACCGCCGCCGAGCCGACACGGCCCTTGCGCAGTGCATCGATGACCGCTTCTTTCGGGCCGTCAGCGACGACCCGGCCGTTGTCCAGCACCAGCAACCGGTCCACCAGGCTCAGCATCGAGGTGCGGTGGGTGACCAGCAGCAGGGTTTTGCCTTGCACCCAGCCATGCAGTTTCTGTCGCAGCGCGTCTTCGCTGCTGTTGTCCATGGCGCTGGTGGGTTCGTCGAGCAGCATGATCGGTGGATCGAGCAGTAACGCGCGCGCCAGCAACACCGCCTGGCGTTGGCCGCCGGATAGCAGTTGTCCGCGTTCGCCCACCGGTCGGTCGAAGCCTTGCGGGTGTTGTCGGGCCAGTTCGGTGACGCCAGTCAGTTCGGCGACTTCGAGCATGCGTGAATCGCTGATGTAACGCGCGCCCAGGGTCAGGTTGTCGCGCAAGCTGCCGGCCAGCAGCGGCAGGTCGTGGGCGACATAACCGATCTGCTGGCGCAGGTCAGCCACGTCCAGTTGGCGCAGGTCGAGGCCGTCGAGCAGTAACTGGCCTTGTTCCGCTTTGTAGAAACCCATCACCAATCGCGCCAACGTGCTTTTGCCGGAGCCGCTGCGGCCGATGATGCCGACCCGCTCGCCGGCTTTCAGGCTGAAGCTGACCTCGCTCAGCGCCGGCGCATTCTGGCCGTTGTAGTGGAACGTCACGCCGCTGACGTCGAGGGCACCTTGCAGCTGCGTACGTTCCAGTGGCCGTTGTTTGCCGTCGCGCTCCTGCGGCAGCGCCATCAGTGCGTCGGTGCTTTTCATGGTCAGTTGCGCTTGCTGGTAGCGGGTGATCAGCCCGGCGATCTGCCCGAGCGGGGCGAGCACACGACTGCCAAGCATGTAGGTGGCAACCAGCGCGCCGACGCTGAGGTTGCCGGCAATGATGCTGTAGACCCCGGCCACAATCGTCGCCATCCCGGAAAACTGCTGGATGAACAGCGTGCCGTTGGTGGCCAGCGCCGACAGTTTGCGCGCGTGGCTGTCGAGGCGGGTGAGGGCGCCGTGGGTGCTTTCCCATTTGTGCTGGCGCTCGCTTTCGGCGCCGCAAGCCTTGAGGGTTTCCAGGCCACCGAGGGTTTCGATCAGCACTGCCTGACGCTCGGCGCCGAGGCTCAGGCTTTTCTGCACGGTGTCACGCAGGCGCACCTGAATCGCCATGGCGAAAATGATCGTGATCGGAAACGCCAGCAGCGGAATCACCACCAGCCAGCCGCCGAGCAGGCCGATCACTACCAGCATCAACACCACGAAGGGCAAGTCGATCAGGCTGGTCAGGGTCACGGCGGTGAGAAACTCACGCAGGCCCTGGAAGTCGTGAATGCTCTGGGCAAAGCCGCCGATGGTCGCCGGCCGCGCTTTCATCGACATGCCGGTGATGCGCTCGAACAACGTTGCCGAGAGGATCACATCGGTTTTCTTGCCGGCGGTGTCGAGCAGGTGCGCACGCACCACGCGCAGCACCAGTTCAAAACCGGTGCCGATCAGCAAACCGATCGACAGCACCCACAGCGTCGAGGTCGCCTGATTGGGCACCACGCGATCGTAGGTCTGCATGACGAACAGCGGCACCATCAGGCCGAGCAGGTTGATCAGGAAACTGGCGAGGATCGCATCGCTGTACAGCCATTTCGACAGTTTGAGAGTGTCGCGAAACCACGCATTTACCCGTGGCACCAGCGGCGCGCGCAGGTCTTCGAGTTCGTGGCGCGGACGGGCGAACAAGGCCTGGCCGCTGTAGTGTTCGCTGAGTTCTTCGCGGCTGACCCATTGCTCGCCGCCGTCGGCTTCGCTGGGCAGCAGCAGGGCTTTGCCATCCTCGCCGAAGCGCCGCAGCACGGCAGTGCGCCCGTCGTTGAGCAGCAGCAGGATCGGCAGGTTCAGCGGCGAAATGTCTTTCAGGTCACGGCGCAACAGCCGCGCCTGCAATCCGGCCCGCGCGGCTGCACGGGGCAGCAGATCGAGGCTCAGGCGTTGTTTGTTCAGAGGCAGCCCGGCGCTCAGGCTGGCACGACTGACCGTGGCGC
Organism: Pseudomonas sp. 67(2021); assembly: GCF_017491835.1. Taxonomy (NCBI): domain Bacteria; kingdom Pseudomonadati; phylum Pseudomonadota; class Gammaproteobacteria; order Pseudomonadales; family Pseudomonadaceae; genus Pseudomonas; species Pseudomonas sp. 67(2021). The sequence goes on from NZ_JAFGYL010000013.1 coordinate 61,010, forward strand.
CATGCAGTTTGCAGAGGATCAGCAGGCCGTCGAGTAACGGGTCGTCGAAGCTCAGGCGCGGATCGACCCCGGTGGCGCCGGGTTCCATGCTGGTCATAGTGATTGCCTCTGTTGAACGGGCTCGGTTATCGGATCGTTCCCACGCTCTGCGTGGGAATGCCTCTAGGGACGCTCTGCGTCCAGTGACGCGGAGCGTCACGGGCTGCATTCCCACGCAGAGCGTGGGAACGATCAGAGATCGCAGCCTTCGGCAGGTCCTGCAGGATCTATTTCAACTCGGGCAGACGCGCCTGGTTTTTCACTTCGGTCGTGGCAATCGCATCAGCCGGCAGCACCACGCGTTGCTTGCTCAGCAATTGGCCCATGTTCGCCAGCACGCGGTACATCGAGTATTCCTCGGTGTAGCGGATTTCGGTGTAGCGACGGTTGGCGTTGTACAGCTCGTTTTCGCTGTCGAGCAGGTCGAGCAGGGTGCGTTGGCCGAGGCCGAACTGGTCCTGATAAGCGGCGCGCACGCGTTTGGTGGTTTCTGCGTATTCGCGAGCGGTCGGCGTCTGCTTCTTGGCATTTTCCATGGCGTTCCAGGCCAGACGAATGTTCTCGTTGAGCTGACGCAGGGCGTTGTTGCGGATGTCCATCGCCTGGTTGATGTCGTGGGCATTCGCGGCCAGACGTGCCTTGTCGCTGCCGCCACGGAACAGGTTGTAGTTCATCACCACACCGACACGCCATTCGTTGTCGTGGCCTTCATCACCCTGCACGTTGTTGTTTGCGCCCACTGCCGCTTCCGCGTCGAAGCGCGGGTAGAACGGCGACTTGGCCACTTCGTACTGGCTCTCGGCGGACTGCACGTCAGCCTGGGCCGATTTCAGGTACGGGTTGTTGTCGACCATGCTCTGCTGCGCTTCACGCAGGTCCGGTGGCATCTCACCGCGAGTCGAGGCCGGGGTTTCCAGCTCATCGGGCATGCGTCCGACCACGCTGTAGAAATTCGATTCGGCGTCGGCCAGATCGACTTCGGCGGTGTCGAGGTTGTTCTGCGCCAGTGCACGACGGGCAACCGATTGATCGGAGTCGGCGGTGCTGCCGATGCCGCGCTCGGTGCGCAGGCCGATCTGGTCGTTGACGCGCAAGTGCGCCTGCAGGTTGTTCTTCGCCAGCGTCACCAGTTCCCGACGCTTGAGCACTTCGAGGTAGACCTCGATGGTGCGCAGGGCCAGATCCTGTGCGGTGCCTTGCGCGTAGTAGGCGCGCGAATTGGACACGCCCTTGGTGCGCTCGACCTCGTTGGCGGTGTTGAAGCCGTCGAAGATCATCTGCCGCAAGCGCAGCTCGGACTGGGTGTAATTGAGAATTTCGGTGTTGTGATTACCGAAGGCACGGGTGTTGGTGTTGTCGCTGTAGCCGCGCCCGTAGGCCGCGTTCAGATCGACCGACGGATAAAACCCGCCCTTGGCCACTTTCACCTGCTCATCCGCAGACAGGCGGGCGTCCACGCGCGAAGCCAGTTCCGGGTGGGTAGCGATGGTGCTCTGAATCGCCTCGGTGAGGTTCATCGCCTGGGCTTGGGAAGTGCAAGCCATGGCCAGCAAAACCGCGCTGCAGAGGGGGGTTAAAACGCGCATGGGTGCATCTCCCTGGATCTCAATGTTGTGTTACCGTCGCCAAATATTTGACGTAAATTTAGGGTGTAAGCGTTTCACTCTTGTAACAACAGAGCTAAGAACATCCTAGAGCGTAGCTAAGAAAAAATTTTCATAAGGTATATTCCAAAAAAAACTTATGCGGTTTTTCAAAAGCAGCACATTGTTCAGCTCGAAAGCCTTTGTTTTATGCGCTTTAGGGAGCTCGAAAAGGCTTGAGGAAAGTTCCATTCACTTTGCGAGACACTGCGAAGTACTGCTGAAGGGGAGGGACGCGTAGCGGGGAATGAGCGACAGATTTTTGTCACTCGGGTGATTCACCACCGTTACGTAGCGCTAGTGGGTCGATGGATTGAACAGGGTTGGCAAGTGCTTGATCGCGCTGACAATTCACCTCAAACCGGGCCTGCGAAACGAACTGTCGAGGGTGCGAGCGTCGCCCCCGGCAACCCGATTGAGCCATGGGCTGCTTCGCGAACCAGTGCCGACGGTGGTCGGCAGCGGAGGATTTCACATGGCAGCGCTCATTGGTACGGTCACAAAAGTCATTGGTCAGGTGTTCGCCCAGGCGAGCGACGGCATCAAGCGTCCGCTGTTCGAAGGCGATCGTTTGTACGCTGGCGATCAACTGATCACCGGCGCGGAAGGCGCGGTGGCAGTGAAACTGCAAAACGGCGAGGAATTGACCCTCGGCCGGGGCAGCAGCATCACCATGACCGGGCAATTGCTGGCCGACCAGGCTGTCCCGGTGAACGTCGACGAAGCGCAGACCCCAAGCCAGGCGCAACTGACCGATGTCGAGCAGATCCAGCAAGCCATCGCCGCCGGTGAAGACCCGAGCAAAACCGCCGAAGCCACCGCGGCCGGCCCCAACGCGCCCACCGGCAATACCGGTGAACTGGGCGGCGGGCACAGTTTCGTTCTGCTCACCGAAGTTGGCGGCCGAGTCGATCCGATCATTGGTTTCCCCACCGCTGGCTTCAACGGTATTCCCGAATTTCCCGAGTATCGTCGCGACGCGGACATCGACAATGGCGACGACACGCCAGCGCCGGTCGTGGTGCCACCGCCACCAGTGAACAACCCGGTCATCCTCAACGGCCTCAATGGGGCGGATGGCGAGCTGAACCTCAATGAAGCCAATCTGCCTGACGGTACAGCGGCCAATCCAGGCGCGCTGACGCAAAGTGGCAGCTTCACGGTCTCGGCAGCGGATGGTTTGAACAGCCTGAGCATCGGCGGCATCAACGTGATTGTTGGCGGCGTGCCGATCGGCTTTCCCCAGTCGATCACCACGCAACTGGGCAACACCCTGACCATCACCGGTTACAACGCGGCGACCGGCACGGTCAGCTACAGCTACACCCTCAACGGCAACGAGACCCACGCGGCCGGCGACGGCGTGAATAATCTCGGCGAACAGTTCACCGTGATCGCCACCGACAGCAATGGCGACAGCGCCACTGGCACGCTGGACGTGAATATCACCGACGATGTGCCCAAAGCGTTTGACGACGCCAACGGCGTTGCCTCGGAAACCGTGCTGACCCTGACCGGCAACGTCCTCACCAACGACATACAAGGTGCCGACCGCGTACCTACCGGACCGGTCACGCCGGGTACTTTCACCGGTACTTACGGCACCTTGATTCTGAACGCCGACGGCACTTACACCTACACGCTCAATACCAGCGATGCCGATTTCAAAGCCTTGACCGGCGGTGGCAACGGAACCGAAACCTTCGCCTACACGATCACTGATGCCGACGGCGATTCCAGCACTGCCAATCTGGTTCTGCAGATCCATAACAACGACGATCCTGTAATCATCGATGGCCTGAACGTCGCCGGTGGCGAGCTTACGATCTACGAAAAAAACCTCAGCGACGGCAGCGCCCCGGACACTGGCGCGCTGACACAAAACGGCACCTTCACCATCACCGCACTGGACGGCGTGACCACGCTGACAGTCGGTGGCATCGCCGTGGTGACCAGCGGCGTCGCCGCAGGTTTCCCGCAATCGATCACCACGCCACTGGGCAGCACGCTGACGATTACTGGTTTCAACGCTGCAACCGGCGTGGTCAGTTACAGCTACACCCTGGCTGATAACGAAGCGCATCCGAACGCCAACGGCGCCAACAATCTGCCTGAGCAATTCGCGGTCACGGTCGTTGATGACAACGGCACCACCGCCACCGGCACCCTCGACGTGAACATCACCGACGACGCGCCCAAAGCGTTTGACGACGCCAACGGCGTTGCCTCGGAAACCGTGCTGACCCTGACCGGCAATGTCCTCACCAACGACATACAAGGCGCCGACCGCGTACCGACAGGCCCAGTCACGGCCGGTACATTCACTGGTACTTACGGCACCTTGGTTCTGAACGCCAACGGCACTTACACCTACACCCTGAATACCAGCGATGCCGATTTCAAAGCCTTGACCGGCGGCGGTAACGGCACGGAAACCTTCGCCTACACGATCACTGATGCCGACGGCGATTCCAGCACTGCCAATCTCGTTCTGCAGATCCACAACAACGACGATCCAGTCACCATCGATGGCCTGAACGTCGCCGGTGGCGAGCTGACGATCTACGAGAAAAATCTCAGCGACGGCAGCGCACCGGACGCCACCGCGCTGACACAAAACGGCACGTTCACCATCACCGCACTGGACGGCGTCACCACGCTGACTGTTGGTGGAATTGCCGTGGTGACCAATGGCGTTGCCGCAGGCTTCCCGCAGTCAATCACCACGCCACTGGGCAGCACGCTGACGATTACTGGTTTCAACGCTGCAACCGGCGTGGTCAGTTACAGCTACACCTTGGCTGATAACGAAGCGCATCCGAACGCCAACGGCGCGAACAATCTGCCTGAGCAGTTCGCGGTCACGGTCGTTGATGACAACGGCACGACGGCCACCGGCACCCTCGACGTCAACATCGTCGACGATGTACCAAAGGCCAACGATGACAGCAACGGCACTGCCTCAGAAAGCCAACTGACGCTGACCGGCAACGTCCTGACCAACGACGTGCAAGGCGCCGACCGCGTACCCACCGGTCCAGTCACGGCCGGTACATTCACTGGTACTTACGGCACCTTGGTTCTGAACGCCAACGGCACTTACACCTACACGCTGAATACCAGCGATGCCGATTTCAAAGCCTTGACCGGCGGCGGTAACGGCACCGAAACGTTCGCCTACACCATCACCGATGCCGACGGCGATACCAGCACTGCCAATCTCGTATTGAACATCCACAACAACAACGATCCGGTGCTGCTCAATGGCCTCGACGTCAACGGCGGCGAACTCACCGTCTACGAAAAAAATCTCAGCGACGGCACCAGCCCCAACACCCCGGCGCTGACCCAGAACGGCACTTTCACCGTCAGCGCTCTCGATGGTCTGCAGACCCTCACAGTCGGTGGCATCGCGGTGATCACCAATGGCGTGGCCGCAGGCTTCCCGCAATCAATCGTCACCCCGCTGGGCAGCACCTTGACCATCAGCGGTTATGATCCGGCGACCGGCGTGGTCAGCTACAGCTACACCCTGGCCGACAACGAAACCCACTCGACTGCCAGCGGCGCCAACAGCCTCACCGAGAACTTCGACGTGGTGGCGACTGACACCGATGGCAGCACCGCCAGCGGCCAGATCAACGTCAACATCGTCGACGATTTGCCGACCGCGCATGCGGACGCGGCTTCGGTGGCGGAGGGCGGTACTGTCAGCGGTAACGTACTCAACAACGATATCGGTGGCGCTGACGGCCCGGCGGTCACCGGTGCAGTGGTTGGCGTGCGCGCCGGTGCTGACACCTCGACTTCGGCCATCGGCGGGCTCAATTCGCAGATCAACGGCACCTACGGCTACCTCACGCTTGATGCCAACGGCAACGCCGTTTATCACAGCAATCCGAACACGGTGAACGGCCCGGGCGCGGTGGATGTGTTCACCTACACCGTGCGCGATGCCGACGGTGACGAAAGCACCACGACGATCACCATCGACGTCTACAACAGCTGCCTGAAAGCGGTCAGCGACACCGATGTCACCGTCTACGAAAAAGCCCTCGACCTGAACCAGGATGGCCAGGATCTGGCAGCGGGCAGTGTGGTCGGCAGCGATCCGAACAGCACTGGCGAAACCGCTTCCGGCACCCTGGTCGGCTCGGTCACCGGTGCGGTCGGCGCGATCAGTTATGCGTTGGTTGGCAGTGCCACCGGCAACTACGGGCAGATCGTTCTCAATGCCAATGGCACTTACACCTACACGCTCACTTCGCCAGCGACCACTACGCCGCACGCCGACGACGGCGCCAACAGCCTGAGCGAAACCTTCACCTATCAGGCCACCGATTCGCTGGGCAATGTCGTCACCAGCACGATCGTTGTGAGCATCGTCGATGACGTGCCGAAGGCGCTGAATGACAGCAATGCCGACAGCGCAACAGAAGTCCAGGTGACCCTGACCGGCAACGTCCTCGACAACGACGTGCAGGGCGCCGACCGCGTCGCCAGCGGCCCGGTAACCGCCGGTACTTTCACTGGCACTTACGGCACGCTGGTGCTCAACGCCAACGGCACTTACACCTACACGCTGGACGCCAACGACGCCGATTTCAAAAACCTCCAGGGCGGCGGCAACGGCACGGAAACCTTCGCCTACACCATCACCGACGCGGACGGCGACACCAGCACCGCCAACCTGGTGCTGAACATCCATAACAACGACGATCCGGTGTGCCTCGACGGCCTCGATGTGAAGGGCGGCGAAATCACCGTCTACGAGAAAAACCTCAGCGACGGCAGCAGCCCCAACACCTCGGCGCTGACCCAAAGCGGCAGCTTCACCGTGACTGCGCTTGATGGCCTGCAAACCCTCACGGTCGGCGGCATTGCGGTGATCAGCAATGGCGTCGCCGCCGGTTTGCCGCAATCGGTGGTCTCGCCACTGGGCAGTACGTTCACCATCACCGGTTACGATCCGGCCTCCGGCGTGGTCAGTTACAGCTACACCCTGGTCGACAACGAAGCCCATCCGAACGCCAACGGCGCCAACAGCCTCAGTGAGAGCTTCGACGTGGTCGCCACTGATACCGATGGCAGTACCGCCAGCGGTCAGATCAACGTCAACATCGTCGACGATTTGCCGACTGCCAACGCCGATACCGGCTCGGTGGCGGAGGGCGGCACGGTCAATGTCAGTGTGCTCGGCAATGACCTCAGCGGTGCCGACGGCGCCGCCACGGTGGTCGGCGTGCGCGTCGGCAGCAACACCGCGACGTCGGCCAGCGGCGGGCTCAACAGCAACATCAACGGCAACTACGGCTACCTGACCCTCGACGCGGCGGGCAACGCGGTTTACCACAGCAACCCGAACTCGGTGAGCCCGCCGGGCGCGACCGACACGTTCACCTACACCATCCGTGACAGCGATGGCGACGAAAGCACCACAACGCTGACCATCAATGTCGCCGACAGCAAACTGGTCGCCTCGGTGGATCAGGATGTCACGGTCTACGAAAAAGCCCTCGACCTGAACAAGGATGGCCAGGATCTCGCCGCCGGCACAGTCACCGGCAGCGAACCGGGCAACACCGGCGAAACCGCCAGCGGCACGCTGGTCGGTTCGGTCAGTGGTGGCAGCGGCGCGATCACGTACACCCTGGTCGGCAACGCCGCCGGTAGCTACGGGCAACTGCTGCTCAACGCTGACGGCACTTACACCTACACGCTGACCTCGGCGCCGAAAACCGCGCCGAACGCCAACGACGGGCCGAACACCCTCAGCGAAACGTTCACCTACAAAGCCACCGATGCGCTGGGCAACAGCACCACCAGCACGCTTGTGGTGAACATCGTCGACGATGTGCCGAAAGCCGTTGCCTCGGATCGCTCGGTTACCGCAGTGGAGATTGATTCGAACATCCTCATCGTCCTCGACATTTCCGGCAGCATGGCCGATCCCTCTGGCGTGCCGGGCCTGTCGCGGCTGGCACTGGCCAAGCAGGCCATTGGCGCCTTGCTCGACAAGTACGATGATCTGGGCGATGTGAAAGTGCAGTTGGTGACGTTCAGCAGCAATGCCGCCGACCGCACCACGGTGTGGGTCGATGTCGCTACTGCCAAGACATTGCTCGCCGGCCTCAACGCCGGCGGCGGCACCAACTACGATGCCGCCGTGGCGGTGATGCAGACCGCGTTCGACACCTCCGGCAAACTCACCGGGGCACAGAACGTCGGCTACTTCTTCTCCGACGGCAAGCCCAACGAGGGCGACATCGGCACGGCTGACGAGGCCGCGCTGAAAAACTTCCTCGACGCTAACAACATCAAGAACTATGCAATCGGTCTGGGCAGTGGCGTGAGCAACGCCAACCTCGATCCGCTGGCCTACGACGGCATCAACCACACCAATACCAATGCGGTGGTGGTCACCGATCTCAATCAGCTCAACTCGGTATTGTCCGGCACCGTGCAGGGCGCGCCGGTCACCGGTTCGCTGCTGGGCGAGGGCGGTTCGTTCGGCGCCGATGGCGGTTTCATCAAGTCGATCGTGGTCGACGGCACCACCTACACCTACGATCCGAAAGCCCTCAGTGGCCAGGGTTCGTTGACCGCGAGCGGCGGCGCCAATCACGGCACCTTCAATACCGCCAACAACAGCGTCAGCATTGCCACCAACAACAGCGGCACGCTGGTGGTCAATCTTGATACCGGCGAATACAGCTACACCTCGCAGAAAACCACCGCCGTGGTCATCACCGAAAACATCGGCTTTACCGTCAGCGACAAAGACGGCGATCTGGCCAGCTCCACCCTGACGGTGAAAGTGATTCCCAACGCGCCACCGGTGGCGATGGACGATCACGTCATCACCAACGTGCTCTCGGGCAACATCGTGGTGCCGGGTGAGCTGCTGCTGGCCAATGACAGCGATCCGAACGGCGACACCCTCAACGCCACGCCAACCAGCTTCAACACCGGTTGGGTTTCGAAAGCGGCGGACTTCACCGGTACCGGCCTGATCGGTTTCACTGGGCAGAACAATAATGCGGCCAACCAGAACCTGGCCAACGTGCGCAGCGCCTTCAGCGCCAATGCCGCGACCATGACCGCCGCGCTGGTGGTCAGCGGTTATCTGGGCATGGTGAGCAACAGCAATGCCAACGATGAAGATCGCATCACCGTCAATCTACGTCAGGGCGAAACCCTCAATCTGGATCACAATCTGGGTGCCGGTAAGATCAGCATGGAGTATTCGCTCAACGGCGGTGCCTGGATGGCGCTGGCGGACGGCCAGACCCTCAGCGCCTCGGCGGACGGCGTCTACCAGATCCACATCACCAACATTGGTAATGGTGGCGGCAACCCGAACGCGGCGGAAAACTACCAACTGACCATGACCCTCAACTATGCGGGGGCCCACGACATCACGCCGGACTTCCACGGCACCTACACCGCCAACGATAACCACGGCGGCAGCGACACGGCCAACGTCAGCATCAGCTATCAGGACGGCCACACCTTGACCGGCACTGCTGGCGACGATGTGTTGGTAGCGGGCAGTGGCAACAATGTGATCAACGCCGGCGAAGGCAACGACGTGCTCAGCGCAGGCTCCGGCAACAACGAAATGCACGGCGACGGCGGTAACGATTTGCTCTACAGCGGCGCCGGCAACGACCTGCTCGACGGCGGCACTGGCAGCGACACCGCCAGCTACGCCCACGCCACGGCCGCTGTCACCGTCAATCTCGGCCTGCTCGGTGCGCAGAATACCCTCGGCGCCGGTACTGACACGCTGACCGGCATCGAAAATCTGCTCGGCTCGAACTTCAACGACAGCCTCACCGGCGACGGCAACAACAACGTGATCAACGGCGGCCTCGGCAACGACTTCCTCAATGGCGGCGCTGGCGATGACTTGCTGATCGGTGGCATGGGCAACAATACGCTGACAGGCGGGGCAGGGGCTGACACCTTCCAGTGGCTCAAGGGCAACAGCGGCCACGACCTGATCACCGACTTCACCCCCGGCACCGACAAACTCGACCTGTCGCAACTGCTGCAAGGCGAAAACGCCAGCACCGCGTCGCTGGACGACTATCTGCACTTCACCGTCAGCGGCAGCGGCGCCTCGGTGATGACCAGCATCGACGTCAGCGCCATGGCCGGCGGCACGCCGAACCAGACCATCGACCTGGCCGGCGTCAACCTCGCCAGCCACTACGGCGTGACACCCGGGGCGGGCGGCATGGTGGCTGGGGGGCATGACACGGCGACGATCATCAGCGGCATGCTTAATGATCATTCCTTGAAGGTGGATACGGTGTAAGCGCCGTCTGAAACAAAAAAACCGCCGTCCAGCTCAAAGGGGCGGCGGTTTTTTTCTGCCTGATGGTACTGCATTGCTCACACGTCAGTCTTCGCGAGCAGGCTCGCTCCCACGGTGGAATGCATTTCAATGTGGGAGCGAGCCTGCTCGAAAAGGGGCCAGAGATGGCACCGGACAATCAGCCGGTGTTTGACACAAGCTCACGCCGACAGCCCAAATTATCCAGAATCCGATTCACCGCCAACTTCCCGAGCATGATCTGCTGCTCAGCAGCAATGGCACGGCACAATTGTCAATAAGGTCTGAGGCACCATGCCCAATATCCGATGCTCAAGTCGTTACGGCAGAGATATCCGCCGCCTCGCCAAACGTAGTAACCCCCCTGATTGTGACCACATGCAGCGCCGGTGCACATCCACGTTATCCAGCCTGAAGCTAGCGGCCAGTTATGGTCTTTGCCATAGACAGCGTACATGCTATTAAAATAATTGTTTAAAGGAACTGAACCATAAACACTGTTCATCCAGTTTACTGCCTGGTAATGGTTCATTGCATACCCAGACACGTGCAGCTGGTAGACATTCCGAACATCAACGTTGTATGAAAATGAGCTGAATCGGTCTTGCACCGTGATGTAGGTATTGCCGTTACGCATACCGGTGACTTTCCCGTTGCCGTCAACATGGGCCACGTTCGAATTACTGCTTCTGTAAGTGATCGGGGGAACGCCGGTAGATGGGACAGCAGCACGGATTTGAGTGTTACCTGGAAAGTCCGCACTGTGTGGCCATGCATAAACTCTCGGTCCATGCAGGGCCATGGCGCTATTGTTGATTTGCAGCGCTTTGCGCAGCGTGAACGAACGCAAAGGAGAGAGCAGACCTTCACCATATAGCGCCCGAATCTGCACGATTGTCAGTACATCGACAACGAGCCCCTTCAGTAGCACTGAGAATTTGCCGTCCTTGTCTGTGGTCAACGTCTCCACCGGCTCGCCATCCACCAGCACTTCAACCTGCTGCTCTGTACTCGCAGTCCCTTCAACCGTGACATTGGGGTCAACCGTAAGGTCGCTATGCGGTATCTCCCGGTTCTGCGAGTCCTTGACCAATGTAATGACCGGTTGCAGTTCAACCAGAGATTCGATTTGGTACGTCTGGTGAGGAAATTCCACCGGTTTGCCGCGCAACCCCAGGCGCACGGAAAATATCAATGTCGCCGTACTGCCGCTTTTGAGATTTCTCAACACTTCCAGCGTCGGCGTTGACAGTTCCCGTATCAGCCCGGCGCTGGTGACGCTCGCCTCCGCGTTGATGATGACGTGGCGGACAGGGTTGTTTGTGCTGTCGATGCCGATCAGCACCAGCGTCATGCTCTGGCCCGGTCGTTGTCCGTGCCAGAGGTTGACCGCCAATTTGTCTGCGCTGGTCAGTTTTTTTACGTCCAGTATTGCGTTGTCAATGCCAATGATTCGCGGTCGCGGAAACCTGGGATCCTGATCAGCGATCAGTTTGAAAGAAATCTCTGTTTCCGGAGATGATCCGATTTTCTTGCCGTCCTGATTCAGGTTGAATTTGAAACCCACGGTTTCGCCGTGAAGCGCCGTTATCAACTTTCTGTTCAGGAGAAAGGTGGCTTGTTTGGCCGAATCCAGGTCTACCAGCGGGAAGCGATCAAATCCCAAGGGCAGTGGTGTGCACACCAGGCGGACCTTCTCGGTCTTGGCATCGAGATATTCCACCAGCATGCTCGGCAGCTCCGCCAATGGATCAAGCGGATTAGTGAAAGGTGATACCAGTGAAGGCGGCGTGAGGACAAGCTCCTTGGGATCGCCGATCTTCAACTGAGCGATATCGGAAAAGACTTCACTTTCGCCGGGATTGGTGATGGTGGCCTGCACGGCCAGTCTCGCGCTGGCGTAGGGCTTGATGTACTCGTTCTCGGCCTCGAAAACGATGGGCTTTGAAGGATCGGTTACCAGCTGTCCCCAAGTGAACTGTACCAACTTGCCATTGATGTCTGTGGTCTGCCAGTGCAGCTTGACCTCTGCCCCTTGTTTCAAGGGCCAGAAGCTGGCGACATTTATTAGGGCTTTGGCAGTATCGACCGCCAGTTCGCCTTCCACCAGTGGGGTGACCTCCGGCGCTCCCAGTGGCAACGATTTACCCGCAACGGTTACGTCAGCAGGTTTGGAGAGCTTGGGCTGACCTGCTCTGGTCAGGATATAGGTTGCCCGTAAACTTCCACCTATCACATTTTGAATGCGGAAGTTTTCGACTGGAAAGTACAGTGTCTTGCTGGCGACGGTCACCGTTAAAGAATAGGTATGAGTGACTGGCACGTTGTTTCGGGTGAATCCTTCCAGTGTCAGGGCGATCACATCGTTGATCGCAAAACTGCCCGTCAGGAGAATGTTCGTCGGGCCGCCTGCAAGCCAATCATGGTGTAGAACGTCGTCGCCATCGGACTGCTCGAAAATCGGCGCGGCCAACAAAGTTATTCCTGGCTTGAACGGCAGAATGAGCGGTTCCGAAAAACCACTGGAGTTCTCGACAACGTCATAAACGCTCCAGCGCACCACCAGATTGCTGGTTTGTTGCAATTTGCCAAGTAAGTCAGACGTCAGCTTGAAAACGATGTCGGCCGAGGCGTCAGTCACGACGAAGTCCAGCCGCAGCGAACCACATTTCAGCACGACCGTATCGCCGATCTGCTGATTGAAGTAATGCTTGACCGTGACTTCCATGCCCTCTTTGATGACGTTCTGATCGACGATGCTTTCCGATGCGAGCGGCAGCTTGAGGCCCTGATTGAGGGACTTTCCACCATCAGTGTCCGCCTCGCCGGGTGCGGGGTATTTGAACCAGAGCTGTGCGTGTGGCGATTCCGATGGGTTGCCGCTCTGTCTTGTGACTATCATCCAGCAATCCAGCCTGACGTCTGTAAACGGCAGGAATTTCTCCTCGAGGATTTCAGCTGAAATGTAAAAAAATACGGTTTTAGGAATCTTTCCATCGGCCTCAAAATCCTCCTCCGTAAGGATGAAATCAATCACGGACAAAGGGTTAGTGACATCGGGTTCATCGATGAAGACTTTGATATGGTCACCAATGCCTTGAGACAGATATTCCGGGAGACGGAAGCCCAATCCGTTAATGTCCTGAGTAACCATGGCGATGTTGATACCATAGCTTTTGTCAGCTTGCAGCTTGTGCAGGCGTGGTTCCGGCGGATAGATGGCCAGCACACTGACACGGGAACGCGGCGCAGGAGGAAATATCAGGTATTGCGAGCTGTTCATGAATTTTCGCCTTCCACACGGGGCGCTTACCTGGGCTGTCAGCGCCGATACGGAAGAATTAATCATGGGCCGGTAAATCGCGCACCTGTCAACTCTGACAGGTATGCGTAGATATCGGACGAACGGTTGAGCAGGCAGCGGCGTGGTAATCAGCCTTTTTTTAAGGTTTTCTGCCGCAAAATATAAATCGTCACCAGCACCGCACTGGTCAGCATGAACCCACGCGCCCAAACCAGCGGCACCAGATAACATGAGAACAGAATGCTCACCCACATCAGGCCGATCGCGTAGACCTTGCCTTTGAGCGGGATGCCGTTGCCTTCGAGGTAGTCGCGAATCCATGGCCCGAGGCGCGGGTGTTCGACCAGCCAGCGATAGAAGCGCGGAGAGCTGCGCGCGAAGCAGGCCGCGGCGAGCAGGAGGAAGGGGGTGGTGGGCAGGACCGGCAGGAAGATGCCGATCACCCCCAATGCCACGCTGAGCCAGCCGATGGCCAGCAGGACGTAGCGCAACATCAGGGGGCGGTTGCCTATGGGGTTGTCCATAGGCCGGGTCTTAGTGGTGACGAGGCTTGAGGATCGCCGGTTTTTCGTCGGGGGCCTGGCACAGCAGGTACAGCGCAGTCAGGGCTTCCGGGATCTGAACGATCATGTCGTCCATCAGGTTGGCGTCCTTGGCGATGTCTTCGAACTCAGGCTGCTCGTCGAACAGGCCGGAACCGACCATGATCGGCAGGAGCATTTCGCTGACTTCTTCTTCGGCGGTTTCGAACCAGGCCGCTTCGCGCAGGAACACGCCCTCCATGAAACCGATGCACCAGCCGCGCAGTTCGGAGTCGTCCGGCTCTTCGCCCAGATCCAGTTCGCACGGCAATTCGAATTCTTCATCCGAGGCCAGTTGGCGAGCGATGTGCGCCTTAAGGCCGATCAGCGTGGCTTCGATTTCGGCACGCTGGGCTTCGTCGGTGTAATGCGGCTCTTCGGCGAACAGCGCGTCGATCCACTCGCGCTCCGGAACGTCTTCGGAGCAGATCGACAGCGCGGTCAGGTAACCGTGGGCGGCGACGTAATCCAGCGCCTCGTCGTGCAGCTCGTCGGCGTCGAGGAAGACTTGCAGGCGGGTCAGTTGCTCAGCGAAGGACATTACGGGGCTACCTTGGGGAATAAACAATGCGGGAATTCTAGGCCTTCTTGCGCGCTCTAGCCAGCCGCTTGGCAGATTTGCCCGAATTACCGGCCTCACTGGAAAGATGAATAACCCTGTGGGAGCGAGCCTGCTCGCGAAGGCGGTGTATCAGGCACTTTTATATCGACTGACAGGTCGCTTTCGCGAGCAGGCTCGCTCCCACAGGGTTTTGTGTGTGGCAGGTTTATCAGTGTCTTCTCAGCGGCACCCTCTGCGGCGAAGGCCTCGGGTATACTGCCGCGTTTTGCGATCCCTGCCGGCGCTGCGCTGGTCATGCAATGTGTTCTTACGTTTTGTTTAAGCAGCCGAAGCTGCTCTGAACCAGCCTGAGCAGGGATGTATCGGTAGATTTTTGGAGTTTTTATGCTCGAACAGGCTCAACGCGTCCTCAAGGACATCTTCGGCTACGACAGTTTCCGTGGCCGTCAGGGTGCGATCATTGAGCGCGTAGCCAGCGGCGGTGATGCGCTGGTGCTGATGCCTACCGGTGGCGGCAAGTCGTTGTGCTTCCAGGTGCCGGCGCTGTTGCGTGAAGGTCTGGCGGTGGTCGTGTCGCCGTTGATCGCGCTGATGGACGATCAGGTCGCCACCCTCGAAGAACTGGGCGTGGCCGCCGCTGCGCTGAACTCCACGCTGAGTGCCGAGCAGCAGCGCGATCTCGCTCTGCGAATCAAACGCGGCGAAGTGAAAATGCTCTATCTGGCGCCCGAGCGCTTGGTGCAGCCGCGCATGCTGGCATTCCTGCAAAGCCTGGAAATCGCCTTGTTCGCCATCGACGAAGCGCATTGCGTATCGCAATGGGGCCACGATTTCCGCCGCGAATACCTGCAACTGGGTCAATTGGCCGAGCTGTTCCCCAACGTCCCGCGCATCGCTCTCACCGCGACCGCCGACAAGCGCACCCGCGAAGAAATTGTCGATCGCCTGCACCTGCAGAACGCCGAGCGCTTCCTGTCGAGCTTCGACCGCCCGAACATCTTCTATCGCATCGTGCCCAAAGAACAGCCGCGCAAGCAGTTACTGGCCTTCCTCGCCGAACGGCGCAGCGATGCCGGCATCGTTTATTGCCTGTCGCGCAAGAAGGTTGAAGAAGTTGCGGCGTTCCTCAGCGAGCAGGGCTTCCCGGCGCTGCCGTATCACGCCGGTCTGCCCAATGATCTGCGCGCCTATCACCAGAAGCGCTTCCTCAATGAGGAAGGCCTGATCATGGTCGCGACCGTGGCGTTCGGCATGGGCATCGACAAGCCCAACGTACGCTTCGTCGCGCACCTTGATCTGCCGAAATCTCTCGAGGCGTATTACCAGGAAACCGGGCGCGGCGGCCGTGACGGGCTGCCGGCGGATGCGTGGATGGCTTACGGTCTGCAAGACGTGGTGATGCTCAAGCAGATGCTGCAGAACTCCGAAGGCGACGAGCGGCACAAGCGTCTGGAGCAGCACAAGCTCGACGCCATGCTCTCGCTGTGCGAAGAGACCCGCTGCCGCCGGCAGGCGTTACTGGCCTATTTCGACGAAGACATGCCCGAACCGTGCGGGCATTGCGACAACTGTGTCGACGGCGTGCAGACCTGGGACGCCACCGAGCCTGCACGTCAGGCATTGTCGGCGATTTTCCGCACCGGCCAGCGCTATGGCGTCGGTCATCTGGTCGACGTGTTGCTGGGCAAGGACAACGAAAAGGTGCGCAGCTTCGGCCATCAGCATTTGTCGGTGTTTGGCGTTGGCAAGGCGTTGAGCGAGAGCGAGTGGCGCTCGCTGTTCCGCCAACTGGTGGCGCGTGGGTTGGCCGATGTCGACCACGAGGGTTATGGCGGTCTGCGCTTGAATGACAGTTGCCGGCCTTTGCTCAAAGGCAAAGTGAAACTGGAACTGCGCCGCGACCTGAAACCGCAAGTCACCGCCAAAACCGGCAGCAAGAGCCAGGCCAGCCAGCTGGTGCGCGGCGAGGAACGCGAACAGTGGGAAGCCTTGCGCGCACTGCGGCGCAAACTCGCCGAAGAACACGGCGTGCCGCCATATGTCATCTTCCCTGACTCGACGCTATTGGAAATGCTCCGCAGCCAACCCACCTCGCTGGCGGAAATGGCCCGAGTCAGCGGCGTTGGCGCACGCAAGCTGGAACGTTACGGCGAAGCCTTCCTCGAAGTACTCGGCGGCGAGGCGGAGGCGCCGAAGGTGGTCGCCGATGTCCGTCACGAGCTGATCACCCTGGCCCGCGCCGGCATGACCCCGCTGCAGATCGCCGGGCAGTTGCAGTGCTCGGAGAAGAACGTCTACGCCATGCTCGCCGAAGCCATCGGCAAGCAGCAATTGTCGCTGGAGCAGGCGCTGGACTTGCCTGAGGAATTGATGGGCGAAGTGCAGGACGCGTTCCTCGATGGTGAGGGCGAGTTGCCGTCGGTCGCTGAAGTGGCTGAGCTGTTTGCCGGGCGTGTGCCGGAAGGCGTGCTGTATTGCGTGCGGGCGGCGTTGCAGTCTGAATTCGAGATGTGAAACGACGTATGCGCCAAGCCCCGTGCAGTTGTAACGATTCAGTACAGAGCGACTCTTGCCTATAACTGCCGCCCATGCTTAGCTGACTAATAATTAGATTTTCCGTATTTTCAGTCTAACCGTGAGTGTTTTATGCCGTTAACCGATCAACATCGCTTTGGTATGCAACTGGCCCAGATGTCTCGTGGCTGGCGTGCCGAACTGGATCGTCGTCTCGCCGGGCTGGGCCTGTCGCAGGCGCGCTGGCTGGTGCTGCTGCATCTGGCGCGTTTTGAAGAGGCACCGACCCAACGCGAACTGGCGCAGAGTGTCGGCGTCGAAGGCCCGACCCTGGCGCGCTTGCTTGATAGTCTGGAAAACCAGGGACTGGTGCAACGCCAGTCAGTGATGGAAGACCGTCGGGCGAAAAAAATCGTGCTCTGCGCACCTGCGCTGCCCCTGATCGAACAGATCGAAACCATTGCCACGCAACTGCGTCACGAATTGTTCGAGGGCGTCGATGAGGCGGATTTGAAGGTGTGCATGCGCGTACACGGGCACATTCTGGCCAACCTGGAAAAATCTTGAGGCACATCCCGCCAGTGATTTTTTGAGAGATCGCGCTGAGCCGACTATAAGAACTACTGGGCAATATCGTGTTCGTACCGGATGTGCGAACGCATAGAAACCGGTTTTGCTTATTTAAGGGATGCTCATGCTCGCAAGTCGGCACGTGCTGCGCGGGGGCGCCAAATGGCTGCTGCTCGCTGGCGTATTCAGCTATTCGACCTGGTCGATGGCGTTGGGGTTGGGCGAGATCACTGTTCACTCAGCCCTCAATCAGCCGTTCAAGGCCGACATCGCGCTGGTCGATGTCGGCACGTTGACGCAAAACGATCTCTCGGCCAGCCTGGCTTCGGCGGATGAGTTCGGCCGGGCGGGCGTCGAGCGGGTGTTCTTTCTCAATGATCTCAAGTTCACCCCGATCCTGCGCGGCAGCCGCCAGATGATCCGGGTGACGTCCGGCAAACCGGTCAACGAACCTTTCCTGAACTTCCTCGTGCAGCTCGATCAGCCCAACGGCCGTCTGTTGCGCGAGTACACGGTGCTGATCGACCCGCCGGGTTCGCCGGGCATCGTGCCCGCCACCGACGAGCCGGATCCGCGCCCGCAATCCTCCGAATTTCCAACCGTCGAACCGGTTACCGCACCGCCTCAGGCTGCCCAGGGCAAACGCACTGCGGCGCCTGTGCCGCCAACGCCGGCGGCACCTGCCAACGATGCGCAGGCCGAGCAATTGGCCGCCAGCGTGCTGCTCACCCAGCAACTGCAAAAGACCCTCGACGAACAGAACCTCAGGCTGCAAGAGCAGCAAGTGCAGATAGCCGACGGCAAGAAGCAGATCGAGGAGTTGCAAACCCGCTTGGCCGAAGTGCAGAAAGCGCCGCCACCACCCGTGGTCGCGCCGGCTCCGGCCGCTGTTTCAGCCCCGGTCGAGGCGGCAGACGATGGCGTGAACTGGCCGCTGCTTGGCGGACTTCTATTGCTGCTGGGCGTGCTGGCTGCGTTGCTCATACGTCGCCGTCAGCAACGTTTGACAGCAGATGGCACGCCGATGCCGCTATCGCCCGTGAGCGCCGAAGAAGAAGTCGACGAGCCCGAGCTTCAACAATCTGTCGGTGCGCACGCGGCCGCCGATCATCGCGACGAACCCGGTGCCGGCGACGTGCTGGAGGCCGTGGGCATCTATCTGGCCTACGGTCGACTCAGCGAAGCGGCCGGGCTGCTGCGCGATGCCTTGCACAAGGAGCCTGAACGCACTGATCTCGGTCTGCAGTTGCTGGAGGTTCTTGGGCGCCAAGGTGACAGCGGCGCTTTTGAACAGCAGGAAAACCGCCTGCGTGCGCTTGGCGTCGATGACCGCGAACTGATTGAAATCCGCGCTCGCCATGCAAAACTGGCAGGCGCCGCACCGGCGGCATTTGCAGCAACGCCAATCGCGCCCGAACTGCCCGTGGCCACGGCAGCGACCGCAGTCGCGCCGCTTGCAGCGTCGCCCAGCGCTCTCGAGGATGATTTCGAATTGAATCTGGGCGAGCTGTCGATGGATTCAAATTGGGATCTGAACGATAGCCGCACTGATGCCGCGTCACCGCCGGTCGATGATCCGGCGCTGGGCACCAGCCTGTCGGTGTTACCTGTCGATTTCGAACTGCCACAGGCTGCATCTGCCGAAGAAGCCGAACTCGAATGGATCCCCGAACCCGACGCCCAGCCGCTCGACGACGACTTTCTCAATGAGTTCGGCGATCCCGAGCCGTCGCTGGTGCTGGAACCTCTGGATCTGCAATTACCCGAGTCCACCGACACTGACACCGAGGCCGCCGGCAAGCTCGAACAGGCACAAACCTGCATCGACGACGGCGACATCGACAGTGCGATCGCGCTGCTCAATGAATTGCTCAGAGAAGGGGATGAGCCGTTGAAGCAAACCGCGAGGACGTTGTTGGCGGGGATTCGCTGAGCGCCGACGTATTTCGTGTTCATCCGAGACCGCTTTCGCGAGCAGGCTCGCTCCCACAATGGAATGTGCTTTCCCTGTGGGAGCGAGCCTGCTCGCGAAGGCGTCAGAACGTCTGCCCCAGATTCAGATAAACCGCCTGCTCATCCGCATCATTCAACCCATACGTGAAGTTCAACGGCCCCAGTGGCGTGTCGAAGCCGATAAACACACTCGCGGCATTGATGTAGCCGCTGTCGAATTCATTGTCGTTGTTCCACGCCCGACCGCGTTCCAGCGAGGCCCCGGCGTACAGCGGGAAGTCCAGCGGCAGGTACGAGCGCGGCGTCAGGCGGCGGTAGTACACGGCGCGCATCAGGCTGACGTTCTGCCCGGACAGCGCATCCTCACGGAACCCCGACAACTGCCGCGCGCCGCCGAGCAGGAAGCTTGAGGTCACCACATTGGCATCGTCCAGCGTCCGACCGTAGCGCCCGCCGAGAATCAGCGTGTCGGGCCCATGGCTCATGGCCTTGTCGAAATTCAGTTCCCATTGGCGATAGCGATTGTCTGAACCCAGGCCCGGTTCGAACTGGGCAAACGTCAGGCTGACGTCCTTGCCCTCGTGCGGAAAGTAGACGTTGTCCAGCGAGTCGTAGGAATACTTCACGGTATAGAAACCTTCGTTGAAGCTCTCGCTCGGCAGATCCTGATCACCGATGCGCACGTCAGCCTTGCCCCAGGCCTGGCCGACGCCGAGTCGCACTTCACCGTTGTTGCCGATCTGCCGCCCAAGGTTGAGGCCGAAGCCGTAGCGCTCGACCCGATACTGCGCGATCGGATCGTTATCCAGCACCGAGTCAACGTTCTGCGCCTCGAACGAGGCGTAGGGCGCGACGAAGTAACGCGAGCCGACGTCCAGCGGCTGATAGAACTCGCTGTACAGCTCCTGCTTGTCGCCGATCTGCGCGCGGGTCAGCCATTCCGCGCCGAGGCGGTTGATGCCGTTGACGCGATAGCTCGCACCAAGGTTGAAAGCACTGTCGCCGCGCATGTCGTCCGACAGATTGAGGCCTACCCGCAAGTAATCGGTGCCGCTGCGCTTGCCGCTGGCACTGATGACCAAGGTGTGATCCTGGCCTTTGTGCACGACGCGGTAACGCACTTGATCGAAGTAATCGAGGCCGTACAGCGTGCCCATGTCCGAATGCAGGCGGCCCAGGTCCAGCGGCGCGCCGATCGGCTGGCGGATGTAATAGCGAATCACGTCATCGTCGACCTTCGAATCGTTTTCGACGCGGATCGCGGTAATGATCGGCGTGCGCTGTCCCGGCTGGCGGGCGGCGTTCAGTTCCGCGTCCTGGGTTTCCGTCGGCTTGAGTTGCGCCAGCCGCGCATCGAGGATTCGCGTGGCGCGATAACCGGCGTCGATCATCTCTTGAGCCTTGCCGAAATCGGTCACGCCGAACGCGGCCAGCGCAGGCTGGATCAATACGTCATTGGCGTGCAGCGTCGCCAGTTGTTCTTCGGAGTTGCGCCGGGTCATCAGGGTGATCGACTGATTGAGCACGTCCACCACGGTAGTCAACTGCTTGCGATTGCGCAGCGGTGTGCCGATATCGACGACGATGGCGATGTCGACGCCCATTTCCCGCGCGACATCCAGCGGGATGTTGTCGGTCATGCCGCCGTCCACCAACAACCGGCCATCAAGCTCGACCGGGGCGAACACTGCGGGGATGGACATGCTCGCGCGGATCACTTGCGGCAGGTGGCCTTTGCGGAACACCACTTTTTCGCCATTGGCGATGTCGGTGGTCACGGCGCGAAACGGGATCGGCAGTTTGTCGAAGTCGCGGGTGTCGCTGGTGTGGGCCAACAGGCTTTCCAGCAGCAGCGCGAGATTCTGGCCCTGAATCACCCCCAATGGCAGGCCGAGGCTGCCGTCGTCGCGGAAGCTGAGTTTCTGCTTCACCAGAAAGTCGCGGTCGTCCTGCTTGCGTCGAAATGGCACGTCCTCACGCGGCGGCGCGTCGGACAGCGCCGCTTGCCAGTCGATGCTCAGGGCGAGCTTTTCCAGTTCATCGACCTTGTAGCCCGAGGCGTACAGCCCACCGACCACCGCGCCCATGCTGGTGCCAGCAATCGCATCGATCCTGATGCCTTGTTCCTCCAGCGCCTTGAGCACGCCGATGTGCGCCAGCCCGCGCGCAGCACCGCCGGACAGCACCAGGCCGACTTTCGGTCGTGGCGCCTCACTGGCGAGAACCAGCAGGGGAAGGAAACCAAGCAGCAGGCAGAACAGCAAACGGCGCATTGTGAGTCTCGGGGCAAGCGGTAAAGCCGGCTATTATAGCGGCGCCCTCTGTATCAGGAGTTTCAGCGATCATGACCGTCGCCAAAGCCGAAGTTGTCATCACTTATTGCACCCAATGCCAGTGGCTGCTGCGCGCGGCGTGGCTGGCCCAGGAGCTGCTCAGCACCTTCGCTGACGACCTGGGCAAAGTGTCATTGGTGCCGGGCACCGGCGGGGTGTTTCACATCACTTGTGCGGGTGTGCAGATCTGGGAGCGCAAGGCCGACGGTGGTTTTCCCGAGGCCAAGGTATTGAAACAGCGAGTGCGCGATCAGATCGATCCTGACCGCGACCTCGGCCACAACGACCGCACTCAGTGAGAGGCGGCTTCGGCGGCGACGGTTTTCTTGTCGGCCGAGCCTGACATCCGCGCCGACACCACAATCGCGACGATGATCAGCGCGCCACCGATGAGCATGCGCAGGGTCGGGGTTTCACTGAACAGCAGCCAGGCGAGGGTGATGCCGTAGACCGGCTCCATGGCGAACACCACTGCCGCCGTGCGTGCCTTGATCACCGCCAGACTGGCGACGAACAGGCTGTGCGCCACGCCCGTGCAGAACACTCCGAGCAGGGCGATCCACAACCAGTCCAGCGCTCGGACCTGACTCAACTGCGGCGCCGCGACCGGCAACAGACACAACGCCACGACGACGTTCTGGCACAACGCTGCCTGCACCGCCGGGATGCGCCCGGAACTGGCGCGGTTGGTCAGCGACAGCAGGGAAAACAGCAGGCCGGACAGTACGGCCCAAAGCAAGCCGACGGTGGCGCCGCTGCCCAGATCAAATGCGGGCGTCACCAGCACCAGACCGATGCTGACCAATACCACCAGGACGATTTCATTGGGGCGGATGCGTTCGCGGAAGATCAGTCCTTCGAGAATCACCGTGAACGCCGGGAAACTGGCAAAGCCCAATGTTGCGATGGCCACGCCGGCGATCTTCACGGATATGAAGAAACTCACCCAGTGCCCAGCCAGCAACACGCCGCTGAGGGCGAGGCGCCGCCAGTCCACGGTCTGAAGTTTCTGCCAACCATGCTGGCTGGCGAAACGGGCGAAAAATGCCAGGGCGAGCACGGCGAAAGCTGCACGTCCAAAGACGATCACAGCAGGGGAGGCGGCAGCGAGTTTGCCGAACACACCGGTCAGGCCGAACATCAAAGCGCCTATATGCAGGGCGCCGAGGGCGGTACGCGGAGTCATTGCATTCCTTTTTTCAGGTTCAACTTCATGGGGCCATTGAACCGCGTCTCGGCCTGCAAGTCTGTCGGCAGGCTATCGTCTTTTGTCGCAGGAATCGCGCCGGAGATGTCCGGGCGAGGAGCCGAACTCACGTAGGACTGCGGCCGAGAACGCACTTTGCGAGCTGTAACCGACGCGACTGGCTACTTCACCAATCGGCAATGCAGTGTCGCGCAGCAGTTGCACCGCGAGATGCAGGCGTCGACTGCGGATGTAATCCATCGGCGTCTGTCCGCATTCGGCCATGAACCGTGCGTGCAGGCGCGCGCTGGACAACCCGGCCACGCGCGCCAGGTCGGCGACTTGCAGCGGATAGGCGGAGTATTGCTCGATGTGCGCATCCAGCGCGGCGTAGGGCAGGCGACGCGCGCGGAGTTCGGCAGGTTGCGCGTGATTGAGACTGGCCAGCAGCAACACCGCGCCTTGCTGCGCGATCAACGGATCGCTGACCGGACTGTTCGCCAGCCAGTTGACCAATTGGCTCTGCCCCGAGTCCAGCGACAGCCGCCCCGGATGATCGAGCAAGCGGCGACTGGCCTCGGCGTGCGCGCCCAGCGAGTCCTGCACCCATTGCCCTTCAGGGATGTCGAGCACCAGGCAGCTGCTGCCTTGGGGACTGTCGCAGGCATGATGAGCGCCGGACGGAACCACCACAACACTCTGCTGACGCACTTGGCTGCCACAGCCCTCGACCTCGAAATCCAGCGCACCGGACAGACCGAACACCAACTGCGCGTGCTCGTGGCTGTGCACAATCAGGTCGTGGGTGTACTGGCGCAGGGTGAGGATCGGTCGCATGGCAGGTTGTCTCCGAGGTGGCCGTCAGTCTACACCGCAGTACGCCGGATGCGTTGTCACACGACTGACTCAAGTCTGTCACGGTCGATTAACCCGGCGCGCGCAAGCTGGCGAAAACATCGCAGAGGGTTGCCCATGACCAGCGCCGAGCTCGCCAGACCCAGTCGCAAACAACGGGTGCGAACCCTGTGGATCTCCGATGTGCACCTGGGCACGCGGGATTGCCAGGCCGAGCACTTGTCGCAATTTCTCAAGGGCTACCACGCCGACAAGGTTTATCTGGTCGGTGACATCATCGATGGCTGGAAACTGCGCAGCGGCATGTACTGGCCGCAAGCCCACACCAACGTCATCCGCCGCCTGCTGACCATGAGCAAGCGCGGCACCGAGGTAATCTACGTCACCGGCAACCACGACGAATTCCTGCGGCGCTATTCGAAACTGATTCTGGGCAATATCCAGTTGGTCGACGAAGCGGTGCACGTTACGGCGGACGGCCGGCATTTGCTGGTGATTCACGGCGATCAGTTCGATGTGATCACCCGTTATCACCGCTGGCTGGCGTTTCTCGGCGACTCGGCCTATGAATTCACCCTGACCCTCAACCGCTGGCTCAATCACTGGCGCGCCCGGTATGGCTACGGTTACTGGTCGCTGTCGGCCTACCTGAAACACAAGGTCAAGACCGCCGTCAGTTTCATCAGCGACTTTGAAGAAGCCATCGCCCACGAGTGTGTGAAGCGCGAACTGCATGGCGTGGTGTGCGGGCATATCCACCATGCCGAAATTCGCAAGGTCGGCGGGGTGGATTATCTCAACTGCGGCGATTGGGTCGAGTCGTGCACGGCGCTGATCGAGCATTGGGACGGCACGATCGAGTTGTATCGACTGGCGGATGCCCAGGCGCGGGAGGCGGAATTGAAAGCTGCCAAAGTTGCCGAAATCGCCTGAGCGAAAAAGCACCCTGTGGGAGCGAGCCTGCTCGCGAAGGCGTAGTGTCAGACAAAACTTATGTGCCTGATACAGCGCTTTCGCGAGCAGGCTCGCTCCCACATGTGTTCTCAGGCCGGGCTGTGTTCTTGCATCGCAGCCTTGTAAATCGAGTTCTTCGGCTGCGCAAACAGCCGTTCCATCATCGGCTCGAAGAAACTCAGCGGCAGCGTGTCGTACGCCGGATCAAACGCCGCCGCGTCGTATTTGGCGCAGAATTCGGCAGTGGCCTGGAACTGCGGATGATCCTTGAATTGCTCGCGCAAGTGCCGATCCATGCCCAGGTGATGAAAGAAATAATAGCCCTGAAAGATGCCGTGCTTCTCCACCATCCACAGATTCTCCGCACTCACGAACGGCTTGAGAATCGCTGCGGCGATGTCCGGATGATTGTAGGAACCGAGGGTGTCGCCAATGTCGTGCAACAGCGCGCAGACCACGTATTCCTCGTCACGCCCGTCGCGAAAGGCGCGGGTCGCGGTTTGCAACGAGTGGGTCAGGCGATCCACGGGGAAACCGCCGAAGTCGCCCTCAAGCAGCTTCAAATGCGCGAGGATCCGCGATGGCAGCTGTCTGGCATAGGCACTGAAATCAGCGGCGATGATCGCCCAGTCTTCCTCGGTGCCGTCCTTCATATGGGTGAAGCGAGCATGGGCATTCATTGGCAGACCCTCATTCAGAACGCCACGCGACCGAGAATCATGTCGCGGTACATGACGAAATCGCCGAGCAGGCTGTACAGCGGATGCTGAAACGTCGCCGGGCGGTTTTTCTCGAAAAAGAAATGGCCGATCCAGGCAAAGCTGTAGCCGGCCAGAGGTAGCGCGAGCAACAGCAGCCAGGCGCCTTTGGCGATGCTCAGGGCGAGAATGAAGATGACCAGAGAAGTGCCGATGAAATGCAGACGACGGCAGGTGCTGTTGCTGTGTTCGGCGAGGTAATACGGGTAGAACTCGGCGAAGCTGTTGAACTGCTTGATGTTTTCCACGACCGCGCTCTCTGTGGTGATTGTTCTGGCGACAAGTTGTTCGGCGGGGAGCTTATTTGAGTCTAGAGTGATCATTGGCGTGGGCCAGTGACAATCGGCGCCACTTTAGTATCCTTCGCAAATAGGGCGGTTATCTGCAGCCCGTCATGTAAAAGAATAACAACCATGAGCGAACGAACGACTTCTGCAAGCTGGGCGATGGGGATTGTCAAAGCACTGGAGATGGACGGCCTGGATTGCCGGGTTCTGTTCCGGCAACTGGGGCTGGATTTCACTGCCCTGGAAGATCCGGATGCGCGTTTCCCGCAGGATTCCATGACCCGGCTCTGGCAGCGAGCGGTCGAGGTGTCCGGCAACCCGGCGATCGGCCTGAACATGGGCAAAGTGGTGCGCCCGGCCTCGTTTCATGTCGCCGGCTACGCGCTGATGTCGAGCAATACCCTGGCCGAAGGTTTCCAGCGTCTGGTGCGCTATCAACGCATCATTGCCGAAAGCGCCGACTTGAGCTTTCGCTCGCTCGATGAAGGTTATGCGCTGATTCTCACCGTGCACGGCGATCACCTGCCGCCGACCCGGCAGAGCGCCGAAGCGTCACTGGCCTGCGCGTTGGCGCTGTGCGGCTGGCTGACCGGGCGCCCGCTGCACCCGGTCAAAGTGTTGGTTCAGGGCGATCAGCCGACAAACCTGCAACCCTATAAAGAAGCCTTTCACGCGCCGCTGGTGTTCAACGCGCCTTACGATGCGTTGATCTTCGAACGTGCCGATATGGAGGCGCCGCTGCCGACCGCCAACGAAGCCATGGCGCTGTTGCATGATCGCTTTGCCGGGGAATATCTGGCGCGGTTTTCCGAAAGTCGCGTGACGCACCGGGCACGCCAGGTGCTGTGTCGTTTATTGCCCCAGGGCGAGCCCAAGCGTGACACCGTGGCGCAGACGTTGCACCTGTCGCAGCGCACTTTGCAGCGGCGCTTGCAGGAGGAGGGCACCAGTTTCCAGCAATTGCTCGACGACACCCGGCGTGAACTCGCAGAGCAGTATCTGGCGCAACCGAGCATGACCTTGCTGGAAATCGCCTACCTGCTGGGCTTTGCCGACCCGAGCAACTTCTTCCGCGCTTTTCGCCGCTGGTTCGACACCACGCCCGGCGAGTACCGCTTGCGCCTGACGCAGGTGCCGGACGCGGTCAATGACGCCAGAACGCCGGAATACACAGCACAAATACCGTAATGATCTCCAATCGGCCGAGCAGCATGCCGAACGACAGAATCCACTTCGCCGCATCCGGCAGGGTGGCGAAGTTGCCGGCCGGGCCGATGGTTTCGCCCAGACCCGGGCCGACGCCGGACACGGTGCTGGCGGCGCCGGTCAGCGCGGTCATCCAGTCGACCCCGAGCAGCGACAGCAGCAGCGCGATTACGCAGATGGTGATGGCGAAGAAGAACGAGAAGGTCAGGATCGAACGGACAATTTCTTCGTCGAGGCGGTGACCGTTGTACTTCTGCTTGATCACCGCGCGCGGGTGGATCAGCTGATTGAGGTTGGCCTTGAGCAGGATATAGGCGACCTGGAAACGGAAAATCTTGATCCCGCCCGCTGTCGAGCCGGAGCATCCGCCGACGAAGCCCAGGTAGAAAAACAGCATCAGCGAGAAGTTGCCCCACAGGCTGTAGTCGCCGAGGGCGAAACCGGTGGTAGTGACTACCGAGGTCACGTTCAGCGCCACATGCCGCAGCGCTTCCAGCCAATGCAGCTCGGTGGTCCACCAGTACCAGGTGCCGAGCACCAGCCAGGTCACCAGCAGCATCGCCAGCAAACCCTGCACCTGTTGATCCTTGATCAACGCCCGGCGGTTGCCGCGCAGCGTCGCCACGTACAGGGTGAACGGCAGACTGCCGAGGATCATGATGACGATTGCCACCCAGTGCACCGCCGGTTGCGTCCACTTGGCCAGCGACTGGTCGGAGGTCGAGAAACCACCGGTGGAAATCGCCGACATCGCGTGGTTGATCGCATCGAACGGGCTCATCCCGGCCCACCAGAACGCCAGGCTGCCGAGAATGGTGATACCGACGTAGGCCGCCACGATCAGCCGCGCCACCATGTGCGAACGCGGCATGACCTTTTCCGAGCGGTCCGAGGATTCGGTCTGGAACAGGCGCATGCCACCGATGCGCAGCAGCGGCAGAATCGCCACGGCCATGCCGATGAAGCCGATGCCGCCGATCCAGTGCAGCAGCGACCGCCACATCAGAATCCCCGGCGACATGTTGTCCAGGCCGTTGAGCACGGTGGAACCGGTGGCGGTGATGCCGGACATGCTTTCGAAGAACGAGTCGGTGTAGCTGATGTGCTGGGTCAGCAGAAACGGCAGCGCGGCGAAAATGCACACCACCAGCCAGCTGCTGACCGTCAGCAGGTACATGTCGCGCGGGCGCAGGTGAATGTGTTCGGGTCTGCCGGGTATCACCAGAGCGAGGCCGGCGACAAAGGTGATCATGCTCGCCCAGAGGAACGACGGCAGGTCGCTGGTGCGCTCGAAAATCACCAGCGTGGCCATCGGCACGACCATGGCCACAGCCAGCGTGATCAGGAAGATGCCGATGATAAAACCAATGATCCGTAAGGTCGGCAACGCCATGAAATCCGCTCGGGCTGGTGGGAGAAGGGCGCCATTCTACCTGTGGGGCAAGGCATGTAAACCGGCAGGCGCTGCGCAGATGAAGCTAGAATAGCCGCACATTTTTCAAAGGAGGTGGCCGATGCAGGCTCTCGACGCGTTGCTCAACCGTGTTTCCGTTCCCCGCCTGGTCGAACCGGCCCCCACTGCCGAGCAGCGCGAAGCCCTGTTCGGCGCGGCCTTGCGTGCCCCGGATCACGGGCACTTGCAGCCGTACCGCTTTTTGACCGTCGAAGGCGCAGCGCGTGAGCAAATGGGCGAGTTGCTGGCCGAGGCGGCCCGCCAGCAGAGCGGCGAAGTCACCGACGCGATGATCGACAAGGCGCGCAACGGCCCACTGCGCGCGCCGCTGGTGGTTGTGGTCATCGCGAAATTGCAGGAACACGTGAAATATCCGAAGGCCGAGCAACTGCTTACGGCCGGCTGTGCGGCCCACGGTATCTTGCTCGCGGCGTATGCGCAGGGGATTGGCGCGGTGTGGCGCACCGGGGATCTCGCGTACTCAAAGCATGTGGCCGAAGGCCTGGGACTGGTGGAAGGCGAGGAAGTGATCGCGTTTCTCTATCTCGGCACGCCGCAGAAGGAGCCGCGGGTGGCGGAGAAGGTTGATCTGGCTGAGTTCGTCAGCGCCTGGCCAGGTAAGGTCTGAAGATCACAAGCCCCTCACCCTAACCCTCTCCCAGAGGGAGAGGGGACTGATTGGGGGATGCTTTGGAATTACACCGACCTGAGCGTCCTTCGCTGAATCCAGCGTCGGGATACCGGACGTCTAGTTTCTGCGAATCCATAAGGTCGATGCACAACGGCAGACAACTCGGTCGGCCCCCTCTCCCTCCGGGAGAGGGTTGGGGTGAGGGGCTTTTTCAGGGCTGGACCACGACTCCCGGTACCAACGGCAATTCCAGACTCGCCACAAAGCCGCCCTGCGGATGATTGGCCAGCGTCAGCGTGCCGCCATGCCGTTCTGCCGCCCGTTTGGCAATCGCCAGCCCCAGGCCATGCCCGGCAGCGGTCTGCCCCGGCGCGCGATAAAACGGTTCAGCCAACTGGCTCAGATGTTCCGCCTGTACCCCCGGCCCATGGTCGCGCACGCTGATGACAATCCGCTCACCCTGCCGCGCTGCCTGCAATTCAATCGGCTGATCGCTCGGGTTGAAGCGCTGGGCGTTGCGTAGCAGATTGTCCACGGCGCGCTCGATCATCGTTGGCCAGCCTTTGAGATTCAGATGCGGCTCGGCTTGCAGGCGTACGGGCTGCTCGGGGGAGCTGAGCTGCGCATCCTTTTGCAGCGTGGCGAGCAACGCATTCAGGTCCACTTCTTCAGCGCTGGCGTTGTCGGCATCGACTCGCGCCAGCACCAGAATTTCACTGATCAACGCCTCCAACCGGTCGCATTCGCGGGTCAGGCGTGGCCACAGTTTCTCGCGCTCTTGCGGGTTGGCACGCTCGGCCAAAGCCAGCGCGATGCGCAGGCGCGCCAGTGGTGAGCGCAGTTCATGGGAGACATCGCGCAGCAGCTGGCGCTGACTGCCGATCAGGCTTTGCAGGCGCGCGCCCATGCGGTTGAAATCGGTGGCCAGCACGCCGAATTCGTCACGGCGGTTGGCCAGTTTCGCCAAGCTGTTCTGCTGATATGTGGTCTGCCCCAGATCATGCACCGCGCCGCGCAAGCGACTCAGTGGGCGGGTGATGGAGAAAGTCACGAGCAAACTGAACAGGGTCAGCACCACCAGCGCGATGCCCAGCGCACTCAGCGGCCAGAGCAGGCTTTCGCGGTGCCAGGCGTCGAGTTCCGGGTGTGGGATGCGGTAGATGAACAGGTAGGTATCACCGGTTTTTTCACTGGTGATTTCGTCGGTCAGACGCCGCCACGGCAGGCGGCGGTCATCGTTGTTCTGCCGCGCTTCGAATGCTGCGGCGCGGCGCGGGAAGGTGCCACGCACCACCGGATCGCCGGTTTCGTTGAGCACTTGAACGTCGATGTGATACTGGCGTTTGCGTTGTTCGAGAATGTCCTGCGCGGCTTCTTCGCCTTGGGTTTCGTAAGTCTGCGTCCATTCCGCCGCCAGCGTGTTGAGGCCGGGATGGCGGCTGAGAATCCACGCGTCCTGATTGAGCATGTGCCCGAGCAGAATCGACAGCCCGGCTACCAGAGCGATGGCCAGCCAGAAGCTCGCAAGAATCCGCCAGAACAGTGAACGCACAGAAAATCCTCGAAAATTACACCGTTCAAATGTGGGAGCGAGCCTGCTCGCGAAGACGCAGTGTCAGTCAATCCATCCCTGGCTGAGGCAGCGCTTTCGCGAGCAGGCTCGCTCCCACATTCGATTTGAATGGAACAGGCCCGACGAGGTGAGTCGTCGGGCCCAGGGTCAAGCCATTATTGCGCCTTTTGTGCCTGCTGCGCTTTCCAGGCCTTGAACTCGGCCCATTCGGCGCGGCGTTCGGCGCCTTTCTTCTGGATTTCGTCGAACTGCTTCTGTTGCTCGGGCTTAAGCAGTGCACGGACATCGGACTCGGCTTTCTTGTGGTTGGCCGCGATCTCGTCCTTCATGGCTTTCTGGTCGGCCGGCGAGAGTTTCTCCAGGTACTTGTCGACCACCTGCTTACGCTCGTGCATCTGCTCGCCCATGATCTTGCGAATCTGCTCGCGCTGTTCGCGGGTCAGATCGAGCTGGCTGTACGGGCCTTTGCCGTGCATGCCGCCGTGCATCTGACCACCGTGGCGCGGGCCATCCAGCGGACCACCCAGCGGACCGCCATCCTGCGGCATGGCCATGGCCACGGTTGGCAGAGCGGCAGCGAACATCAGAGCGATAAGAGTCTTGCGCATGGTGTATCTCCTTGTCTCGTTCCCGGTACGTTCCGGATGAGTGCAGATTACGCAGATCAAGGTCAGCGGCGGTCAGCGCAGCGTAAAGCTTCGGTAAAGACGCTTCGTGCCCGGCCTTACACATATCCAGTGCAGGTGATGCTGAAGGCTGCGATCTTTTGGATAATGCACGGGCCGAGGCTGTGATCACTCATTTAGACGACATTGTCGCTCAGCGAAAGAACAACGGCTGCGTGCCTTAACAAAGCGAATACCGAGCTTCCCTATGACTAATAAAACGTTTACCAGGCAACTCGGCCCATGGCTGATGGCAGCTTTATCGGTCAATGCGATTTTTTTGGCATTCCTGATTTTTGATCATGGTTCGCAGGGGCACGATATGAAGATGATCAAAACTAAGGAACCGTTGCTGATCGAGGGTCCAAACGGCAACGAGAATTACTACGTGCTGCCGCAGGGTACTACGCTATATCACGATAAGAGCTTTCCTGAAGGGCATGATCGTTATGTGCTGTATCTCAACCATAAGGGTACGATTGCCCACGAAGAAGTACCGATGAAGCCTGAGTACGGCGGTTCTTTCATTGATCCGCTCTGGCTGGCAAATGTTGATGCGAATACTTTGCAAGAAATTTTCAAGCGTTTTCCACTTTCCAAAAAAGACATTGCCGCTGCCATTAAGGCCAACGAGATAACCAAGGACGATTTGGCCGACATAATTCGTTCGATGCCCGATTAACCACTGCAAAGCCACCGACGGCTGCATTTCCTACAGAGCGCGGAAACGATCAGATACCCCTCTGTAGGAGTGAGCCTGCTCGCGATGGCGGTGCCAGAAAAGAATGTGTTGACTGACACACCGCCATCGCGAGCAGGCTCACTTCTACACGGCGCAGGTCTTATAGACTGTAGTAGTAACCACGGCTACGCAGCGCGACGATGCGCGGGCGGCCGTCGGGGTGGGGGCCGATTTTTTTGCGCAGGTTGCTGACGTGCATGTCGAGGCTGCGGTCGTACAGGGTCAGCTTGCGGCCGAGGGCCAGTTGCGCCAGTTCCTGTTTGTCCAGCGGCTCGCCGGGCTGCTTGAGCAGGGCTTCGAGCAGGCGGCTTTCGGAGACGGTCAGGGTCAGTTCTTTTTCGTCGATGCTGACCACGCCGCGCACTGGGCTGAAACTCAGATCACCCAGCTCGAGCTGCGTCGATACGGCGGCCGGATGGCTGCGGCGCAACACGGCGCGCAGGCGTGCGGTCAGTTCGCGGGGGTCGCAGGGTTTGGCCAGGTAATCGTCGGCGCCCAGTTCGAGGCCGAGGATGCGGTCCAGCGGTTCGCCACGCGCTGACAGCATCAGCACCGGCAGGTCGGCGTGGTCGTTGCGCAATTGCTTGAGCAGTTCCAGACCGCTGCCGTCGGGCAGCATTACGTCCAGCACCACTGCCGCCGGGGCGGTTTCGGCCAACGCCTTGCGCGCGCTCTGGCCGTCGTGGCAGGCGCGCACCTGGAAGCCTTCCTGGCTCAACCAGCTACTCAGGAGTTCGCACAACTCCTGGTCATCATCAATCAGTAACAGCTCGCTCATGACTCACTCAATTTAGCCATTGCCGACGTTTTCGGCTTGCACCACTGGCAAAGATACCGCAGAGCAGCGCCAATAGCGCTACCCCGGCGCCAGTGACGAACCACTGCTGTTGATCGGTCAGCAAACGCGGCAGCGGGCTGGCCTGGGCTTCCTTGAGTTGCAGCTTCAGACGCTGGTTCTCCTGGCGCAGCCGGGCGAGCTGGGCGCTTTCGCGAGTGTTGTCGGCATTTTGCAGTTGTTTGTTCAGTTCTTCACGCTGCTGTTCACTGGCCTTGAGCCGCTGTTGCAGTTCGGTGATCTGGCTGCCGGCGCTCAGCGACAATGGCGTGGAGCTGCCGCCTTCGGTGGTTTCCTCACCATGGGCGGGCGCCATGATCGACAACGTGAGCAACATCAGACACAACGGACCCTTGCGCATCGCGACACCTGTTTCCAAATGGATATTGGGCAGGTTGTCGGCAGGCAAACGAGAATAATGAGCGATTGAGATGGATGAGAAGCGAGAAGGTTCAGTGCGCAGGAGGTGATGTTGGTGGCTGACAAATAATTTGTGGCTGATGAATATTCTGTGGCGAGGGGTTTAGCGAAACGTCGCGCCGCCCCGTTGGGCTGCGTAGCAGTCCTGAAATGGGAGCGTGCGGTGTGTCAGACACACCGCGTTGGATGGGTTTTGGGGCGGCTTCGCCACCCAGCGGGGCGGTGCGACGTTTCGCTAAATCCCCTCGCCACATTAATCCCTCACTGTTCCAACAGGTCGGTTACGGCAGGACTTGCTTGAACGGTTTGACGATCACATTGGCGTAGACGCCGGCGGCAATGTACGGATCGGCATCGGCCCAGGCCTGTGCGGCGCTCAGGGAGTCGAACTCGGCGACGATCAGGCTGCCGGTGAAACCCGCTGCGCCCGGATCATTGCTGTCGGCGGCCGGGTGCGGGCCGGCCAGCACGATGCGGCCTTCGCCCTTGAGCGCTTGCAGGCGTTCCAGATGAGCGGGTCGTGCGGCCAGGCGAGCTTCCAGCGAGTTGGCAACGTCGGTGGCAATGATGGCGTAGAGCATGTCAGTCCTCGGTTTTTGGCGTTGTGGTATCGGTGTCATGCAGATGGCGCGACAGGTAAACGCCCTGTGCGACCAGGAACAGCACGGTCATGCCCAAGCTGCCGAACACCTTGAAGTCGACCCAGATGCTCTGGAAGGTGAAGGCGACAAACAGGTTGGCCGCGCCGCAGAACAGGAAGAAGCCGATCCAGGCGATGTTCAGGCGCGTCCAGACCGGGTCTGGCAAGGTCAGCGCGTGGCCCATGATGCGTTTGATCAGCAGGCGATCGCCGATGAAATGGCTACCGATGAACGCCGCAGCGAACAACCAATTGACCACCGGCGCTTTCCATTTCAGGAAGGTTTCGCTGTGGAATGCCAGCGTCAGGCTGCCGAATACCAGGCAGGCGATCAGCGTCAGCCACTGGCTCTTTTCCAGCTTGCGCTGCTTGATGAACAGCGCGCCGTACACCACCAGCGAACTGATGATCAGCATCGCCGTGGCGCTGTAGATACCGCCTACGGTCACTTGCTGGCCGGCAATGTCGACGACCCGTGGATCAAGTTTGTAAACGATGAAGAACAGCAAAAGCGGGATGAAATCGATGAATTGTTTCACAGTGAGAGCCAGAAGCTGGATGTGGCGGCATAATAACAAACATATGGGCGCGCGATAGCGCCAGCTGATTTGAGGTTACAACTCCCCGTGAATGTTGATTTGCACTGCCACAGCACGGCCTCCGACGGCGCCCTGGCGCCTGCGGTTCTGGTTGCGCGAGCGTTCGAAAACGGCGTGCGAGTCCTGGCGTTGACCGACCACGACACTCTTGAGGGGCTCGCCGAGGCGCGTACTGCCGCCACCGAGTTAGGCATGCAACTGGTCAACGGCGTCGAATTGTCCTGCACCTGGGGCGGGGCGACCATTCACGTATTGGGCTACGGTTTCGACGTCAACGCCGCGCCGTTGGGTGAAGCGATCGCCAAATTGCACGATGGCCGCTGGCTGCGGTCGGAAGAAATAAGCCGCAAGCTCGCCCTCAAGGGGATGCCCGGTGCCCTCGACGGCGCCCGGCAGATCCAGCAGGAACTGGGCGACAGCGGCAACGCGCCGGCCCGGCCGCATTTCGCCGACTGGATGGTGCGTGAAGGTTATGTAAAGGATCGCGCCGAGGCATTTCGCAAATGGCTCGGCGCCGGCAAACTCGGCGACGTCAAGCTGCACTGGCCGACCCTGGAAGACACCGTCGCCACCCTGCGCGCCGCCGGTGCCTGGGTCAGCCTGGCGCATCCATGGCACTACGATTTCACCCGTAGCAAGCGCCGAAAGCTGATTGCCGACTATATTCAAGCAGGCGGGCATGCTATCGAGGTGGTCAATGGCCATCAGCCCGCAGAACAGGTGGGCAGCCTGGCGATCCTTGCCCGTGAGTTCGGTCTGCTGGTCAGCGCCGGCAGTGACTTCCATGGCCCTGGCGGCTGGTCCGAGATCGGCCAGTACCGGCCGGTTCCCGAGGACCTTCCACCCCTGTGGTGTCGGTTCAAACATGACACAGATATTGCCGCCGTCTGAACAGGTAGAGAATGTGAGTCAATTTTTCCAGATACATCCGGAAAACCCGCAAGCGCGCCTGATCAAACAGGCGGTCGAGATCATCCGCAAGGGCGGGGTGGTGATTTATCCCACGGACTCGTCCTACGCCATTGGTTGCCAGATCGGCGACAAGACCGCCATCGAGCGTGTGCGACGTCTGCGTCAGCTCGATGAAAAACACAACTTCGCGCTGATCTGCAGCGACCTGTCGCAACTAGGCAATTACGCCAAGATCGACACCGGCACCTTCCGCATTCTCAAGGCGCACCTGCCGGGGCCTTACACCTTTATTCTCAACGCCACCCGCGAAGTGCCGCGCCTGTTGCTGCATCCGAAAAAACGCACCATCGGCCTGCGCGTGCCAAGCCATCCGATCGCGTTGGCGCTGCTGGCCGAACTCGGCGAGCCGCTGATGAGCGTGACGCTGATCATGCCCGGCGATGAAGACCCACTCAGCGATCCCTACGAAATGCGCCAGTTGCTTGAGCATCAGGTCGATCTGATCATCGACGGCGGTTTTGGCGGCATCAAGGCCTCAACGGTGATTGACCTGACCGGCGACGACCCGGAAGTGGTCCGCGTCGGTTGCGGCGATCCGACGCCGTTCATGGTCGAGGCCTGAATGTCCGCAGTGGAAACCGTGATCGATCCCCAGGCCGGCGCCCAACAGGAACTGCCGTTCGCGATGGTCTATGGCCAGGCGGTCATGGAAATGCCGCTGGACCTGTACATCCCGCCGGATGCGCTGGAAGTCTTTCTTGAAGCCTTCGAAGGTCCGCTCGACCTGCTGCTGTACCTGATCCGCAAACAGAACATCAATATCCTCGACATCCCGGTGGCGGAAATCACCCGCCAGTACATGGGCTATGTCGAGTTGATGCAATCGGTGCGCCTGGAACTGGCCGCCGAATATCTGGTGATGGCGGCGATGCTCGCCGAGATCAAATCGCGCATGCTTCTGCCGCGCGCCGAAACCGTTGAAGATGAAGAAGACGACCCGCGCGCTGAACTGATCCGCCGCTTGCAGGAATACGAGCGCTTCAAGGCTGCCGCTGAAGGTATCGATGGGCTGAGTAGGGTCGGCCGGGATGTGATCGTGCCCAAGCTCGATGCCCCGGAAGCGCGGGCGCGCAAGCTGTTGCCCGACGTCGCGCTGGAAGAGATTCTGATGTGCATGGCCGAAGTTCTGCGCCGTGGCGACATGTTCGAAAGCCACCAGGTCAGCCGTGAAGCGCTGTCCACCCGCGAGCGCATGAGTGATGTGCTGGAACGGCTCAAGGGCGGCGGTTTTGTGCCGTTTGTCGAGCTGTTCACCGCTGAAGAAGGTCGCCTGGGTGTGGTGGTGACCTTCATGGCGATCCTTGAACTGGTCAAGGAATCCTTGGTCGAGCTGGTGCAGAATGAGCCGTTCGCCGCGATCCACGTGCGAGCCCGAGCCGAATAACGAGTCCCTGTATGAACCTGACTGAACCCCGCGAGCTGGCGTCCCTGCTTGAAGCCTTTCTGTTGGCCTCGGGAAAGCCGCAATCCCTTGAGCGCCTGTATGAACTGTTTGAAGAAGGCGAGCGGCCGGAGCCGGCGGTCTTCAAGAAAGCCCTGACCCTGCTCGGCAAATCCTGCGAGGGCCGTGCCTTCGAGCTCAAGGAAGTCTCGTCGGGCTATCGCTTGCAGATCCGCGAGAAGTTCTCGCCGTGGGTCGGCCGTCTCTGGGAAGAGCGCCCGCAGCGCTATTCCCGCGCCTTGCTGGAAACCATCGCGTTGATCGCCTATCGCCAGCCGATCACCCGGGGCGAAATCGAAGACGTGCGTGGCGTGGCGGTCAACAGCAACATCGTCAAGACCTTGCTCGAGCGTGAGTGGATCCGCGTCGTCGGTTATCGCGACGTGCCGGGCAAACCGGCGATGTTCGCCACGACCAAGGCGTTTCTCGACCACTTCAATCTGAAAAACCTCGAAGACCTGCCGCCGCTGGCCGAACTGCGCGAGATGGAAGCCGAACCGGTGCTCGACTTCGACGACGCGCCGGTGCCGCAGAGCCTGCAGGAGCTGGCCGACGCCAGCGCCGAGCCGGAGGAGGAAAAGGAAGAAACCAGTTTCCATTCCCTGTTGCTGGAGCTGGACAGCATGGAAGAGGGCATCAAAACCGATTTCGACGATTTGCTGCGCGATGCGGTGGATGGCGAAGCGCCGGTGCCCGAGCTTGAGATCATCGCGCCGGTTGATGAAGTTGAAGTTGAACTTGAAGCCGCGCCCGACGCCGAACCGGAAGAAGATATTCTCGGTGTCGCCGAAGCCCGCGAGAAACTCCTGGCCGCTGTCGCCGCCCTCGAACAGCCGGAACCGGAACTCAGCGAAGAAGAAGCCGAAGCCCGCGCACTGGCCGAGGCAATCGAAGCCGAACGGCGCGAGTTCGAAGACTGACGCCTATTGAGAAACCAGTGAAGACCCTTGTGGGAGCGAGCCTGCTCGCGAAGGCGGTGTGTCAGATACATCAATACTGAATGACACTGCGCCTTCGCGAGCAGGCTCGCTCCCACAGGGTGAAATGTCGTTCTGGAGATTGCGATGAGCTCAACCAAAGACCCCTGCATCAGCCTCTGCAAATTCTCCGACGACATCTGCTTGGGTTGCGGTCGCAGCAAGCGCGAGATCAAGGCCTGGAAGAAACTCGACAAGGACGACAAGCGTACCGTGCTGGCCGAAGCCGCGCTGCGCCTGATCAAACTCGGTGGTGCCGGTCGGCGGAAAAAGAAATAACCGGCACTCGATCAACTAGTCTCTGATGCGCGATGGCGCACATCCGCGTATGATTCGCGACCCTTCGCCGATCCCTTCGGCCTGGACCCAGTTTTCAATACTTCAGGCGCCGCCTGAACAGACCACACCGGGAGGTGCCCAGATGAGTGACATCAATCAGAAAGACGACCAGGAAATCGGCCCAGCAGGCGAAAAGCTGCAGAAGGTCCTCGCCCGTATCGGCGTCGGCTCGCGCCGTGACGTGGAATCCTGGATCAGCCAGGGCCGGATCAAGGTCAATGGCAAAGACGCCACCCTCGGCCTGCGCGTCGACATGCACGACGCCATTACCATCGATGGCAAAGTGATCAAGCGCGAAGAGGCCGCCGAATCGGTGCGCCGCGTGATCATGTACAACAAGCCCGACGGCGAAATCTGCACCCGTGACGACCCGGAAGGCCGTCCGACCGTGTTTGACAAGCTGCCTCGTCCGAAAGAAGGCCGCTGGATCAACATCGGCCGTCTCGACATCAACACCACCGGTCTGCTGATGTTCACCACTGACGGTGAGCTGGCCAACCGCCTGATGCACCCGTCCTACGAGATGGACCGCGAGTACGCCGTGCGCGTACGCGGCGAAGTCGATGACGAGATGATCGAACGCCTCAAGGCCGGCGTGGTGCTGGAAGACGGCCCGGCGCGTTTCACCGACATTCAACAGGCGCCGGGCGGTGAAGGTTTCAACCACTGGTACCACTGCGTGGTCATGGAAGGGCGCAACCGTGAAGTGCGTCGTCTGTGGGAATCGCAGGGTCTGGTGGTCAGCCGTCTGAAGCGCGTGCGTTTCGGTCCGGTGTTCCTCAACTCCGACCTGCCGATGGGCCGCTGGCGCGAAATGAGCCAGTACGAAGTCGACGTGCTCAGCGCCGAAGTCGGCCTGACGCCGGTGGCAATGCCGCAGCTGAACGCCAAGAGCAAGGACAAGCTCGAACGCATGCAGCGCAAATCGTCGCGGCCGATGGCCAAGACCGAGCGCGTGCGTACCCTGCGTCCAGCCGCTGGCGCACCCACCGCACCGCGCCCGAGCCGTGAGCCGCAGATCGAAGGCGAGCGTCCAGGTCGTAAGCCAGTCGCCCGTGACGGCGAGCGCGCACCGCGTCCGGCCAATGGTCGTACCGAGCGTGGCGAAGGTCGTGCACCGGCCGGTCGCGGTACGCCAGTGGCGGATCGTCCAGCCGACACCAGCAACAAGCGCCCGGCCAAACCGGCGCCGAAGCGTCCGGGGATCAAACTGGTCGACGGCGACAAGCCCTCGGGCAAGCGTCGCGGCGCACCGGCCGGTTCCGGTCAGCGTCCGGGTTTTGGACGCAAGAAACCGGAATAAGGCAGCTGTGAGTTACTAGCTGCAAGCTACAAGCTACAAGCTACAAGCTACAAGCTGAAGCAAAAACGCCAACCTCAGGGTTGGCGTTTTTTTTGTCTGGACGAAAGTCTGTGCTGACACCGATCGTTCCCACGCTCTGCGTGGGAATGCCTCAACGGACGCTCCGCGTTCGGCTTTGGAAGGGACGCGGAGCGTCCCGGGCTGCGTTCCCACGCGGAGCGTGGGAATGATCATCTGCGGCTTACATAAATCCCCTGTGGGAGCGAGCCTGCTCGCGAAGGTGTCAGTCGCCTAAAACACAAATCGCCCGTCAAACACCGGCTTGTCATCCAGCGCCAACACCCCGCCAGAAAAAATCAGGTCCAGGTGATGACTGCCCTTGGCGCCACCGCCCAGTCCGAGATGCAGCCCACAATGCCGCTCCTCGAACCCGGCATTGCGCGCATACAGATCCTTCACGCCTTCGTTTGTGCCAATCCCCAACTCCTCAATTCGCCGGTTCGACGGGTTGGCATCCAGGTACTTGTTGAAATCATGTTCCAGCCCCGGCACGTCGGTGGCGATGCGGCTGATGGTCGAGTTCTCGATCCACAATTCCAGCGGCGAATCCAGCACGCCGTACTTGCGCGCGAAGGGGATGGTGCTGAGGAAGGTGCCCTTGAATTTCACATGGCCATTGATGGCTTCGCTGTGGGTGGCAATTTCGCCGGGGGCGAGGTCGAAGTTGCCGACGCCATTGATGTCGGTCCACTTCTTGATGCTGCTCATCGGCGTTTCGAACCATGAGCCGTGGTCGTCCTTGAAACTCAGCGTGGTCGCTTGGGACATGCGCTGGATCAGGTGACTGTTGAGCCCGGCGATGCGCTGCGGGGTGATGCTGAAAGTGTCGTAGAAGTAGTCGCCGTAATCCTTGAACAGCAGCGACTTCTTCCAGTTTTCCGCCATGACCGCTTGCAGCGCACGAACGAACTCCGGGCCGTCGGGGCGTGGGTTGAGCAGGGTGGAAGAGTCGTAGAAGAAAATGTACAGATCGCTATCGGCAATTGCTTCGGACAGCGCTGCGGTGCTTTCCAGGTCCAGGCGCCGGGCGCTGAACTGGAAGCGCGGATGTTCACCGGCCTGTTCGGCAATGGCGCCGGTCAGGGCTTCGTAGTCGGCAGTATGGCCGAGCATGACCTTCGCCGAGTCGAGGCCGGCGAGGGCTGGGTGATGTTCGAGGTAGTAAAGGAAATGCGAGATGGCGCGGGGCTTGTCCATGAATCCTCCCTGACTGACCGGGAAATGAAGCGGCAGGCACGACCGGCCGGACCGTGCCTGCCCGGGATGTCTTACAGAGGCCACATCGCCGTGCCGAACGGAACCACCGCGTCGGCTTGCATCATTTCCACAGCGGCCTCATGGGTTGGCGCTTCAAACCATTCGTCCAGTTGCAGTTCGGTATCCAAGTCTTTTTCCAGTGCTTGCATGGTCGATCTCCTAGAGAATTTCACGGTTTATGACTGACCGGTCGAGGTGGCCGGTGAGACGTGAAGAACCTAGTTGAGCGTTTTTGTGAATGCAAAAATTTATCCATTTAATTTTTAAATAGACTTTTTGTTCTGTTTTTCGCGATGAATTTTCTTATTTGAAAACAAAAAACTAGGTCGGCGAAATTGATAGCAAGCTAGCGACCGTCAATATGCAGACGTCCTACAGAAATTTCTGATTCGGAAAATATTCGTTACGCGTTGTAAAGAAAACCTGACGATATTGGCCCGCCAACGCGGTGATTTCCCGTCTCGCCCTCCGTTGTAAGGAAAAGCTTCCGTAACCCGACGCAGCGTGCGCCACGCAGGGCTCTGGCGCGCTTGTTTCCAGCCTTCAGGCAGGGTGTTATGCGCCCCATGCCTGTTGTGCAGGCGAATAACAAGAAGGAGGCGCAATGTACGCCGCGACTGATTTCCACTTCTCCCCGTGGGACGGTTTTCTCCTCGTCCCCGTCGATGGCCTGCAAAGGTCTGACTCACATTTTGCAGCCGCTCGAGACTGTCGAGGCGGACACATGCAATCCCGGCAACCGACACGCTGATCAGGCGGGTCTGGCAGCAGGGGGTTAGCGGTGTACAATGCGCCGCGTTTTAACTGTGACCCTCTGCGTAATCGCAAAAATCTCGAGGCTATCCGCCTTGTTCACTCCGCCGCGCCACAAGCGTGCCGGGTTCGATTTCGTCACAGATAAAAACAAACAGGTGACGCATGACCGTTGTAAATGAGCTGAACTCCTGGTGCCTGCGCTGGGGTTTGATCGGGGCTGCCTGAAATCGCAACCTTGCAGCAACGTCTACTGAACATCATCAAACCTTGCGTGAGACCTTTTTCATGAGTGGACAACCCTCACAATCAGGCGAGCTTAAACGCGGCCTGAAAAATCGCCATATTCAACTGATCGCCCTCGGTGGCGCGATCGGTACCGGATTGTTCCTCGGTTCTGCCGGGGTCCTGAAATCCGCCGGGCCGTCGATGATCCTCGGCTACGCCATCTGCGGCTTCATCGCCTTCATGATCATGCGCCAGCTCGGCGAAATGATCGTCGAAGAGCCGGTGGCCGGTTCCTTCAGTCATTTCGCGCACAAATACTGGGGCGGTTTCGCCGGTTTCCTCTCGGGCTGGAACTGCTGGATTCTGTACATTCTGGTGGGCATGTCCGAGCTGACGGCGGTTGGCAAGTATATCCATTACTGGGCGCCGGACATCCCGACCTGGGTCTCCGCGGCAGCATTCTTCGTGCTGATCAACGCGATCAACCTGGCCAACGTCAAAGTCTTCGGTGAAGCCGAATTCTGGTTCGCGATCATCAAGGTTGTGGCCATCGTTGGCATGATCGCCCTGGGCAGCTACCTGCTGGTCAGCGGCCACGGCGGCCCGCAAGCGTCGGTGAGCAACCTGTGGTCCCACGGCGGTTTCTTTCCCAACGGGGTGAGCGGTCTGGTGATGGCCATGGCGATCATCATGTTCTCCTTCGGCGGTCTGGAAATGCTCGGTTTCACCGCCGCTGAAGCGGACAAGCCGAAAACCGTGATCCCGAAAGCGATCAATCAGGTGATCTACCGCATCCTGATTTTCTACATTGGCGCACTGGTGATCCTGCTGTCGCTGACTCCTTGGGATAGCCTGCTGGAAACTCTCAATGCGTCGGGCGATTCCTACAGCGGCAGCCCGTTCGTACAAGTGTTCTCGATGCTCGGCAGCAACACCGCCGCGCACATCCTCAACTTCGTCGTGCTGACCGCTGCGCTGTCGGTATACAACAGCGGCACCTACTGCAACAGCCGCATGCTGCTGGGCATGGCCGAGCAGGGCGATGCGCCGAAAGGTCTGGCGAAGATCGACAAGCGCGGCGTGCCGGTGCGTTCGATTCTGGCGTCGGCGGCAGTGACGCTGGTTGCCGTGTTGCTCAATTACCTGATCCCGCAGCACGCGCTGGAACTGCTGATGTCGCTGGTGGTTGCGACGCTGGTGATCAACTGGGCGATGATCAGCTACTCGCACTTCAAGTTCCGCCAGCACATGAACCAGACCAAACAGACGCCATTGTTCAAGGCGCTGTGGTACCCGTACGGCAACTTCGTCTGCCTGGCGTTCGTGGTGTTCATCCTCAGCGTGATGCTGCTGATCCCGGGGATTCAGATCTCGGTGTATGCGATTCCGGTGTGGGTGGTGTTCATGTGGGTCTGCTACCTGATCAAGAACAAGCGCAGTGTGCAGGCGGTGGTGGCTGCAACAGCGAAATAACCTCGCAGGCAGAAACGACAAACCCGGCCAGAGTGCCGGGTTTGTTGTTTTGAAATGGAAAAATCTGGCATCACACCGAACCCTGTGAGAGCGAGCCTGCTTGCGAAAGCGGTCCATCAGAAACATCTGCATCGACTGACACACCGCCTTCGCGAGCAGGCTCGCTCCCACAGAGGTTGAGTGAATCAGGTTATCCTGCACCCTCTGATTACGGACGCTTTTCCATGCTGGTGATTTCCAACAACGTGCATCTTCCGGATGCCGAGATCGAATTGACTGCCATCCGCGCGCAAGGCGCCGGTGGACAGAACGTCAACAAGGTCTCCAGTGCCATGCACTTGCGCTTCGACATTCCCAACTCGTCATTGCCGGAGTTCTACAAGGAACGCCTGCTGGCGCTGCGAGACAGTCGTATCACCAGCGACGGCGTGCTGATCATCAAGGCGCAGCAATATCGCACCCAGGAAGCCAACCGCGCCGATGCGCTGGAGCGGCTGGTCGAGCTGATTCTCAGCGCCACCAAAGTGGAAAAGAAACGCCGCCCGACCAAGCCGACCCTCGGTTCGAAGAAGCGTCGGCTGGAGTCGAAAACCAAGCGCGGCAGCATCAAGGCCGGGCGCGGCAAGGTGGACTTCTAAACCTCGCGATACTTCGCCGTGTGCTTGTACAGATAGACACTCAAGCCAAGGCCGCTCAACGCTGCAAATGCGGCGAACAGGAAGATCGAAGCAAAACCGAATCCTGCTGCGATCGCCCCGGCCAGCGGCCCGGTGATCCCCAGCGACAAATCAATGAACAGTGAATAGGCACCGACCGCCGCGCCACGGCTCGAGGCTGGCACCAGATTTACTGCTTCCACGCCCAGCGCCGGGAAC
The DNA here is from genome assembly GCF_017491835.1 of Pseudomonas sp. 67(2021). Lineage (NCBI taxonomy): Bacteria > Pseudomonadati > Pseudomonadota > Gammaproteobacteria > Pseudomonadales > Pseudomonadaceae > Pseudomonas > Pseudomonas sp. 67(2021). The sequence goes on from NZ_JAFGYL010000013.1 coordinate 105,332, forward strand.
ACCAGCGAGAAGCCGAAACCGCTCAGCGCCGCACCGGCCAGTGCCCAATGCGCATCCGGAGCAATCCACAACAGCAACAGTCCCAACGTTTCCACCGACAGACAGGCAATCGCCACGCGGAAGCCGCCGAGGCGGTTGATCAGATTGCCGAACAGCAGCCGCGCGCCGATGAAGCTGGCGCCGAACAGGCTCAGGCACAGCACCGCGTTGTCCCAGTGCTGGGTCGCGTAATACAGGGTAATGAACGTGGCGATGGTGCCAAAACCGATCGAGCCCAGCGCCAGTCCGCAGCCGTGGGGGAAGACTTTGCCCAGCACATGCATGAACGGCAGGCGTTCACCGGCGACGATCGGCGCGGCGGTCTTCGGCCATGCCAGCGCCAGACCGAGCAGGGCGAGAAGGATGATGCTCACGCCCATGCTCCACAGCCCTAACCTGCTTACCAGCCATACACCGAACGGCGCGCCGATCGCCAGGGCGCCGTAACTGGCGATGCCGTTCCAGGAAATCACTTTCGCCGTATTCGCCGCGCCGACCCGGCCGATGCCCCAGCCAATCGAACCAGAACCGACCAGGCTTTCCGCACTGCCCAACACCAGACGGCCGATCAGCAGGCTGATCAGGCTCAGCAGTGGCAGGTTCGGTGTCCACGCGGAAATCAGCATGAACACACCGCTCAAGCCACAGCCAGCGAGGCCGATCATCACTGCGCGTTTGCTGCCCTGGTTGTCGATGATCTTGCCCGCGTACGGGCGGCTGAGCAGGGTGGCGAGGTATTGCACGCTGATCACCAGCCCGGCGATCACCGCACCGAAACCCAGGTCACTGTGGACGTAGCCCGGCAACACGGCGAGCGGGATGCCGATGTTCAGGTAACCGATGAAGGTGAAAAGGACGATGGAGACTACTTGCAGCGTAACCGCCAGCGGACGCTGGGGCTCGGGTATAGACGACATGGGTAACGATCCACGGGAGCAGCAGATTAGATAGGCTGCTCATGATACCGGCGTGAACCGTTCAGGGGCGGGGAAAAGTAAAACTATTTGCCGGGCGGCGCTTTCAGGATTTCGCGGGGGCGACCAGTTGCGTGGTGACGAGGGCGGCGAGGGCGTTTTCTTCGCTGCCGAAACGCTCGAGCAGGGCGGCCTGTTTCTCGGGTGAGAGGCGATTCCAGATCTCGATCATTTTCTCGGTGGCGCCGATCAGCACGGCAGCTTGGCTTTCGGAGAATTCGTCGGTCATGGCGGGCTCGGGCTTCAGGCAGTGTGGAAAGCGCATGTTAGCGCTTTCCACACGGTCTGTACGGCGGGTCTTACTCTTCGCTGTCAGCTTTGCGGCTGTCAGCGGCTTCTTGCGGCTCGGGCTTTTCAGCGCCGGCGTGTTGCGGGGTCGTCTGCTCAGGTACGTGCAGGCTTGGGAAGGGGAGATTGGGAATCTCGTGCATGGTTGCGCTCCTCGCTAAGTCTGTTGATAGATCAGGTGCTCCGCGCTTTACAAAGCCTGCGCAGGATACAGCAGGAAAAATGACAATCAGACTTTTAATTCAAATTAATGCGACACATGGCCGCAGGGAGGCAAGCGCTGGGTCTGCTGATCGTTCCCACGCTCTGCGTGGGAATGCCTCAATGGACGCTCTGCGTCCGCTGTTGGGACGCGGAGCGTCCCGGGCTGCATTCCCACGCAGAGCGTGGGAACGATCAGTCGGGTGGGGGATTATTTGCAGGCGTCAGCGATCGCGTCGGCGAGCGATGCGAGGCGGGTGGCGTCGATCCCGGCAACGTTCGCCCGACCCGAGCTGACCATGTACACGCTGTGCCGCTCGCGCAGGTGTTTAACCTGTTCCGGCGACAGGCCGGTGTAGGAGAACATCCCGCGTTGCACGCCGATGTGGGCAAAACGCTCGCGCAAACCGTGGGGTTCCAGCGCTTCGACCAGACCGCTGCGCAACTGCGCGATTCGTAAGCGCATCGCTTCCACTTCATCGGCCCAGCGCGCTTTCAGCTCTGGGTCGGCGAGGATGGTCGCGACCACCGCCGCGCCGTGATCCGGCGGCGTCGACCACAGATTGCGGGCGATGTTGGCCAGTTGGCTGCGGATGTCGATGAGCTTGTCAGCGCTGGTCGCGCAGACGATCAGCGCACCGGTACGGTCTCGATACAGGCCGAAGTTCTTCGAGCAGGAACTGGTGATCAGCAGCTCCGGCACTTCGGCCGCGAACAGCCGGGTCGACCAGGCGTCCTGCTCCAGGCCATCGCCAAAACCCTGATAAGCAAAGTCGATCAGCGGCAGCAGATCGCGGCTGCGCACCACTTCAAGCACGCGCTTCCAATCGTCATGGCTCAGGTCGAAACCGGTCGGGTTGTGGCAGCACGCATGCAGCAGCACCACGTCACCCTTCGGCACTTCCCTGAGCACGGCGAGCATCGCTTCGACGTCGAGGCGGTTGTCACTGCCGACGTACGGGTAGTGGCTGACCTTGACCTTGGCGGCGGCGAAAATGGTTTCGTGGATCGGCCAGGTCGGGTTGCTCAACCACACGCCTTTGCCCGGCAGGCACTGCGCAATGAAGTCTGCCGCCAGCCGCAAGGCACCGGTACCGCCCGGGGTCTGGGTGGCGCCGGCGCGTTGTTCGGTGATCAGTTGCGAGTCGGCACCGAGTACCAGCTCATTGATGACCTTGCCGAACAGCGGATTGCCGTGGCCACCGATGTAGGTCTTGGTGTCCTGGCTTTCGACCAGTCGTGCCTCGGCGATTTTCACCGCCTCGGGGATTGGCGTCAGACCCTGGGCATCCTTGTAGACGCCAACGCCGAGGTCGAACTTGCGCGGATTGGCATCCTGCGCATAGGCCTCCATCAAACCGAGAATCGGGTCGCCGGGGACCCGGCCGATGGCGTCGAAGTGCATTACTTGCGTCCTTCTGCGGTCTTGGCCACTTCGTCAGTGCGCGCAGCCATGATGAAGTCGTTGCGGTGCAGGCCTTTGATCGAATGGCTCCACCAGGTCACGGTGACTTTGCCCCACTCGGTCAGCAGGCCCGGGTGGTGACCTTCGGCCTCGGAGATTTCGCCGACGGCGTTGGTGAACGCCAGCGCATGCTTGAAGTTCTTGAACAGGAAAACTTTCTCCAGCTGCATGATGCCGTCGCGTACTTCGATGTTCCAGTCAGGGATCTGCTTGATCAGGATCGGCAGTTCTTCGTCGCTGACTTGTGGCGCATCGGCGCGGCAGGCTTCGCAGTGGGCTTGGTTCAAAGTCGACATGGTGGATTCCTGAAAACGAGTGTGTTTTTTATTAAAGCGCGTGTGCCGTCAATGCCGCCACGCTAAAGCAAAGTGGCGGCGACGGACAGACGCAATTGTCAGCAAAAGTCGCGGTTCAGGCGGCTTTGGGTTTCGGCGGAAATTTCGGCGCGTGCAAGCCCAACTGCATGCCCTGACGAACCATGGCCATGATGTCTTCATGGGCCACATCGAACAGGCGCTTGAGATTGGGCAGGACGAAGTACAGCGGCTGCAGGATGTCGATGCGATACGGCGTGCGCATGGCTTCCAGCGGATCGAAGAGCTGATGCTCGGGCTCGTCCGACAGGCAGTAAACGGTTTCTTTCGGCGAGGACAGAATCCCGCCACCGTAGATGCGCTTGCCCTGCGGGGTGTCGACCAGACCGAATTCGATGGTCATCCAGTACAGCCGCGCCAGATACACGCGTTCTTCCTTGGTCGCTTGCAGGCCAAGCTTGCCGTAGGTGTGGGTGAATTCAGCGAAGTAGGGGTTGGTCAGTAGCGGGCAGTGGCCGAAGATCTCGTGAAAAATGTCCGGCTCTTGCAGATAGTCGAGTTCTTCGCGGGTACGTATGAAGGTGGCGACGGGGAATTGTTTGCTGGCAAGCAACTCGAAAAAGGTCTGGAAGGGAATCAGCGCCGGCACCCGGGCAACCTGCCAGCCAGTGGTCTCGCCGAGCACTTTATTGATCTCGGCCAGTTGCGGGATGCGGTCGTGGGGCAGACCGAGTTTTTCGATACCGTCCAGGTATTCCTGGCACGCGCGACCTTCAATCACCTTCAACTGGCGAGTGATCAGCGTGTTCCACACCGCATGTTCTTCGGCGGGGTAGTCGATAAAACCTTTCGCATCGGGCTCGCGAGCCACGTATTGCGTCTGCTTCATGCTGCTCTCCTGCTAGGAAATTCGTTTTTGTTATGTCCAGCGATGGCTAAAGGAATACCCCAGAGCGCGAAGCTGCGCAGCATGTTGAGCCGTGCATGTGTAGGAAATTTCGTCGAGTTTCGTAAAGTTATCGTTACGCTTTGTCGGGTAATCAGCAATTACGGTGATTGGCGGGTTTGAAAAGGGCAGGGGCTGTCACATAATCTTGACAACTATCTGCGTGCCTCGACAGAAACATCTGCCCCGGGCGCGCCACAGAACCCTGTGGGAGCGAGCCTGCTCGCGAAAGCGGTCTGTCTGACACATCGATACTGGATGTGCTGGCCCCTTCGCGAGCAGGCTCGCTCCCACAAGGACATGTGTTTTCCTCTCAAACCTGTCGGGCCTTTTTCTATGCGCATCAAAGTCCACTGCCAGAACCGCATCGGCATCCTGCGCGACATTCTCAATCTGCTGGTGGCGTACGGGATCAACGTCGCACGCGGCGAGGTGGGTGGTGAGCATGGCAATGCGATCTACCTGCACTGCCCGAACCTGATCAACATTCAGTTCCAGGCGTTGCGCCCCAAGTTCGAGGCGATCGGCGGGGTGTTTGGGGTCAAGCGCGTCGGGCTGATGCCCAGTGAACGCCGGCACATGGAATTGAACGCACTGCTTGGCGCGCTGGAGTTTCCGGTGTTGTCGATCGACATGGGCGGCTCGATCGTTGCGGCCAACCGCGCGGCGGCGCAGTTGCTCGGGGTGCGCGTCGATGAGGTGCCGGGGATTCCGCTGTCGCGCTACGCCGAGGATTTCGACCTGCCCGAACTGGTGCGCGCCAACAAATCGCGGATCAACGGCATGCGGGTCAAGGTCAAGGGCGACATCTTTCTCGCCGACATCGCCCCGCTGCAATCGGAGCACGATGACAGCGAGGCCATGGCCGGCGCCGTACTGACGCTGCACCGCGCCGACCGCGTCGGCGAGCGCATCTACAACGTGCGCAAACAGGAGCTGCGCGGCTTCGACAGTATCTTCCAGAGCTCGAAAGTCATGGCCGCTGTGGTCCGCGAAGCGCGACGCATGGCGCCGCTGGATGCGCCGCTATTAATAGAAGGCGAAACCGGCACCGGCAAGGAACTGCTCGCGCGCGCCTGTCACCTCGCCAGCCCGCGTGGACAGTCACCGTTGATGGCGCTCAACTGCGCCGGACTGCCGGAGTCGATGGCCGAGACCGAACTGTTCGGCTACGGCCCCGGCGCTTTCGAAGGCGCTCGCGCTGAGGGCAAGCTTGGCCTGCTGGAGTTGACCGCTGGCGGCACGCTGTTTCTCGATGGCGTCGGCGAGATGAGCCCGCGCTTGCAGGTCAAGCTGCTGCGCTTTCTTCAGGACGGTTGCTTCCGTCGCGTCGGCAGTGATGAAGAGGTCTATCTCGATGTGCGGGTGATCTGCGCAACCCAGGTGGACTTGTCCGAATTGTGCGCGCGCGGCGAGTTTCGTCAGGATCTCTATCACCGCTTGAACGTGCTGTCGCTGCACATCCCGCCACTGCGCGAATGCCTCGACGGTCTGACGCCGCTGGTTGAACACTTTCTCGACCAGGCCAGTCGGCAGATCGGCTGTCCGCTGCCGAAACTGGCTCCGGCGGCGATGGATCGCCTCAGCCATTACCACTGGCCGGGCAACGTGCGGCAGCTGGAGAACGTGCTGTTCCAGGCGGTTTCCCTGTGCGACGGCGGCACGGTCAAGGCCGAACATATTCGCCTGCCGGATTACGGCGTGCGGCAGCCGCTTGGCGATTTTTCTCTCGACGGCAGTCTGGACGAGATCGTCGGGCGTTTCGAGAAAGCGGTGCTGGAGCGCTTGTATTCCGAGCATCCCAGCAGTCGGCAGTTGGGCAAGCGGCTGGGGGTTTCGCACACGACGATTGCCAACAAGTTGCGTGAGTATGAGGTTGGCAAGTCTCAGTCATAGCCGCAAGTGATCGTTCCCATGCTCTGCGTGGGAATGCAGCCCGGGACGCTCCGCGTCCCAAAGCGGACGCAGAGCGTCCAGTGAGGCATTCCCACGCAGAGCATGGGAACGATCAGTGTCCAGGCCGAACCTTGCCACTAACCGGCATGACACCGCCGGTTTTTCGTCTTCGACCCATTTCAGATTCCCCCTCTGATCCCCTCAAGTCCCCTGTTTACCGGGCCTTCGCCCGCCAATAAAAAGTTGGTCTGCAAATTGCTTATGGCTGAGCAGTACAGCGGTGGGCGGCAAACGTCCGGCATGCAGAGGAAACACAGTGGACAAGTACCTTTATGTGGCAATGACCGGCGCCAGCCAGAACGCACTGGCGCAGCGGGCGCATGCCAACAACCTGGCGAACATCTCCACCAACGGCTTCCAGCGCGACCTCGAGCAGGCGCGTTCGATGCCGGTGTTCGGTGACAGCTTTCCGGCGCGTGCGTTTGCCATGAGCGAACGTCCCGCCACCGACTTCACGCCGGGCTCGCTGGTGCAGACCGGTCGTGAACTCGACGTCGCGGTATCCGGCAACGGTTTCATCGCCGTGCAAAACCCCAGCGGTGGTGAAAGCTACGTGCGCACCGGCAGCCTCAACATCGACGCCCTCGGCGTATTGCGCGCCGGCAACGGCATGCCGGTGATCGGTAATGGCGGCCCGATCGCCGTGCCGCCCGAGCAGCAGGTCGAAGTCGGCGAAGACGGCACCATCAGCATTCGCGCGATGGGCGAAGGCCCCCGCGTCATGGCCGAAGTCGACCGGATCAAGCTGGTCAACCCGGACATCAAGAACATGAACAAAGGCCTCGACGGTTCGATTTACACCAAGGACGGCCAGCCGGCGCAAGCCGACGCCAACGTCAAACTGGTCTCGGGTTTCCTTGAGTCGAGCAACGTCAATGCCGTGGAAGAAATGACTTCGGTGCTGGCCCTGGCCAAGCAGTTCGAGTTGCACGTCAAGATGATGAACACCGCCAAAGACGACGACCAGGCCATGGCTCGGGTCTTGCAGATCAGCTAATTATCAGAACGTCGCGCCGTAAAACAGGCGCACGAGGAGAATCGAATGCTTCCGGCTCTATGGGTTGCCAAAACCGGTCTGTCCGCCCAGGACACCAACCTGACCACCATTTCCAACAACCTGGCGAACGTCTCGACCACGGGTTTCAAACGTGACCGTGCCGAGTTCCAGGACCTGCTCTATCAGATCAAGCGTCAGCCAGGTGCCCAGTCGACCCAGGACAGCGAACTGCCGTCGGGTCTGCAAGTGGGTACCGGTGTGCGCATTGTCGGCACCCAGAAAAACTTCACCGCCGGCAGCCTGCAAACCACTGAGCAGCCGCTGGACATGGCCATCGACGGTCGCGGTTTCTTCCAGATCCTGCAGCCGGACGGCACCACGTCCTACACCCGTGACGGTACTTTCCACCTCGACTCCAATGGCCAGATCGTCAACGCCAGCGGTTTCGCCCTGGAGCCGGCGATCATCATCCCGAACGATGCGCAGACCTTCACCGTCGGCCGTGACGGCACCGTGTCGATCACCATCGCCGGCAACCCGGCCTCGCAAGTGATCGGCAACCTGCAGACCGCCGACTTCATCAACCCGGCCGGCCTGCAAGCCGTGGGCAACAACCTGTTCCTGGAAACCGCTGCTTCCGGCGCGCCGCAGGTCGGCACCCCGGGCCTCAACGGTTTCGGTACCACGCTGCAGAACACCCTGGAAACCTCGAACGTCAGCACCGTTGAAGAGATGGTCAACATGATCACCACTCAACGCGCCTACGAGATGAACTCCAAGGTGATCTCCACCGCCGACCAGATGCTCTCGTTCGTAACGCAGAATCTGTAATCCAGTCTTTGGGGCGGCCTGAGGTCGCCAGCAACACCGTGAGGTAGGGTCATGAAGCGCTTTGTATCTGTTCTGGCATTGAGTGGGGTCGTCTCGCTCGCGGGCTGCGTCGCCCCGACGCCCAAGCCCAATGACCCTTACTACGCCCCGGTGTTGCCGCGCACACCGTTGCCGGCGGCGGCCAACAACGGCTCGATCTATCAGGCCGGCTTCGAGCAGAACCTGTACAGCGACCGCAAGGCGTTCCGGGTCGGTGACATCATCACCATCACCCTGAACGAGCGCACGCAGGCAAGCAAGAACGCCAACTCGCAGATGGACAAGAACAGCGATAACTCGATCGGCCTGACCTCGTTGTTCGGCTCCAGCCTGACCACCAACAACCCGATTGGCGGCGGTGACCTGAGCCTCAACGCCGGCTACAGCGCCGACCGTTCGACCAAGGGCGACGCCAAGTCCGGGCAGAGCAACAGCCTGACCGGTTCGATCACCGTGACCGTGGCCGACGTGCTGCCCAACGGCATCATCGCCGTGCGTGGCGAGAAGTGGCTGACGCTCAACACCGGTGACGAACTGGTGCGCATCGCCGGCATGGTCCGCGCCGACGACATCGCGACCGACAACACCGTGTCGTCGACCCGTGTCGCCGATGCGCGCATTACCTACTCGGGTACCGGCGCGTTTGCCGATACGAGTCAGCCAGGCTGGTTCGACCGTTTCTTCCTCAGCCCGCTGTTCCCTTTCTAGGTGGCTACGTTGAATCTGAAAAGCCTTATGGTGGCCGCGTTGTTGATGTCTGCGGCGTTCACCGCCCACGCCGAGCGGCTGAAAGATATCGCCAGCATTTCCGGCGTGCGCTCCAACCAGTTGATCGGTTACGGCCTGGTGGTCGGGCTTAACGGCACCGGTGACCAGACGACGCAGACCCCGTTCACCCTGCAGACCTTCAACAACATGCTCTCGCAGTTCGGCATCAAGGTGCCGCCGGGATCGGGCAACGTTCAGTTGAAGAACGTCGCGGCGGTGTCGGTGAGTGCCGATCTGCCAGCGTTTGCCAAACCGGGTCAGCAGGTCGACATCACCGTGTCCTCGATCGGTAACTCCAAGAGCCTGCGTGGCGGCACCTTGCTGCTGACGCCGCTCAAGGGTATCGACGGCAACGTCTATGCGATCGCTCAGGGCAACCTCGTCGTTGGCGGTTTCGACGCTGAAGGCCGCGATGGTTCGAAGATCACCGTCAACGTTCCGTCGGCCGGTCGCATCCCTGGCGGTGCGTCGGTGGAACGTGCGGTGCCGAGCGGTTTCAACCAGGGCAACAGCCTGACGCTGAACCTCAACCGCTCCGACTTCACCACCGCCAAGCGCATCGTCGACAAGGTCAACGACATGCTCGGCCCTGGCGTCGCCCAAGCCATCGACGGCGGATCGGTGCGGGTGACTGCGCCGCTGGATCCGAGCCAGCGCGTCGACTACCTGTCGATCCTGGAGAACCTCGAAATCGATCCGGGTCAGGCGGTGGCAAAAGTCATCATCAACTCGCGTACCGGCACCATCGTCATCGGCCAGAACGTGAAAGTGTCGCCAGCCGCCGTGACCCACGGCAGCCTGACCGTGACCATCACCGAAGACCCGATCGTCAGCCAGCCGGGCCCGCTGTCCAACGGCCAGACCGCCGTCGTGCCGCGCTCGCGAGTGAATGCCGAACAGGAAGCCAAACCGATGTTCAAGTTCGGCCCGGGCACCACCCTCGACGAGATCGTCCGTGCGGTGAACCAGGTCGGCGCGGCACCGGGTGACCTGATGGCAATTCTCGAAGCTCTGAAGCAGGCCGGCGCATTGCAAGCCGACCTGATCGTGATCTGAGGCCGGCCACCATGGATATGCGCAAAAGCGGTCTGGTCAGCAGCAGCGATTCGGGTTCCTACTCCGACCTCAATCGTCTGAACCAGCTCAAGGTCGGCGACAAGAACAGCGACGAGAACATGCGCAAGGTGGCGCAGGAGTTCGAGTCGCTGTTCCTCGGCGAAATGCTCAAGTCGATGCGTTCGGCCACCGAAGCGCTCGGCCAGGACAACCCGCTGAACACGCCGGCGGCCAAGCAGTATCAGGAAATGTACGACCAGCAACTGGCGGTTTCCATGTCGCGGGAGGGCGGTGGTATCGGCCTGGCCGACGTGCTGATCCGGCAGATGTCGAAGAACAAACCGATGGCGCCGGGCGAGGCTGCGGCCGCGTCCGCCGCCAAGCAGCAGGAAGCGCTGGCCAAGGCCGCCGCCGTGCCGACGCCGATTGCCGCCGGCACCGTCGCCACCGGTCCGCTGTCCCGCGTCAACGGCGAGCGTCCGTTGTGGGCATCGCGCTCGGTGCATGCGCCGAACAACACCGATATTTCCCATCGCAACGACATGGCGCTGATCAACCAGCGGCGTCTGGCATTGCCGCCGAAACTGGCCGACCGCTTGCTCGCTGGTCTGGTGCCGTCGGCGCCGAGCGTGGCCACTGCCAGCACTGCGGCCGCAGCGACCAACGCCTTGCCGCAACGGGCTGCGACTAACGCCGTCACAGGCTCCGGTGCGTTGTACAACGGCGACTGGCTGGCCCGTGCCGAAGAGCAGAAAGCTGCCGGCGGGCAGATGCAGGTCTACGGCCGCGCCATGGCGCAGATTCCGCTGGCACCGGCGAAAAAGGCCTTCAGCTCTGCCGACGAATTCGTCAACACCATGCTGCCGATGGCCAAGGAAGCCGCCGACCGCATCGGCGTCGATCCGCGTTATCTGGTGGCGCAAGCGGCACTGGAAACCGGTTGGGGCAAATCGGTCATGCGCGCTCAGGATGGCAGCAGCAGCCACAACCTGTTCGGCATCAAGGCGAGCAGCAACTGGAAGGGCGATTCGGCCCGCGCGATCACCAGCGAGTTCCGCAATGGCGCGATGGTCAAGGAGACGGCAGAGTTCCGTTCCTACGCCTCGTACAAGGACAGCTTCCACGATCTGGTGACGTTGCTGCAGAGCAATAATCGCTATCAAGAAGTGCTGAAGTCGGCCGATAACCCAGAACAGTTTGTACGCGAGTTGCAGAAGGCCGGTTACGCCACCGACCCGAACTATGCGACGAAGATTTCGCAAATTGCCAAGCAGATGAACAGTTTTGAAAACTACGCTGCGGCGGGTGTCTCCACCACGCCTTTATAAGGCACCAGGTAATAAGGTCTGAACCATGAGTTTGCTCAATATCGGGATGTCGGGACTGTCGGCCAGCCAGTCCTCTCTGGCTACGACAGGCAACAACATTGCCAACGTCGACACCGCCGGTTATTCACGTCAGCAAACCGTGCAGGGCACCAAGTCCTCGCAGCAGTACGGCAGCGTTTTCATCGGCACGGGCACGACCCTGGCTGACGTGCGCCGGGTGTACAACTCGTACCTGGAATCGCAGCTGCACACCGCGACGTCGCTGGACAGCGAATCGGCAGCTTTCCTCAAGCAGGCGACGCCGCTGGACGCCATGCTGTCGGACACCAACACCGGCCTGACCGGTGTGCTGCAGAAATTCTTCACCTCGATGCAGGGCGTATCGACGTCGGCCACCGATGACACTTCGCGTCAGTCGGTGCTGACCGGCGCGCAGGCGCTGACCAGCCGTTTCAATACCCTGGCCAAGCAGCTCAACGATCAGAACACCACGATCAACGGCAGCCTCGGCGACATGACCGCCCAGGTGAACAAACTCGCCACGGCGATCGCCAATCTCAACCAGAAGATCGGCGAAATCTCCACCAGTGGCGGGGCGCCGAACGACCTGCTCGACAGCCGTAACGAAGCCGTGCGTCAGCTCTCCGAACTGACCGGTGCCCAGGTCGTCGAACGCGGCACCAGCTTCGACATCTATGTCGGCAGCGGCCAGCCGCTGGTCATCGGCAACACCACCAACAGCCTGAGCATGGTTGCGAGCAAGACCGACCCTTCGCGCATGTCGATTCAGATGGATCGCGGTTCGAGCACCATCGACATTACTTCGGTGATCAGCGGTGGCGAAATCGGCGGTCTGCTGACCTATCGCAAGGAAGTCCTCGACCCGTCGCTCAACGAGCTCGGTCGCGTCGCTCTGGTGATTGCCGATCAGATCAACAGCCAGCAAGCCCAGGGCATCGACAAGAACGGTGACTTCGGCGCGGCGATTTTCAACAACATCAACAGTGCCGCGCTGATCAGTCAGCGCAGCATTGCGAAGGATGGCAACAGCGCCGGTTCGGGCAACCTCGATGTGACCATCAAGGACACCGGCAAGCTGACCACCAGCGACTATCAGGTGACCTTCACCAGCGCCACCGATTACACCGTCAAGCGTTCCGACGGCACCGATCTGGGCGCATTCAGCACCACGACCAATCCGCCGCCAGTGATCGACGGTTTCACCTTGGCCTTGAATGGCGGCGCGCTGAGCGCGGGTGACTCATTTAAAGTCACGCCGACCCGCAACGCCGCGGCGAGCATTCAGACGGTCCTGACCGATCCGAAGAAAATCGCTGCGGCCGGTCCGCTGACCGGCGTCGCCAGCGCCAATGGTCTGGGCACTTACACCCAGCCGACGCTCAGCGACAGGATCGACATCTACAACCCGACCGCCCAGGCTGACATGCAGGCGGCGCTGAAGAATTCGACGCCGGTCAAACTGGTCTTCGGCGCGGCCAGCGGTGGCAGCCAGTCGTACACCCTGGTCGACGCCAAGGGCGGGACGCTGGGCACCGGCACCATCGTCCCTGGCCAGTCGAACACGCTGAATTTGAAGGTCGGCATCGTCGATGCCAGCGGCAACCCGGTGATGGACACTACGGTCACGCCGAACGTACAGAAGACCTTCACCGTGCAGACCACCGTGGGCGGCACGCCGAAAACCGGCGAGACCTTCACCATGAACCTGACCGGCGCGGCGTCTTCGGACAACCGCAACGCCCAGGCACTGGTCGCATTGCAAACCAAACAGACCGTGGACACCGGTTCGGCGAGCAAGGGCATCAGCCTGACCGACGCCTACAACACCCTGGTGACCAACGTCGGTACCAAGACCGCCCAAGGCAAGTCCGACAGCGCCGCGACCACGGCGATTCTGGAGAACGCCAAGGGTGCCCGCGATTCGCTTTCCGGGGTCAACCTGGACGAAGAAACCGGCAACCTGGTCAAGTACCAGCAGTACTACACAGCGTCTTCGCAGATCATCAAAGCTGCGCAGGAAACTTTCGCCACGCTGATCAACAGCCTTTAAGGAGTCGTAATTCATGCGCATTTCCACCGCCCAGTATTACGGAACGCAAGCTTCGGACTATCAGCGTAACTTCAACAAGGCCGTTGCCACCGCGAGCGAGGCGAGCAGCCTGCAACGCATCAACACTGCCGCCGACGATCCGATCGGTGCCGGGCGTCTGCTGCAGCTGGGCCAGCAGGCAGCGATGCTCGATCAGTACAAGACCAACGTCGATACCACCAAAAGTGCGTTGAACGTGCAGGAGTCCACGCTGGATTCGATCACCACGGCGTTGGCACGGGCCAAGGAACTTGCGCTGGCCGCGAACAACGGCACGATCACCGACAAGGATCGCCAGGCGTACGCTGCGGAACTGGGCCAGATCCAGCAACAAGTGCTGGGGCTGATGAACGCCAAGGACGCCAACGGTAACTATCTGTTCTCGGGTTCGAAAACCGATACCGCGCCGTATTCGCAAAACACCGACGGCACCTACACGTACAACGGCGACCAGACCACCATCGATCTGGGCATTGGCGATGGCCTGACAGTCGGCACCAACACCACCGGTTGGGATGCCTTCCAGCAGACCATCAATGCCGCCCGCACCAGCGTCAAGATGACCGCCCCGGCGGTGGACGATGGTCGCGTGGTGCTGTCCAACGGCACGGTCGGTACCGAAGCTACTTACAACGCCAAATTCACCAGTGGTCAGCCGTACACCGTCAGCTTCATCAGCAGCACGCAGATGCAAATCACCGACGCCCTGGGCAACGACGTGACTGCGGAAGCGAGCAAGAACGGCGTGATCAGCAATACCAGCGGCTCCAACCAGAGCTTCAGCTTCCGTGGCATCGACATGAAGCTGAATATCAACCTGAAAGAAGGCGACACCAACCCGGACGCAGTCATTGCCGGGCACAGCTTTCAGCTGGCGGTAAGCCCTGATACGTTCACCACCACGCGCAGCCCGGGCAATACCTCTACAGCGGTGATTACTGGATCGACCATCACCGATCAGGCAGCCTACACTGCGGCATTCCCGCAGGGCGGCGCGGTTCTCAAGTTCACCAGTGCCACCGATTTCGATCTGTACGCAGCACCGGTCACCGCCGACAGCAAACCGGTGTCTTCGGGCACCGTGGTCGGTGGCAACGCAACGGCCGCCGGTGTGACGTTTGCCTTGGGCAACACCCCGGCAACCGGTGATCAGTTCTCGATACAGCCGAACAATCACCAGACGCAGAATATTCTCGACACACTGGGTCAGATGATTGGCGCATTGAACACGCCAATCGATGGCGATCCTGTAGCCAAGCAAAAACTGCAAGGTGCGATGGAGGCGGGTCTCGGCAATATCGACGCCGCTACCAACCAGATTGGCACGGCGGTCACTTCGATCGGTGCGCGCGGGCAGGCGCTGGATATGCAGAGCGTCACCAATGACAGCCTGAGCACGGCCAACACCACGACGCAGGGCTCGATTCGTGATTCGGATCCGGCTGAAGTCATGACCCGCCTGACCTTGCAGCAGACCATGTTGCAGGCTGCGCAACTGGCGTTCAGCAAAATCAGCCAGTTGGGTCTGTTCAACAAGATCTGATAGTGACCGGGTGTGCAAGCACCCGGTACGTTGGCTCTTGAATTTTTATAGTCTTTTTTTCGCGGTTTGAGGGCTCGCTGTTCCGGTCGGGTTCGCGCCGCCTGCGAGTCCACCGTGAATTCTCTCCCCCTTGTCAGCCTTGTGATTCCTGCCTTCAATCCGCGCTTCTTCGAGCGGGCGCTGCGCAGCGCTATCAGTCAGGGCTACGGCAATCTTGAAATCATCGTGTGCGATGACAGTCGTGGCGATGAAATAGAGGCGATGGTTGTCGCGCTGAGTGAGCAGAGCGGCGTTGCCGTGCGCTATGTGCGTAATCCGCGCACCTTGGGCATGGTCGGCAATCTGCAGGCCTGCCTGGTTCAGGCTCAGGGCGAGTTCATCAAGTTTTTGTGTGACGACGATCAGTTGTTCACCAGTTGCATCGAGCGCCAGGCCGACGTGCTGGCTCATCGCGACGAAGTCAATCTGGTGCTGGCTCAGCGTCTGTTCTGGGACGCCGATGACATGGTCCTGCCATCCCGGCTGGAGAACACGCCGCTGTCGCCGATCAGCGGGTTGTTCAAGGGTGATGACCTGCTGGCGCTCTTCGAATCGTTTCCAGCGAACATTCTCGGTGGGTTCAGTAATGCACTGTTCCGCCGTGCTGACGTGGCCGAACTACTGCCAGCGTTGACACAGCCGGGCCATTGTTTTGTCGCAAGCCTCGATTTTGCCCTGTTCGTTTGTCTGCTGCGGCGCGGCAATGCAATGGTCTCCAATCATGTCTTGAGCGTCGAACGCCTCTATCCCGATCGTCTCAGCGCTCAGCAAGCGATGAAGGACGCGCTTGAGGTCGAACGGCAATGGCTGTTGCAAATGCTCAAGGCTCGCAGCGGTGAGTCGGCGCCTGCGCCGGGATGGGTGCGTTATGTCCCCATGCCCAAGGCCGATGACTCACCGAGAGTCTGGGAGGAGTTGCCGCTGAGCCGAACGCTCGGCACCAAGCAGAGTGCCCAGAAATGGCAAGTGGGCGGCGAAAGCCAGAGTTTTTCCGAGCTTTATGCGCAGTGGCTGGAGTGTCGCACGCTCAGTGACGTGCAGCGTCGGTTGCTGCCCGACACTTTGGCCGAGTGGCCTTCCACACCGCGTTTTGTGCCCATTGTGATTGATGAGCAAGGCAGCCCTGCGGCGCTGGAGCGAACCCTGGAAAGTCTCGCCGCACAGATCTATGCGCCGGAACTGACACTGGTGCTGTCGAACGATTGCGCTGAGCCGGTTCTGCATGAACGGGTGTTCCATCTGCCGTTGCAGGAAGACTATCTGCAACAGATCAATCAGTTGCTGCCGCAGCTCGAAGGCGCCGACTGGTTCTACTTGCTGCGCGCCGGTGATCGTCTGGTGGCCCCGGCCTTGCTGATGATGGCGGAACGCATCGCCTTCAATAGTGATCTGGATTGTGTCTACAGCGATGAAGGCAGCTTGCGTGCGGGTGAGTCGATGGAGCCGGCCTTCAAGCCCGACTTCAATCTGGACCTGATGCGCACCTTCCCTTACGTCGGTCGTGCGCTGGCGTTTCGGCGCGCGGCTTTTCTCGCAATGGGCGGTTTCGATTCGACGTTCACAGAGCTGGCGCCTCACGACATGCTCTGGCGCATGGTTGAGGATCAGGGCACTCAGGTGGTGGGCCATCTGGCCGAAATTGCCATCGAGTCGTCATTCGACCTGAGCCAATGGTTGTCTTTGCCAGCCGTGACGCAAACCAACCCGCGATTGTTGTCGGCACATCTTGATCGCCTGGGGATCGCCCATGATCTGCGCCGCGGCAGCGTCGAGCTGCTCAATCGGGTCGATTACCGCCATGCGCGTCGCCCGTTGGTCTCGATCATCATTTCCACCCGCGACCAGGTCGCTGCCTTGCAACGCTGCGTCGAAAGCCTGTTGGAGAAAACCGGCTACAGCGAGTACGAACTGTTGCTGGTCGACAACGCCAGCGAGACAGCCGAGGCGCGCGCCTGGCTGTACGGTATGGCGCAACTGGGCAGCGAGCGCGTGCGGGTGCTGAGTTACCCGCGCCTGGGTAACCTCGCCGCATTGCGCAATTTTGCCGTTGGCCAGGCGAAGGGCGAATACGTGCTGTTACTCAACCCCTATACCGTGATCACACAGAGTGACTGGCTGGATGAGTTGCTTAACCACGCCCAGCGTCCGGAAGTCGGTATCGTCGGGGCGAAACTCTTCAACCCCGACGGCCATGTGCTGCATGCGGGCCTGGTGCTCGGTTTGCAGGGCGCTGCCGGTCTGCCGTTCTACGGACAGGCGATGCAGTCGTCCGGGTACATGTTCCGCTTGCAGGCGGTGCAGAACCTGAGCGCCGTCGGCGCCGATTGCCTGATGGTGCGCAAGTCCGTATACGAAGCGGCTGACGGCCTGGACGAGCAGGAGCTGCCGCGCACGCTGCATGAAGTCGACCTGGCCATGCGCGTGGCCAGCCAGGGATATCTCGTAGTGTGGACGCCTTATGCGACCCTGGCGCTTGGTGCGCAGCCGATCGAGACGGTCAACAATGAAGAAACCACCTCGCACAGCCAGCAGGAAGAAACATTCTACAAACGGTGGCTGCCGTTCATTGCGCGGGATCCGGCCTACAATCCCAATCTGGCGTTGTACAAGCATACCGGTTCCAGTTTCACCCTCGAGCCGGGCCTGCGCGCTGGCTGGACGCCCTTCAGCCACAGCACCTTGCCGAAGATTCTGGGTTTGCCGATCAATGCATCGGCTATCGGTCATTATCGTGTCACGCAACCGCTGATCGAACTTGAGGCGGCGGGCAGGGTGCAAGGGCAGATCCGCTACAGCGTAAACCTGCCGCCGATCGTCGAAATCGAGCGGCTGGCACCGGATGTGATCATTCTGCAAGGGCGTTACACCGAAGCACCGGTCAATGAAATTCCGCTGCTGCGCAACTACTTCCACGCCCGACGCATCTATGAACTGGACGACTACGTCATCGATGTGCCTCATCGCAACGCCCACATTCGCAACATGCCGGACAAGCATGAGATGGAGCGGATCGTGCGCCGGGGGATCGGCTTGTGTGATCGCGTCGTGGTCTCGACCGAGCCGTTGGCCAATGCCTTGTCAGACATGCATCACGATATCCGTGTGGTGCCTAACATGTTGGCAAAAGAGTTCTGGAGCAATCTGCGCAGCCAGCGCCGTACTTCAAAGAAACCGCGTGTGGGCTGGGGTGGCGGCACCAGTCACCATGGTGACCTGGCGGTGATTGCGGATGTCGTGCGCGAACTTGCTGACGAGGTTGACTGGGTGTTTTTTGGCATGTGCCCGGATGACTTGCGCCCTTATATGCATGAATTCCATGGCGTCATCGCCCTTGACGCATACCCGGCGAAACTTGCCAGCCTTAATCTCGACTTGGCTCTGGCGCCGCTGGAGTTTCATATCTTCAACGACTGCAAGAGCAATTTGCGTCTGCTGGAATACGGCGCTTGCGGCTACCCGGTCATTTGTACGGACACCGAGGCGTACCGAGGTTACCTGCCGTGCACGCGGATCAAGACCAATACGACCGATGAGTGGCTGCAGGCTATCCGCATGCATCTGGCTGATCCGGATGCGAGCTATCGCATGGGCGACGAATTGCGTGAGGTGGTACTGCGTGACTATGTACTGCGTGGTGATAATTTGCGGCATTGGGAATATGGCTGGTTGGCAGATTGATTGAAATGCAGTCGTGACCATTCGAACAGGCGCCTTTGATAAAAGCCGCCTGTTTTTTTGTTTGTAGCTTGTTCGGTGCCTTCTCTGGAAAGAATTTTTGGCCACGGCTAAAGCTGTAATCATTTGCTGTCGATATTTACCTAATCGTCTGTCTTCAACGTTCGCTGCGATGACCTGTGATCACCACACGAACCTGTACCGATTCACAACAAGGCAAGGAAGAATAAATGGCGGTCATAAACGGAACAAACGGCGCGGATACGCTGGTAGGTACGAGTGGTGATGATGAGATCATCGGATGGGCGGGCAATGATCTGATAATGGGCGGAGCCGGTGCAGACAAGATCGATGGGGGGGCGAATTTAGATACTGTTGATTACTCGGCATCTGCCGCCGGGATCAACGTCGACATTCGTTACAACACCCCAGGTCGTGCAGGCATCGGCGGCGACTCCGAAGGCGATACGCTGATCAACATCGAGAAGGTGATCGGCTCTGCTTTCAACGACACCTTCAGCATCGATACCCTGACGGCGACCTTCGAAGGCGGTGCCGGGGACGACGTTTACATCATCAACGGTCTCGGTGGCACGGTCATCGAGCAGGCCGGCGGTGGCAATGATGAAGTGCGCACCAACTATTATTCGCAGTCGTTGGGTGCCAACGTCGAACGCCTGACTTACACCGGTACCACAGCGTTTACCGGCTACGGCAATGCGATCGACAACATCATCACCGGCGGCATCGGTAATGACACGCTGTTCGGTGGCGGCGGCGCGGATCAATTCATCGGCGGTGCGGGTGTCGACACGGCGGGTTACACCGACAGTACTGTCGGCGTCACCGTCAACCTGAAAACCGGCGTCCACACGGGGATAGCCACCGGTGACACCTTTACCGACATCGAAGGTATTCGTGGCTCCAACTTCAACGACACCTTCGTCGCCGATGGCCGCGCGATTGCCTTCGATGGTTCTGTCGGGAACATGGATGCGGTGGACTATTCGACTTCCGCCGCCGGAATCAACGTCGACATTCGTTACAACACCCCAGGTCGTGCAGGCATCGGCGGCGACTCCGAAGGCGATACGCTGATCAACATCGAGAAGGTGATCGGCTCTGCTTTCAACGACACCTTCAGCATCGATACCCTGACGGCGACCTTCGAAGGCGGTGCCGGGGACGACGTTTACATCATCAACGGTCTCGGTGGCACGGTCATCGAGCAGGCCGGCGGTGGCAATGATGAAGTGCGCACCAACTATTATTCGCAGTCGTTGGGTGCCAACGTCGAACGCCTGACTTACACCGGTACCACAGCGTTTACCGGCTACGGCAATGCGATCGACAACATCATCACCGGCGGCATCGGTAATGACACGCTGTTCGGTGGCGGCGGCGCGGATCAATTCATCGGCGGTGCGGGTGTCGACACGGCGGGTTACACCGACAGTACTGTCGGCGTCACCGTCAACCTGAAAACCGGCGTCCACACGGGGATAGCCACCGGTGACACCTTTACCGACATCGAAGGTATTCGTGGCTCCAACTTCAACGACACCTTCGTCGCTGATGGCCGCGCGATTGCCTTCGATGGCTCTGTCGGGAACATGGATACGGTGGACTATTCGACTTCCGCCGCCGGAATCAACGTCGACATTCGTTACAACACCCCAGGTCGTGCAGGCATCGGAGGCGACTCCGAAGGCGATACGCTGATCAACATCGAGAAGGTGATCGGCTCTGCTTTCAACGACACGTTCACCCTCGATAATCTTACGGCCACCTTCGAAGGTGGCGCGGGTGACGATGTGTACTTCCTCAATGGTGTTGGCGGCACGGTGGTCGAGCAGGCTGGAGGGGGCAATGACGAGGTTCGGACCACCTACGGTCAGCTCAGTCTGAACGCCAATGTAGAACGCTTGACCTATACCGGCACTAGTGCGTTCATCGGATACGGCAATGCGATCGACAACATCATCACCGGCGGCATCGGTAATGACACGCTGTTCGGTGGCGGCGGTGCCGACCAGTTCTTCGGCGGTGCGGGCTTCGATACGGTGGGCTACACCGACAGCGCGGTGGCAGTGACTGTTAACCTGAAAACCGGCGTTAATAGCGGCATTGCGACTGGCGATACCTTCAACGACATCGAAGGTGTTCGCGGTTCCAACTACAACGATATCTTCGTCGCCGATGGCCGCGCCATTGCCTTCGATGGCTCTGTCGGGAACATGGATACGGTTGACTATTCGACTTCCGCCGCCGGAATCAACGTCGAGATTCGCTACAACACTCCAGGCCGCGCAGGCGTGGGTGGCGACTCCGAAGGCGATACCCTGATCAACATCGAGAAGGTCATCGGTTCCGCTTTCAACGACACGTTCACCATTGATCTGATGACGGCCACCTTCGAAGGCGGTGCGGGTGACGACGTGTACTTCCTCAATGGCGCCGGCGGCACGGTGGTCGAGCAGTCCGGCGGGGGTATTGACGAGGTGCGGACCACTTACGGTCAGATCGCACTGAGTGCCAACGTCGAACGCCTGACCTACACCGGCACCGGTGCGTTCACCGGATACGGCAACGCCATCGACAACATCATTACGGGTGGGGCGGGTAATGACGTGTTGTTCGGCGGTGGTGGAGCCGACCAGTTTATCGGCGGCGCCGGGATCGACACCGTGGGCTATGCGGACAGCACGGTAGCGGTCAATATCAACCTCAAGACAGGCGTGCATTCGGGGATCGCGGCGGGGGACACCTACGTCAGCATCGAGGGCCTGCGTGGCACCGGTTTCAACGATACTTTCATTGCATCCAGTGCGGCCATGGCGTTCGATGGCCTGCTGGGCCAGGACGTGGTCAGCTACGAGCAGTCCGAAAGCGCCGTGACCATTGACCTGAAAACCAACGCCAACAGCGGTGACGCGGCGGGAGACACCTTCGCCGGCATTGAGATCTATCAGGGCAGTAGCTTTGACGACACGCTGTCCGGCTCGGCCAGCACCGATATCTTCATTGGTGGTAGTGGTGCCGACAGGATCGACGGGCGAGAAGGGTATGACAGTGCCTGGTACATCACCAGTGCGTCAGGGGTAAACATCAATCTGACGACCAACCTCAATCTGGGCGGAGATGCTCAAGGTGATGTCTTGCTCAATATCGAGCGAGTAGTCGGCAGTCACTTCGATGACACCATTTCAGCCAGCGCAACCGGAAACCTTCTCGAGGGTGGGCTGGGCAATGATGTGCTGTATGGCGGTAATGGCGGTGACACCCTGTATGGCGGGCTGGTCTCCGCCGTCGGACCGTTCAACCTGATCGGCATTTCCCTTGGACCGCAAGCAGACATGCTGTTTGGCGGCTACGGTGACGACTACATCTACAGTGCTGCGGACGACACCGGCACCCTGGCCTTCGGAGAGGCGGGGCGAGACACGATCATTGTTGCTTCAGGCAAGGCAGAGGGTGGCGAGGGTAACGACACGCTCACGGGCACGGGCAATAATTTTGTCCTGCTGGGCGGGACGGGCGATGACTCACTGACGCTCGGGATAAAAAATGCTTACCCTTGGCAAATGAGCTCTGGTGGCTTTGCCAATGGGGGGGCCGGTGACGACACCTACATCGTCAACACCGCCCAGTTGGTGACCATCCGTGACGATGGGCTAAGTCTCAATGACACGCTGAAACTGAACAACATTCAGTCGGCCCAGTCATTGCAACTCGCACGGGTGGGTGATGACCTATACCTCAATGACGGTTATTACCCTGTGTCTGACCCCACCGCCCAGGGGGTAAAGCTGCAAGACTGGTTCGCGGGTGGCAACACCATCGAACACTTCATAGCGGCCAACGGTGATGTTCTGCCACTCAATGGTGATGGGTTTGCCATGTTTGGCTGATTTGACCGATTGCCGTAATTAACGGTTTTCGCAGCCTGTAACGAAGGGGGCCCGATCCAGTGGATCGGGCCCCCTTTTTCATGGCAGCGCGTAAACGCAACTAATAGAGCTGGTATACGGTGCGCGCGAGCTGGCGCGTTTCCTGCAAGCTCCCCTCAAATCGCCATAAAACGAGCGCTAGCGGTCACTGCACCGGCGCCCCGTCCGGCAAAAGGTAGAGGCAGTTGGCCCGCAACGCTCAAGAAAGCCATGCGCAGCCCGGTGAAGAACAAGAGGGGAGACGATGAAGGCAGTAATTTTGGCGGGTGGCCTCGGCACGCGCATCAGCGAAGAATCGCACCTCAAGCCCAAGCCGATGATCGAGATCGGCGGCAAGCCAATTCTCTGGCACATCATGAAGCAGTATTCCGCCCACGGGATCCACGACTTCGTCATCTGCCTGGGCTACAAGGGCTACGCGATCAAGGACTTCTTCGCCAACTATTTCCTGCACACCTCCGACGTCACTTTCAACATGCGTGAAAACCGCATGGACGTACATCAGAACTACAGCGAGCCGTGGAGCGTGACCCTCATCGACACCGGCGAGGAGACCATGACCGGTGGCCGCCTCTTGCGTGCCGGCCGTTACCTCAAGGATGAAGACGCGTTCTGCTTCACCTACGGCGACGGCGTTTCCGATTTGAACATCCGTGAATTGGTCGATTACCACAAGGGCCATGGTCGCCTGGCGACGGTCACTGCCGTGCAGCCACCGGGGCGCTACGGTGCACTTGAGCGTCAAGGCGATCAGGTCCTCGGCTTCACTGAAAAACCCCGTGGCGACGGCGGCTGGATCAATGGCGGCTTCTTCGTCCTGTCGCCGAAAGTCTTGCCCTACATCGCTGGCGATGAAACCACCTGGGAAGCCGAGCCGTTGGCGCGTCTGGCCCGCGAGGAGCAATTGAAAGCGTTTGAACACGACGGCTTCTGGCAACCGATGGACACCCTGCGCGACAAGAACCATCTCGAAGCGCTGTGGCAGAGCGGGGAGGCCCCATGGAAGCAATGGGCTTGAATGCGGATTTCTGGCGTGGCAAACGCGTGCTGGTCACCGGACACACCGGTTTCAAGGGCAGTTGGCTGACCCTGTGGCTGCAAAGCCTTGGTGCGCAGGTCAGCGGTTTTTCTCTGGATCCGTCGACCGAGCCGAGCCTGTTCGAACTGGCGCGCGTGCGCGAAGGCATCAATGATCAACGCGGCGATCTGCGTGACCTCGGTGCCTTGCTGGAAATCATCGCCGAGACCGAGCCGGAAATCGTCCTGCATCTGGCGGCCCAGCCTCTGGTGCGCGAGGGCTATCGCGATCCGCTTGGCACCTATTCCAGCAACGTCATGGGTACGCTGAATCTGCTCGAAGCGATTCGTCAGGTCGGCGGCGTGCGGGCCTGCGTGCTGGTGACCACCGACAAGGTCTACGCCAACAAGGAATGGCTGTGGCCATACCGCGAAGACGAAGCCCTTGGTGGACACGATCCTTACAGCAGCAGCAAGGCCTGCTGCGAATTGCTCGCGCAGTCGTACGCGGCGTCGTTCTTCCCGGCGGACAAACATGCCGAACACGGTCTGGCCTTGGCTACCGCACGCGCTGGCAATGTACTGGGCGGTGGTGATTTTGCGCCGGAGCGACTGATTCCCGACGTATTGAAAGCATGGACCGCCGACGAGCCAGTGACCCTGCGTTACCCGCAAGCCGTGCGTCCGTGGCAGCACGCGCTGGAACCGCTGGCCGGATATCTGCAACTGGCTGCTGCTCTCTACGAGTACGGCCCGGAATACGCCGGTGCGTGGAACTTCGGTCCCGGTGAGGCTGACATGTGCAGCGTCGGTGAAGTGGTTGAACTGCTCGCCAACCGTTGGCCGCAGGCCCGTGGTTTGCGCATCGAGCCGAGTGAATTGCACGAAGCCGGTCTGCTGCGTCTGGACAGCAGTCGTGCGCGGCAGGTGCTCGGCTGGCAGCCGCGCTGGTCGTTGCAGGCGTGCCTGGCGCAGACCCTGGATTGGCATCTGGCGTGGCAGAACGGCGATGACATGCGCGCCGTAACTCTGGGCCAATTGAATCTGTACCGAGGCGCGCTGTGAGCGAGTTTTCCCTGCAAGCGTTGCCGCTGGCCGGTCTGTTCTGCGTTCAGCACAAGCGCTTCGAAGATCAGCGCGGGCACTTCGCCCGGTTGTTCTGCGAAGGCAGCCTGAGTGCGTTCGGCAGCGCTTTCCACATCCGCCAGATCAACCATTCCTGCACTCGCGAGAAGGGCAGTGTGCGTGGCCTGCACTATCAGGATGCCGACGCCCCGGAAGCCAAACTGATCACGTGCCTGCGCGGTGAAGTTTGGGATGTCGCGGTGGATCTGCGTCCTGACTCGGAAACCTTTTTGCACTGGCACGCCGAGCGCTTGAAGGCGGGCGATGGCCGCAGCCTGTTGATTCCGGCCGGTTTCGCTCATGGCTTTCAGACGCTCACCGACGACGCCGAATTGCTCTATCTGCACAGCGCCGATTACGCGCCGGAACACGAGGGCGGCTTGTCGGTAAACGATCCGCGGCTGGCGATTGCCTGGCCGTTGCCTGTCAATAATTTGTCAGCGCGTGATTCCAGCCATCCCGCGCTCGATCAACACTTTGCTGGAGTGCGTCTATGAACTGCCGTGGGTGCGCCGCACCGCTGAGCCTGCCGCTGATCGACCTCGGCACTTCGCCGCCGTCCAACGCCTACGTGCACGCCGATCGCCTGGAACAGGCCGAGCAATGGGTCCCGCTGAAAGTCGCGGTGTGCGAGCAATGCTGGCTGGTCCAGACTGAGGACTACACCAGTGCCGACAGACTTTTCGACGCCGAATATGCCTATTTCAGTTCGTTTTCCAGCACTTGGCTGAATCACGCCGAGCGCTATGTCGCCGAGATGAGCGAGCGCTTCGGGCTGAACGCCGACAGCCGTGTGGTCGAGGTCGCCGCCAATGACGGGTACCTGCTACAATACGTCGCCGCGCGCGGCATCCCGTGCCTGGGCGTCGAGCCGACCCGCAGCACCGCACAGGCTGCACGCGAGAAAGGCCTGGAGATTCGTGAGCTGTTTTTCGGCCGCGACACCGCCACGCAATTGCGCAGCGAAGGCTGGAGCGCCGACCTGATGGCGGCCAACAACGTGCTCGCCCATGTGCCGGAGATCAACGATTTCCTCGCCGGCTTCGCGATGTTGCTCAAGCCGACCGGCGTCGCCACCTTCGAGTTTCCGCAACTGCTGACGCTGATGGCCGGCGCGCAGTTCGACACGCTGTATCACGAACATTATTCCTACCTGTCGCTGACCTCCGTGCGGACCCTGTGCGAGCGCAACGGCCTGGAAGTGTTCGACGTCAGCCAGTTGAGCACGCACGGCGGCTCGCTGCGCGTATTCGTGCAGCGCAAGGACGGCCAGCGCCGCACTGTTCTCCCGGCAGTTCAGCAACAACTGCAGGCCGAACTCGATGCCGGGGTGAAAACCGCCGAGTACTACGCGACCCTCGCGCCTGCTGCCGAACGCATCAAACATGACCTGCTGCGCTTCCTGTTGCAGGCCAAGGTCGACGGTAAACGTGTGGTCGGATACGGCGCGGCAGCCAAGGGCAATACCTTGCTCAATTACGCCGGGGTCAAGCCAGACTTGCTCGCTTGGGTCGCGGATGCCAACCCGCACAAACAGGGCAAGTTCTTGCCGGGCAGTCGCATCCCGATAGTGGCACCGGCGCAGATCGACATTGAGAAACCGGACTACGTGCTGGTGCTGCCGTGGAACCTGCTGCACGAAGTCAGTCAGCAACTGGCGCAGATGCGTCAGTGGGACGGGCGCTTCGTCATCGCCGTGCCTGAGTTGAAAGTGCTGTGAAGGTTCTGGTTACCGGCGCTACCGGTTTCGTCGGTCGGCATCTGGTTGCTGCATTGCTTGAACGCGGCTGCGAAATTCGCGCGGTAGCTCGCAACGCAGAAACGGCGCGAAGCATACCGTGGATCGACGACGTCGAGTTCGTCAGCGCGGATATTCACGCTGCCGATCTGAATGTCGTAGCGCTGACCGAAGGCATCGATGCACTCGTGCATCTGGCCTGGCCGGGGCTGCCGAACTATCGGGCGCTGTTTCATTTCGAGCACAACCTGATGGCCGATTACCGCTTTATCAAAAGTGCGGTCGAGGCGGGCGTGCAGCAGGTTCTGGTTACCGGTACCTG
This sequence comes from Pseudomonas sp. 67(2021), assembly GCF_017491835.1. Classification (NCBI taxonomy): domain Bacteria; kingdom Pseudomonadati; phylum Pseudomonadota; class Gammaproteobacteria; order Pseudomonadales; family Pseudomonadaceae; genus Pseudomonas; species Pseudomonas sp. 67(2021). The sequence continues at coordinate 132,053 of NZ_JAFGYL010000013.1, forward strand.
TTTCGAATACGGCATGCAGAGCGGCCCGCTCAGCGAGTCAACCGAGCCACGGCCGAGCAATCCTTACGGTCTGGCCAAGCACACGCTGCACTTGTTTTTGCAGAACCTGCAGCAGGAGCGGCCGTTCACTTTGCAGTGGGCGCGGTTGTTCTACCTGCATGGCCAAGGGCAGAACCCCAACAGTCTGTTGGCCGCGCTGGACCGGGCGATCGATAGCGGTGAGCCGACCTTCAACATGTCGGCCGGTGAGCAGTTGCGCGATTTCCTCGCAATTGAAACCGCTGCGAGTCATCTCGCCGCGATCCTCCATCAGCGCGACTTCGCTGGCGTAGTCAACTGCGCCAGCGGTCAACCGGTGTCGGTGCGTGCGCTGGTCGAACAGCGCTTGCGTGAGCGTGGCGCAACGCTGGATTTGAACCTCGGCCACTATCCCTATCCGACCCACGAGCCCATGGCGTTCTGGGCTGTGGTGGAGCGGTTACAACAATTACTCGAGGCGCAGCGCAGCGACTGATGCGCCTGCCGCGAAGGCCTTTTGGCCATGTGCAAACCCAATGAATTTTCAGTGAGACCAACAATGAGCGATAACCTGATCAAAGCCTTCGAAGCAGAGTGCCAGGCTGAAGTGGTTGCCCAAGGCCGGAACCAGGAACTCAAGGCGCTGGCCCAGCAGTTCTATAACGAGTCGGCCAAGCACAAGTACACCTATCACTTTTCGTGGATGGGTCGCCCGATCATTCAATTGCCGCAAGACATGATGGCGATGCAGGAACTGATCTGGCGGATCAAGCCGGACCTGGTGATCGAGTGCGGTATCGCTCATGGCGGTTCGATCATTTACTACGCTTCGTTGCTGGAGCTGCAGGGTCATGGCGAAGTGCTCGGCATTGATCGCGATATCCGCGCGCACAACCGTGAGGCCATCGAAAGCCATCCGATGATCAAGCGCATCAGCATGATCGAAGGTTCCAGCCTTGACCCGGCGGTGGTCGAGCAGGTGCGTCAGGCGGCTGCTGGCAAGAAAGTCATCGTGGTGCTCGACTCCAACCATACCCACGAACACGTCCTGGAAGAGTTGCGTCTCTACGCACCATTGGTGTCGGTGGACAGCTATTGCGTGGTCATGGACACCGTCGTCGAGGACATGCCGGCCGATGCTTTCCCGGATCGTCCGTGGGGCCCGGGTGACAACCCTAAGACTGCGGTGTGGGCTTATCTCAAGGAAAACGCTGATTTTGAAATCGATCAGCAGATGCAGGACAAGTTGCTGATCACCGTTGCTTCGGACGGTTATCTGCGTCGGGTTCGTTGACAGTTTTTCATTACAGTGTTTTCGCACGGTTTGATCGCGGCAGGAGAAGTTATGCAAGGCAAGTACGGTTCTGAAAACACGCTGCCATTGAGCGAGTTGCTGACAGTGGTACTGATCACTCACAACCGCCCGGCTTTTTTGCGCCGAGCGCTGCAGTACTACAGCAGCCTGCCTTGCAAGGTGCTGGTGCTGGATTCTTCCCCCGAGCGCCCGGAAGGTGATTTTTCGGCGGTCGATTATCAGCACTTGCCGCAATTTGCCTACTGGGGCATGCAGGCCAAACTGACTTACGGCGTTGCGCAGTTGACCACGCCGTACATGGTGTTTGCCGCCGACGACGACTTCATCCTGCATGAGTCGCTGGCCGAATCGGTCAGGTTCCTCGAAGCGAACCGTGACTACGGCCTGTGCCACGGTTACTGCCTGATGTACCTGGCGCTGGCGGGAAGCGTCAGCTACTACCGTCGCGACAAGAAGATCTGTGAAGACTACGCATCCGAGCGCGCCGAGGATCGCGTCCTCGATTTCATGCATCAGTACGTACCGCCGTTTTACGGCGTGTGCCGTACTTCGATCATTCAGGACTGGTACGCCGCTTTGCCGGCAGGCACCAGCTTCGAATGGCAGGAAATCGGCCACACCTATTATCTGCTGGCAAACGCCAAGGCGCGGATCCTGCCGATCCCGTATGTCGTGCGCGAGATCAACATCGGCTTCTCTGACCACAACACCGAGGTCTATCACGCACTGTCCTATACCGATGCCAAGTCGGTGGCCGAACGGGAAGCCTTCGCAGAATTCCTTGCGTCCTTGCCGACCGCCATCACCGATCTCGATCAGGCGCAGCGCAAGGCATTTGCCCTGAAAAGCTTCGAGGCCATGACCGACAGTCTGGTCTCTGGGCGTGCGTTGACGACCGAGCTGATTTTCGAGTCGACCTGGAACAACTTCACCAAGGCACCTGAACGCAAATTCGGCCCACGGCAATACGTCGAGATGCCGTTTTACAACCAGCACTTCTTCGACTTGCTGACCCAGTTCGAATTCCTCTTGCATGCGATGCCCGCCGGGCGTATTCAGCTTGAGAAGCTTGAAGGCGTCTGGACCCGGCAGGAGTATCTGCTGCAGGCGCGTAATAACGACACCCCTGAAAGTGTCACCGACCGGCTGTGGCAAGCTCATGACAGCAACGCGTTCAACCGTCACGTGGTCAAGCGTCTGGCCGAGCAACTTCAGCTGGTTGGCGAGGAAGTGCCTGCACAGGAAATGCTCGAGTGGGACGCGCGTCTTGAAGTCGTGTCGAACCTTGATCACTACCCGCTCTTCCGCAAGATGCGCTCGGGGCGTTTGCTCGATTGGCTGGCGGCGCGCAAGCCTGACGCCGAACAGGCTGGGTCAATTGCTGCGCGTCTGGCCGCCAGCAACGGCGGACCGCAATTCGGTATTTTCCTGCTTGACCTGGATGACAGTATCGAGAAGCTGCAAATCACGCTCGACAGCCTTGTCGAAGGGATCAGCAAAGCTTTCAAGATTGTAGTCTTCACCACGGGTGAGCCGCAGACCGCGACTACCGCGCAAAACACCTTGCATTTTGTTCGGGTTACCCCGGGCAATCTTGTCGACAAGCTCAACCAGAGCGCTGCGCAGTCGCCTTGCGACTGGTTGCTGCTGGCGAACGTGGGCGACGAATTCACTCCGGCCGGCCTGGGCCGCGCGGGTCTGGAACTGATGGCGGCCAGCGGTGTTCGCGCAGTAGCGACTGATGAAATTCAGCGCACTGCCGAAGGAGCGCTGGTCGACGTGTTCCGCCCCGGTTTCAACCTTGATCTGCTGCAAAGCGTGCCATCGCTGATGGCGCGGCACTGGCTGATCCGTCGCGAAGTGTTGCTTGAAGCGGGTGGCTATCAGGCCGACTTCAGCAAAGCGCTGGAATTCGATCTGTTGCTGCGCATCATCGAACAGGGCGGCCTCGACGGTCTGGCGCACCTCGACGAGCCGCTGCTGATCACCGAGCAGGCGCCTCTGGAAGAAAACGCCCATGAGCGTCTGGCGCTGCTGCGTCACTTGGGCAATCGCGGTTACAAGGCCAAGGTCACCTCGGCGCTGCCGGGCACCTGGCAGATCGATTATCGCCATACCGAACAACCGCTGGTGTCGATCATTGTGCCGGTCATTGATGATCTGCCGGCACTGCGTCGCTGCCTCGAAGGCGTGCTGCTGCGCACCCGTTACAGCCGCTACGAAGTGCTGTTGGCCGCCAACGCCAACCAGTCGGCAGCGGTCAACGACTGGCTGGGCACGCTGCGCCACGCCAAGGTCAACGTACTGCGTGCCGATCAGCCACTCGGCGAAGTCGCGTTGTACAACGCCGCCAGCGAGCAGGCGCAGGGTGAATACCTGGTGCTGCTGGCCGCCGACAGCGAAGTGGTCAACCCGAACTGGATCGATTCGCTGCTCAACCATGCCCAGCGTCCTGAAGTCGGCATCGTCGGCGCCAAACTGGTCGATCGTGATGGCAAGGTTGCTCAGGCCGGTCTGATTCTCGGCCTCAACGATGGCGTCGGTTCGCCCTTCATCGGCGAGAAACACAAGGCTGAGGGTTACATGCAGCGTCTGGCTGTCGAGCAGAATTACTCGGCGGTGTCCAAGGTGTGCCTGATGATTGGCAAGGACATGTTCAATGCACTTGGTGGCCTGGACGAGATGACCTTCGCTGCGGGCTATGCCGATGTCGATCTGTGCCTCAAGGCCGGACAGGCCGGTTACCTCACCGTGTGGACGCCACTGGTGCAGGTGCTGCACACCGGCGAGCTGCCACAGGCGCCAGCGGCATTGGCGGCACTGCGTGAAAAGTGGCCGGATGCTTTCGCGCAGGACCCGGCGTACAACGCCAACCTGGCCCTGAGTGGCAAAGGTTTCACTCTTGGCGAAAACGCCTCGATCAATTGGGCGCAGTTGCTCGCCTGAGCAGGCCGGACAGGAATCACCACATGTTCAACGGACAATCGATTTTCATCTCCGGCGGCACTGGCTCGTTCGGCCGTAACTTCATTCGCCGCTTGCTCGAGCAATACCAGCCCAAGCGCGTCGTGGTGTTCTCTCGCGACGAGCTGAAGCAGTACGAAATGCAGCAGACGTTCAACGCGCCATGCATGCGTTATTTCATCGGTGACGTGCGTGACGCCGAGCGCTTGCGTCAGGCCATGCGCGGCATCGATTACGTCGTCCATGCTGCGGCGTTGAAGCAGGTGCCGGCGGCGGAATACAACCCGACTGAATGCATCCGCACCAACGTCAATGGCGCGGAGAACATCATCGCCGCCGCCATCGACAATGGCGTGAAGAAAGTCGTCGCGCTGTCCACCGACAAAGCGGCCAGCCCGATCAATCTGTACGGTGCGACCAAGTTGCTCTCGGACAAATTATTCGTCGCCGCCAACAACATCGCCGGCGAGCAGCAGACCCGTTTCGCCGTGGTGCGCTATGGCAATGTCGCTGGCTCGCGTGGTTCGGTGGTGCCGTTCTTCAGCAAGCTGATCGCTGACGGCGCGCAAGAATTGCCGATCACCGACGAGCGCATGACGCGGTTCTGGATCACTCTCGACCACGGCGTGCAGTTCGTCCTCGATAGCTTCGCTCGCATGCACGGCGGCGAAGTGTTCGTGCCGAAGATTCCGTCGATCCGCATCGTCGATCTGGCGCGTGGCATGGCCGAGCATCTGCCGCACAAGAACGTCGGCATTCGTCCCGGTGAGAAGCTGCACGAACTGATGGTGCCGCTGGACGATGCGCGCATGACCCTTGAGTTTGAAGACCATTACACGATTCAGCCGTCGATTCGTTTTACCAGCGTCGACGTCGATTTCGCCGTCGATAAACTCGGTGAACGTGGCCGTGCGGTGGGCGAGGATTTCGAGTATCGCTCGGACACCAACCCGCATTTCCTTTCAGTGGGGCAGATCGCCGATCTGCACGCGAAGCTGTCGGTATGATCCCCTACGGTCGGCAGAGCCTTGATCAGGCGGACATCGATGCGGTGGTCGAGGTGCTGCAATCGGACTGGCTGACCCAAGGGCCGACCATCGAACGCTTCGAGCAGGCCATGGCCGAGCGCTGTCAGGCCGATTTCGCCGTGGCGGTGTGCAACGCCACGGCGGCGCTGCACATCGCTTGTCTGGCCGCTGACCTGGGGCCGGGCGATCGCTTGTGGACCTCGCCGAATACGTTTCTGGCTTCAGCCAATTGCGGGCGTTATTGCGGCGCTGATGTTGATTTCGTCGACATCGATCCGCTGACCTGGAACCTCGATGCGTTCGCGCTTGAAGCGAAGCTCGAACGGGCCGAACGCGACGGCACGCTGCCCAAAGTCCTCGTCGCCGTCGCGTTCTCCGGGCAGAGCTGCGATATGCGCAAGATTGCCGACTTGGCGGTGCGCTATAAATTCACCGTGATCGAAGACGCCTCGCACGCGGTGGGCGCGAGCTACGCCGGCCGCCCGGTCGGTTGTGGCGAATTTGCGGCAATGACGGTGTTCAGTTTTCACCCGGTGAAAATCATCACCAGCGCCGAAGGCGGCATGGTCCTGACCAATCGCCCGGCGCTGGCCGAACGTCTGCGACGCCTGCGCAGCCACGGCATGACCCGCGATCCCGAGCACATGACCGAGCCCAGCCACGGGCCGTGGTATTACCAGCAAGTCGAGCTGGGCTTCAACTATCGGATCACCGATCTGCAAGCGGCGCTGGGCCTGTCGCAACTGGCCAAACTGGATGAGTTTGTTGCACGTCGCCGGGAACTGGCCGCGCGTTACGATCAACTCCTCGCCTACCTGCCGCTGACCTTGCCGAGCGCGCAACCGGAGGCCGAATCGGCGTGGCACCTTTACGTGGTGCGCGTGCAGGTCGAGCGCTGCAACCTCAGTCATCGTCAGGTGTTTGAAGCTTTGCGTGCCGCCGGTATCGGCGTGAATCTGCACTATATTCCTGTGCATCTGCAGCCGTACTATCGCGAGCTGGGTTTTGCCGAGGGCGACTTTCCCGAGGCCGAGCGCTATTACGCCGAGGCGATCAGCTTGCCGCTGTTCCCTTTGCTCAGCGAAGCACAACAGGATCAGGTGGTCGAGCAACTGCGTCGGCTGCTACTGGAGGAGTAAGGCACCGTGAGCTGCGTCGCGATCATCCCCGCCCGTGGTGGCAGCAAGCGCATCCCGCGCAAGAATCTCAAACCGTTCGACGGCGTACCGATGATCGCCCGCTCGATTCGCACGGCGCTGGGGTCAGGGCTGTTCGAGAGGGTTGTGGTCAGCACCGACGATGACGAAATCGCCGACGTCGCACGAGCACATGGCGCTGAAGTGCCGTTCATGCGACCGGCCGATCTGGCCGATGATTTCACCGGTACCGCTGCGGTGATCGTGCATGCCTTGCAGCAATTGCCGACGTTCGATTACGCCTGCTGCGTGTACGCGACCGCGCCGTTGTTGCAGGCGCGTTATCTGCGTCAGGGTCTGGATTTGCTCAAGCAGCATCCGCACAAGTCGTTTGCCTTTTCGGTGTGCGGTTTCGGTTTCCCGGTGCAGCGCGCACTGACCCTCGACGAGGAGGGCGCTTTGATGTCCATGTACCCCGAATTTCGTACCACCCGTTCGCAGGATCTGCCCGAAGCGTTTCAGGATGCCGGGCAATTTTACTGGGGGCGCAGCGAAGCGTGGTTGCGTGGCGAGACGCTGTTCTCGCCAACCAGCCTGCCGGTGGTCCTGCCGCGTCATCTGGTCCAGGACATCGACACCCCCGAGGACTGGAAACGCGCCGAATACCTGTACGCGGCGCTCAAGGCCGGCGGAGAGCTGCGATGAGGGTGCTGATCCGCGCCGACGCTTCGCCGACCATTGGCAGCGGCCACATTGCCCGCTGCCTGACCCTGGCGCGGGTGCTGCGCGGGCAGGGCAGTCATGTCGCATTTGCCTCTCGGCGTTTGCCCGGGCATCGACTCGAAGCCTTGAATGCCGAGGGCTTCGAGATCTTCGCGCTGCCCGAGCGCTATCGTGATGAGGACCCGCTGCAGGCCATCGAATCGATGTTGCCGTGGCAGTTCGATATTGATGCACTGGGCCTGCTGCTGGACGGGCAGGCACCGTTCGACTGGATCATCGTCGACCATTACGGCCTCGATCATCACTGGCAAACCGCTGCCCGGCGCTGGGCGCATCGAATCGCCGCCGTGGATGATCTGGCCACGCGGCGCTACAGCGTCGATCTGCTGCTCAATCAGAACCTGTCCGGTCTTAGCGAAAACTACGCGCCGCTGCTGCCGCCAGGCTGTCGCACCTTGCTCGGCCCGCGCTACGCCATGCTGCGCGAAGAATTCAACTGCGATGCCATCGAGATCAAACCGCAGGCGCGCCGGGTGTTGGTGAATTTCGGCGGTTTCGACGCGGCGAGGCAGACTCACCACGCGATGCTGGCGCTGGCGGATTTCACTGAGTTGCAGGTGGATTTCGTCGCTGGCGCCGACAACCCGGCGTGGACGCAGATGCAAGCGTTGGCCGAGAAGCGACCGAACTGGCGCCTGCACAGTTTCGTCAGCGATTTCCATCAGCGCATGACTGAGGCCGACCTGTTTATCGGCGCTGGCGGTGGCACCAGTTGGGAGCGCGCGGCGTTGGGCTTGCCGACCATCTGCATCGCCGTGGCGAACAATCAGCAGGCCAACGGCGAAGTCATGGCCGCTGCCGGTGCGCATGTGTTCATGGGGGCTCGCGAGCAGGTCAGCGTCGAGCAGTTGCGTGATGCGGTCGGCTTCGTCGTGAACAATCATTTTCTACGCCGCAGCCTCGCCGAGCGCTCGCGGCAACTGGTCGACGGGCGCGGTGCCGCACGCGTCGCGGCGGCGCTGGCCGGCGCGGTGCTGAAACTGCGCCCGGCGACGCTGGACGATGCGCAGTTGCTGTTCGATGGGCGCAATGCTGAAGCGGTACGGCGCTGGTCGCTGGAAACCGGCGTGATCGATTGGGCGCAGCATCTGAACTGGTTGACGGCCAGTTTGCGCAACCCTCAGCGCCTGCTGTTGATTGCCGAGGCGGACGACGGCTCGGTCGGGGTGCTGCGCTACGACTTGCGCGGGTTCGAAGCCGAAGTGTCGATTTATCTGCTGGAGGGGCGTTTCGGCCTCGGTTGGGGCAGGGCAGTGCTCAGCCGTGGCGAGGCGTTTGTCGCTGCGCACTGGCCGCAATTGACGCGCATCACTGCGCGGGTCATGCCCGCCAATCAGTCTTCATTGAAAGTCTTCCGCGACGCCGGGTTCACTCAAGAGACCTGCGCGTTCAGCCGTGTTTTGAAGGATCACCCGCATGTCTAGTTTCAAGATTGGCCAGCACACCATCGGTGCCGATGCGCCGCCGTTCATCATTGCCGAAATGAGCGGCAACCATAACCAGTCTCTCGACGTCGCTCTGCAAATCGTCGAGGCGGCGGCCAAGGCGGGAGCGCATGCCTTGAAGCTGCAAACCTACACCGCCGAAACCATGACCCTGGATTTGGCTGAAGGCGAATTCTTCATCAAGGATCCGGGTAGTCTGTGGGCCGGCACGTCGCTCTACGATCTCTACGAAAAAGCCCACACGCCGTGGGAGTGGCACGCGCCGATTTTTGCTCGGGCCAAGGAGTTGGGGATGCTCGCGTTCTCGACGCCGTTCGATGACAGCGCGGTGGATTTTCTCGAAAGCCTTGAAGTGCCAGCGTACAAGATTGCCAGTTTTGAAAACACCGATCTGCCGTTGATCCGTCGAGTGGCAGCGACCGGCAAACCACTGATCATCTCCACCGGCATGGCCAGCATCGCCGAACTGGATGAGACCGTGCGTGCCGCACGCGAGGCCGGGTGCAAGAATCTGGTGTTGCTCAAGTGCACCAGCACCTATCCGGCCACGCCCCTCAACAGCAACGTGCGCACGATCCCGCATCTGCGCGAGCTGTTTGGCTGCGAGGTCGGGCTGTCAGATCATTCGATGGGCGTTGGCGTGTCGGTGGCAGCGGTGGCGCTGGGCGCCACCGTGGTGGAGAAGCATTTCACCCTCGATCGTTCCGCCGGTGGTGTGGACGCGAGTTTCTCCCTGGAGCCGGCGGAAATGGCCAGCCTGGTGGTGGAGACCGAGCGCGCCTGGCAAGCCATGGGGCAGGTGCATTACGGCGTGACCGAGGCCGAGCGCAAGTCGCTGGTCTATCGCCGCTCGCTGTATGTCTCCGCTGACATGGCTGCCGGTGAAACCTTTACCGGCGACAATCTGCGCGCCATTCGTCCCGGTCTCGGTCTGCCGCCCAAGCACACCGATGCCGTCCTCGGACGCCGTGCGCGCACCGCGATCAAGCGCGGTACGCCGCTGGACTGGTCGCTGGTCGAATAGGCCAATCTGCCATCGATTCGGCAAAATAGCGTGACCTGCGAGTCATAACGCGCATCTTCACTGTATTGTATTGACCGGGGAGATGGCGCCTGGCCCGTTTTGCGGTTCCAGTGATAGCCCTTTGCGCTTCCCGTGGCTGCCCGTTGTGGCGGCCGTTTTCTGTTTGTCGGCGCCCCTCGAATCCTTGCGAGCGGTGGTTTTGGGCTGTTTTTTATTGGGAAGCCGTAATGATTGGCATAAAAAGCATTGCGAGCTACGTTCCTGTAGCCGGCGTGGACAATTACGCACAAGGTGCAAAATTCGAAAAGGATGAAGAGTTCATCCTTGGCAAGATCGGTTCGGCGTTCCTGCCGCGCAAAGATGCTGAGCAGGAAACTTCCGATCTGTGCGTGGAAGCGGCCAAAGCGCTGTTTGCCAGCAATCCTGAACTGAAGCGTGAATCGATCGACGCCTTGATTGTCGTCACTCAGAACGGTGACGAAGAAGGCTTGCCGCACACCGCAGCAATCGTCCAGGACAAGCTCGGCCTGCCGACCAATGTCGCAGCGTTCGATATCTCCTTGGGCTGCTCCGGTTACGTCTACGGCATCTACGCGATCAAGGGGTTCATGGAAGCCGCCGGCCTGAAGAACGGCCTGCTGATTACTGCTGACCCATATTCGAAAATCGTTGACCCGCAAGACCGCAACACCACCATGCTGTTTGGCGATGCCGCCACCGCTACGTGGATGGGCGAAAACCCGACCTGGGCGCTGGGCAAGGCCAAGTTCGGCACCGACGGTTCCGGCGCACCGCACTTGAAAGTCAGCAACGGCGTGTTCTTCATGAATGGTCGTCAGGTCTTCAACTTCGCTCTGCTGAAAGTCCCGGCGCACCTGCACGAGTTGCTCGACGATTCCAATCTCAAGGCCGATGACATCGACGCATTCTGCATTCACCAGGGCAGCGCGGCGATTGTCGACGCCGTGGCGCGACGCTTTGAAGGCGAACCGGAGAAGTTCATTAAGGACATGGTCGAGACCGGCAACACCGTGTCGTCGAGCATTCCGCTGCTGCTGGAAAAACACGTGCTTGATTCCGACTGGCAGCGCGTTGCGCTGAGCGGTTTTGGTGTCGGTCTGTCGTGGGGCTCGGCGATCATCTATCGCCCGTAAACTGCAGAAAAACCACTGATACAAAAATAGCGTTCAAGGTTAACCTTGAACGCTATTTTTTTGCCCGAGAAGGAGCGCGAGGCGCCATGAGCGAGTTTTTCCAAGCCAATGCCGAGGTGTTGCAACGGCGCTGGCCGACGCTGTTCGAGCGATTGATGGCTGAAGACAGCGCGTCCGTACAGGCCGAACTCGTGCAAGGGCTGGGCTCGACGCTGAGCGTTGACGGCATTCAGTTGACCAGTCGCCATGATCGTCTGCATGAGGCGCAGGTTCAGGCGGCAAGCCTGCCGGCAAAACCGCATCTGCATGTCTATGGCACCGGCCTGGGCGATTTGCCCGGCGTGCTGCTCGATCGCGCAGACCTGGAAAAACTGTACGTGCACATCCTCAACGGCGCGCTGTTCGCGCTGGTACTGCAACTGCTCGATCAGCGCCAGTGGCTGCAGGATCCTCGGGTCGAACTGTTTTACGCCGGTGATCATCCTGACTTCTTCACGCCATTCTTTGCCTTGCCGGCCGAGATGCTGCTGGCCGATGACTTCAACGCGAAGATCCGCGACCGGCTGACCAATGAAGTGCACCTGACATTCAACAATCGCGATTTCGATCCGCAGTCGCCACAAATCCAGCAACGCTTGCAGGAATGTCTGCCGGTGCTGCTTGGCGATGCCGATGTCGCGCAGCTGTTCGGCAGTTGCGCTGGACGTGAAATCTACGTGATCGCCACCGGCCCGACGCTGGAGCAGCATTTCGAGCGGCTGGCGGCGATTCGTCAGCGTGCCGAGCGGCCGTTGTTCATCTGTGTTGATACCGCTTATCGACCGTTGCGCGAACACGGCATCGTGCCTGATCTGGTGGTGAGCATCGATCAGCGCATCGGCTTTCGGCATCTGCCCTTCGATACGTCTGACGGCATTACCCTGGTGTACCTGCCGATGAGCGACCCGCAGGTATTGAAGGCATGGAAGGGCAAGCGCTATGGCGGCTATTCGGCCAGCCCGATCTACAGCGACCTGCGAGAACAGTATCCACGCGGTGAGCTGCATGTCGGCGGTAGCGTGATCCATCCGGCGGTGGACCTCGCGGTAAAAATGGGCGTGAGGCGTATCACGCTATTTGGCGCTGACTTCGCTTTCCCGATGAACAAGACTCACGCGGGTTGGAATGACGGCGATCTCGGACCACCGGTGAATCAGGCGCGGCACTGGGTGCGCGATGGCTACGGTCAGCGCGTCAGCACTCAGCTGAACTTTCGCGGTTATCTGTGTGTGCTTGAGCGTTATATCGCCGCGCATCCGCAGGTCGAGTTTCTCAACAGCAGCCGCGCCGGTGCATTGATTGCCGGGACCGCTTTCAATCCGGAGTTCGTGCAATGAGTGCGCTGGGTCAGTGTCAGGATCAGTGTCGTCAGTGTGCCGCGTTGTTTCGCCTTGGGCGTGACGTTGAGGCGGCACTGACGATGGTCGATGCATTCGAACAGGCCCAGCAATGTCTGGCGTCTGCCTCAGTGGATATCCAGCAGGCGTGGGCACAGGTGCTCACGCAAATGCTCGACTGTCAGGAGCGCCAGGACTGGTTGGGCCTGGCTGACTATATGGAATACGAACTGGTCGAATTGCTGGAAAGTGCCAGGCGCTGAACCGCTGCGCAGCGCTGGCCCGCGGCTTTGCGTTACAGGCGGTTTTATGACGTCATTTTTTCGCGCTGGATGTGCTGCTAAGTCTTTGTTTTCTCGGGGGTGGCGTGGTGATGGCAAAATTTTTTCAAAAAGCCCTCAAGCAACCTGCAATCCCGACGATAACTATTACGAAGGTTCTCTAGGCCATACCCGGCGGTTGCCAGGGCCGGAAGCCGCAGTACCCAACCAACGAGGAATTCGTCATGGCTTTAACAGTAAACACCAACACCACATCGTTGAACGTTCAGAAAAACCTGAACCGCGCTTCCGACGCTCTGTCCACTTCGATGCAGCGCCTGTCTTCCGGCCTGAAAATCAACAGCGCCAAAGACGACGCCGCTGGCCTGCAGATCTCCACTCGTATGCAATCGCAAATCCGTGGTGGCAACCAGGCTATCCAGAACGCCAACGACGGTATCTCCGTTGCCCAGACCGCTGAAGGCGCTCTGCAAGCTACCACCGACATCCTGCAGCGTATGCGTGAGCTGGCTGTTAAAGCACGTACCGGCACCAACGGCACTGCTGACCAGAAAGCAACCAACCTTGAATTCGCCGACATGTCCGACGAAATCAGCCGTATCGCAGCTTCCACCAACCTGAACGGCAAAAACCTGCTGGACGGTTCGGCTGGTACTGTGACTCTGCAAGTTGGCGCAAACACCGGTACTGCCAACCACATCGACCTGGTACTGAGCTCCAAGTTCGACGCCGTCAGCCTGTCCGTGGACAAAGCTACCCTAGCTCTGACCGGTACCGACGCCGCTACTGCTGGCACCAACATTGACGCTGCTATCACTGCAATCGACGCTGCTATCGCTGCGATCGGTGATACCCGTGCCAGCCTGGGTGCTTCGCAGAACCGTCTGACCAGCACCATCTCCAACCTGCAGAACATCGTTGAGAACACCACCGCTGCACAGGGTCGTGTACAAGACACCGACTTCGCCGCTGAAACTGCTAACCTGACCAAGCAGCAAACTCTGCAGCAAGCTTCCACTTCGGTTCTGGCTCAAGCCAACCAACTGCCTTCCGCTGTACTGAAGCTGCTTCAGTAATTCGGAATGAGTTTGAGCGGGGGAGTGCGCTGGTCGTGCTCTCTCGCTTTTTTACGTTAGGAGGTGATGAGCATGGACATGAGCGTCAAGCTTAACCTGTCTTATCCGGCTCCCAAGCCAGTCACGTCGGTTGCTGAAAAACCGTCGGAAACGCCCGAGGTGGCCAAGGTTCAAGCGCCGGTCGCTGCCAAGAGTCGGGATTCGGACGACACCAAGTTGAAATTGGCAGTGCAGGAGATCGAGAAGTTCGTTCAATCGATCAAGCGCAATCTGGAATTCTCTATCGACGAGCATTCCGGCAAAGTCATCGTCAAGGTGATTGCAAGCGAGACGGGTGAGATCGTGCGACAGATTCCCTCCGCAGAAGCCCTCAAGCTGGCAGACAGCCTCGCCAATGCAAGCCACGTGCTGTTCGACGCCAAAGTCTGATAGCTGGCATGAATAGTGTTTGTTCGTTCTCAGGACGCCTGTAGCGGTCAAAAGAATGGCAACAATCTGAAGGGAGATGCACATGGCAAGTCCAATTCTACCGGGTTCCGGACTGGGTTCCGGCCTGGACATCGGTGCGATCGTCACTGCCTTGGTCAATGCCGACAAGGCGCCGAAGCAGACGCAGATCGACACTGCGACCAAAGCCAACACGCTGAAGATTTCCGGTATAGGGTCGCTGAAAAGCGCGCTGACCGCTTTCCAGACAGCGATGAGCAATCTTGGCAACAAAACCAACCCGGCCTTCGCCGGTTTCACCGCTTCAGCGAATAACACGACGCTGACCGCTACCTCCGATAGCACCGCGGTTTCGGGCAGTTACAGCGTCGTTGTCAGTCAGCTGGCTACGGGTTCGAAAGTCGCCAGCGCATCTTTCGCCGGCGGTGCCGCCAGTGCCATTCCGAGTGGTACCCTGAAAATCAGTCAGAATGGCACTGATTACAACGTCGATATTCCGGCGAACTCCACCTTGCAAACCACGCGCGACGCGATCAACAAGGCACAGGGCGCCAACGGTATCTCAGCGAACATCGTGACCGACAGCACCGGCGCTTCGCGCCTGGTCATCAGCTCGAGCAAGACTGGCGAAGGCTCCGACCTCACCGTCAGCGGCATTGCCGGTCTGGAAATCGATGGCACCAAGCCGATGGGTGCAAGTCCAGCAGCAGGGGCTTCGGGTGCGGTCAACGGTGTCGCACAAAACGCTCAGCTGACCATTGACGGCTTGCAGGTCAGCAGCAAGAGCAACACGGTGACCGGTGCTATCAGTGGCTTGACGCTGAACTTGACGACAGTCAGCCCTGTAACGGGCAATGTTGCGACTCCGACTATTGTCGGCGTGGACGCTAACACCAAGGGCCTGCAAACATCGATTCAAGCGTTTGTCGATGCATTCAACACGCTGAAAAACACCATTGATACGCTGTCCAAGGCGACGCCGGACGCAGATGGCAAGCTGACAGTGCAGGCGGCGTTCACGGGCGACGCCATGCCGCGCGCGCTGCTTGCCAATGTTCGAGCGGAATTGACTGCGCCAGGCGCCGGTGGGCCTTTGGCGGTGCTGTCGCAGTTGGGTGTCATGACCGACCGCAACACCGGTAACCTGACGTTTGACTCCAATGCGTTCAACAAAACGATGGCCCAGCCAGGCATGACCGGTCAGGTTCAACAGTTGTTTACCGGTACTGACGACACCAATGGTCTGTTGGCGCGCATGAGCAAGGCGGTGGATCCGTACCTCAAGCCACCGGCGGATGACAAGCTTGGTACCGGCTTGCTCGACCAGCGTATGGCCATTCTGAACAAGAACACGCGCAACCTGACCAATCAGCAATTGGCTTTGGACTTGCGTGTCGCCAACTTGACGAAGACGTTGACCGCCAAGTACAACGCCATGGACTTGCTGGTCGGCCAGATGAAAGCAACAGCCAGCAACATCACGTCGTTCTTCAGCACGCTGAACGCTCAGCAATCTGCGAAGTAACGAGCAGGGACGACAAAAACCCGGCTACGCTTTATCGGCGTGTGCCGGGTTTTTGTCTTTTGATCTAAAGTTCTGCGATTCGTTGGCGATACACTGCTTATACGAGTCATTGTGGCAATGAGGTAGAACATGAATCCAATGTTAGCCCTTCGGCAGTACCAGAAAGTCGGCGCTCACGCACAGACTTCCGAAGCAAGCCCGCATCGTCTGGTGCAAATGCTGATGGAAGGTGGTCTGGAGCGTATCGCTCAGGCCAAAGGCGCCATCGAACGCAAGGACATCCCGGCCAAGTGCACGGCGATCAGCAAGGCTGTCGGCATCATTGGCGGCTTGTGTGAGGGTCTGGATCTGGAAAACAGCGCCGATTCAGTAGGCGAGCTCAACCAGCTGTACATCTACATGATGAAGCGGCTGGCTGAAGCCAACGTCAAGAGCGATCCGAAGATTCTTGATGAGGTAGCCGGCCTGCTGACAACGGTAAAAGAAGGCTGGGACGCCATCGCGCCCGTGCCGGCTCCGCAGTTCTGAAGGAGATCACCATGAGTCTTGTATTGCAGCGAATTGCCGATACCCGTGAAGCGTTGGTCGGAGCATTGGCCGAACGAAACTGGGAAGCCATTGGTGAGTTGGATCTGGCTTGCCGTTCCTGCATGGAAGACGTCATGGCGGAAGCTTCGCTGGACGAAGTAGCACTGCGCGACAACCTTGAGGAGCTGCTATTCGTCTACAAAGAGCTTCTCGAGGTAGCAATGGGCGAGCGGCAGGCGATAGCCAACGAGATGTCGCAGATCACCCAAGCGCAAAAGGCTGCAAAGGTTTACCATCTGTTTGGTTGATTAACCGTCAGTTGAACCAGAGATGTGCGCCATAAATTTGACTGTGCACGGTTTTTTGACTTAACTAGTGGCTATTATCAGGTTTAGGGCGTCTACAGGCACATGGTGTCCTGCAAGCGTCTCGCTTGCCTTATTTTTCGGGCATTGAGTTGACTAGGGAAGTTGCTATTGCATGTGGCGTGAAACCAAAATTCTGCTGATCGATGACGATAGCGTCCGCCGCCGCGACCTGGCGGTGATTCTGAATTTTCTTGGCGAAGAAAATTTACCCTGCGGCAGCCATGACTGGCAGCAGGCTGTCGGCTCTTTGTCGTCTAGTCGTGAAGTCATTTGCGTACTGATCGGGACCGTCAATGCTCCTGGCGCGCTTTTGGGCTTGCTAAAGACACTCGCAACCTGGGATGAGTTCCTTCCGGTTTTGTTAATGGGCGATAATTCTTCCGTTGACCTGCCTGAAGACCAGCGTCGCCGCGTCCTGTCGACCCTGGAAATGCCGCCTAGCTACAGCAAATTGCTCGATTCGCTGCACCGCGCCCAGGTCTATCGCGAGATGTACGATCAGGCTCGCGAGCGCGGCCGTCATCGCGAACCCAATCTATTCCGCAGCCTCGTCGGCACCAGCCGTGCGATTCAGCACGTGCGGCAGATGATGCAGCAAGTGGCCGACACCGACGCCAGCGTGCTGATTCTTGGCGAGTCCGGCACCGGCAAGGAAGTGGTCGCGCGCAACCTGCACTACCACTCCAAACGCCGCGACGCGCCATTCGTGCCGGTCAACTGCGGGGCGATCCCTGCAGAGCTGCTCGAAAGCGAACTGTTCGGCCACGAGAAGGGCGCTTTCACTGGCGCGATCACCAGCCGTGCCGGGCGCTTTGAGCTGGCCAACGGCGGCACGCTGTTCCTCGACGAAATCGGCGATATGCCGCTGCCGATGCAGGTCAAGCTGCTGCGCGTATTGCAAGAGCGCACCTTCGAACGCGTGGGCAGCAACAAGACCCAGAGCGTCGACGTGCGCATCATTGCCGCAACGCACAAGAATCTCGAAAGCATGATCGAGATCGGCTCGTTCCGCGAAGACCTCTACTATCGCCTGAACGTGTTCCCGATCGAGATGGCGCCACTGCGTGAGCGCGTCGAAGACATCCCGCTGCTGATGAACGAACTGATCTCGCGCATGGAGCACGAGAAGCGCGGTTCGATCCGTTTCAACTCGGCGGCGATCATGTCGCTGTGCCGTCACGGCTGGCCGGGCAACGTCCGCGAGCTGGCCAACCTGGTCGAGCGCATGGCGATCATGCACCCGTACGGCGTGATCGGCGTGGTCGAGTTGCCGAAGAAATTCCGCTACGTCGACGACGAAGACGAGCAGATGGTCGACAGCCTGCGCAGCGATCTGGAAGAGCGCGTGGCGATCAACGGCCATACGCCTGACTTCAGCGCCAGTGCACTGCTGCCGCCGGAAGGCCTCGACCTCAAGGACTACCTCGGTGGTCTGGAGCAGGGCCTGATTCAGCAAGCGCTGGACGATGCCAATGGCATTGTTGCCCGCGCCGCTGAACGTCTGCGCATCCGTCGCACCACCCTGGTCGAGAAGATGCGCAAATACGGCATGAGCCGGGCTGGAGGAGACGAACAGGCGGATGATTGACGCCTGTTTTTCAAGCGCTTCATTTATAAGCAGTTTTTTTTAGGCACGGGTATTGCTACAGCCCTCGCAACGTTCCGTTTCACTGACGGTCAGCCAAGCGAGAGAGCCCAATGCCCCAAGCCGCCCAGATCTCTTCTGCCTCCAATATCGTGGGGCAACCCTCGTCCGTAGAGCAGGCAAGTCGTCAGGGGCTTGAGCAGGCCTTCCAGCTGTTCAACCAGATGTCGAGCCAGCTGACCGACTCCTACAGCCTGCTCGAAGCGCGGGTCACCGAACTCAAGGGTGAGCTGGCCGTGGTCAGCGCCCAGCGCATGCAGGAACTGGCGGAAAAAGAACGCCTGGCCAATCGCCTGCAAAACCTCCTCGACCTGTTGCCCGGCGGCGTCATCGTCATTGACGGTCACGGTCTGGTACGCGAAGCCAACCCGGCCGCCATCGATCTGCTCGGCTCGCCACTCGAAGGCGAACTCTGGCGCCATGTGATCGCACGCTGCTTCGCTCCCCGTGAAGACGACGGTCACGAAATCTCCTTGAAAAACGGTCGACGCCTGTCGATTTCCACCCGCTCGCTGGATGCCGAGCCGGGGCAGTTGGTGTTGCTCAACGACTTGACGGAAACCCGGCATCTGCAGGATCAACTGGCACGGCATGAGCGTTTGTCGTCGCTGGGGCGCATGGTTGCCTCGCTGGCCCACCAGATTCGCACGCCGCTGTCCGCCGCTTTGCTTTACGCCAGCCATTTGACCGAACAGCAATTGCCGGTGGAAACCCAGCAACGCTTTGCCGGGCGCCTGAAAGAGCGTCTGCACGAACTCGAACATCAAGTGCGCGACATGCTGGTGTTCGCTCGCGGTGAATTGCCGCTGACCGACCGCATTACCCCCAATGCCTTGATGCAATCGCTGCAGGCAGCGGCGCTGACCCATGTGCAGGATCTGCCGATCCGCTGGCAGTGCGACAGCCATGCCGGTGAGCTGCTGTGCAACCGCGATACGCTGGTCGGGGCATTACTGAATCTGATTGAAAACGCCATTCAGGCCAGCGCCGGCGGGGCGCGCCTGAAAGTGCATTGCTACACCAGAGGCAACACTCTGCGCGTGTGTGTCAGCGACAGCGGCAGCGGCATTGAGCCGACAGTTCTGGTGCGCCTCGGCGAGCCTTTTTTTACTACCAAAGTTACCGGGACCGGCCTCGGCCTGACCGTGGTCAAAGCGGTGGCCCGTGCGCATCAGGGAGAATTGACCCTGCGCTCGCGAGTCGGGCGCGGCACCTGCGCGCAGGTCAGCCTGCCACTGTTTTCCGCTGCACAGGGAGTTGAATAAACGTCATGGGCCTCAAGGTGTTGCTGGTCGAGGATGACCGTTCGTTGCGCGAAGCGCTGGCCGATACGCTGCTGCTCGCCGGCCACGACTATCACGCCGTCGGCAGCGCCGAAGAAGCACTGACGGCGGTCGCGCAGCAAGCCTTCAGCCTGGTGGTCAGTGACGTCAACATGCCGGGCATGGACGGCCACCAATTGCTCGCGGTGCTGCGCGCGCGCCAGCCGCAATTGCCGGTGCTGCTGATGACCGCCCACGGCGCCGTCGAGCGTGCGGTCGATGCGATGCGCCAAGGGGCGGCGGATTATCTGGTCAAGCCGTTCGAGCCCAAAGCGCTGCTCGATCTGGTGGCGCGCCATGCGCTGGGCAGCATTGACGCTGGCGAAGCGGATGGCCCCGTCGCCGTTGAACCGGCCAGTGCGCAGTTGCTTGAGTTGGCGGCGCGGGTTGCGCGCAGTGATTCGACTGTCCTCATCTCCGGCGAGTCTGGCACCGGTAAAGAAGTGCTGGCGCGCTACATTCACCAGCAATCGCGACGGGCGAGC
Source organism: Pseudomonas sp. 67(2021) (assembly GCF_017491835.1). Classification (NCBI taxonomy): domain Bacteria; kingdom Pseudomonadati; phylum Pseudomonadota; class Gammaproteobacteria; order Pseudomonadales; family Pseudomonadaceae; genus Pseudomonas; species Pseudomonas sp. 67(2021). The sequence goes on from NZ_JAFGYL010000013.1 coordinate 151,973, forward strand.
CAGCCGTTTATTGCGATCAACTGCGCGGCGATCCCTGACAACATGCTCGAAGCGACATTGTTCGGTCATGAGAAGGGTTCGTTCACCGGCGCTATCGCCTCGCAGGCAGGCAAGTTCGAGCAGGCGGACGGCGGCACCATTCTGCTCGACGAAATTTCCGAAATGCCCCTCGGCCTGCAAGCGAAGCTGCTGCGCGTTCTGCAAGAGCGTGAAGTGGAGCGAGTGGGCGCGCGCAAGCCGATCAGTCTGGATATTCGCGTGGTCGCCACGACCAACCGTGATCTGGCCGGCGAAGTGGCGGCGGGGCGTTTTCGCGAAGACCTGTTTTATCGCTTGTCGGTTTTCCCTCTGGCCTGGCGTCCACTTCGCGAACGCACTGCCGATATCCTGCCGCTGGCGGAAAAGTTGTTGGCCAAACACGTCAATAAAATGAAGCACGCAGCAGCGAAGCTGTCCCCCGAAGCCCAAGCATGTCTGACCGCGTACCCGTGGCCGGGCAATGTGCGTGAACTGGACAACGCCATTCAGCGCGCGCTGATCCTGCAGCAGGGCGGTTTGATTCAGCCGCAGGATTTTTGCCTGAGCGGTGCGGTGACATTTGCGCCGTTGCCGGTCCCGGCATCGGTGATCCGCGAGGTGGAAATCGAGGCGGATTCTTCCGGCGCCCTTGGCGATGACCTGCGCCGCCGGGAGTTTCAGATGATCATCGACACCCTGCGCGCTGAGCGTGGCCGGCGCAAGGAAGCTGCCGAAAAGCTCGGCATCAGCCCGCGAACTCTGCGCTACAAGCTCGCGCAAATGCGCGACGCCGGGATGGACGTCGAAGGCTATCTGTTCGCCACCTGATCGATGCTGCAAAACATTCCAGATGCTTTTCTCAGAAGGGTGCCCACTAGCTGGCACCCTTGTTGCTAATACCTGTGTACCCGCCGAGTGAGTGTCAAAAAATTGCGGGCCGCCCAAGAGAGTAGACCATGAGCCAAGGTATTGAATTTAATCGGTTGATGATGGACATGCAGGCCATGAAAGTGGATGCCATGTCTGCGCGTAAATCGACTGCCGCTGTCCCTGAAATCGCGGGCAGCAGCTTTTCCGACATGCTCGGTCAGGCGATCAATAAAGTCAGCGATACCCAGCAGGCGTCGACTCAACTGGCCAACGCGTTCGAGATCGGCAAGAGCGGTGTCGACCTGACTGACGTCATGATTGCGTCGCAAAAAGCCAGCGTGTCGTTCCAGGCTCTGACCCAGGTGCGCAACAAGCTGGTCCAGGCTTACCAAGACATCATGCAGATGCCGGTTTAAGGGCGAAATAAGTCATGGCAGAAGCAGTCGCTGATAACGTTCCGGCCAAGGCCACCCCGATCGACGGCAAACCGCCGCTGTTCGGCCTGTCCTTTCTGGAAAACCTTTCCCAGATGACCGTGCTGCGTCAGGTCGGCCTGTTGGTCGGTCTGGCTGCGAGCGTGGCGATTGGCTTTGCCGTGGTGCTGTGGTCGCAGCAGCCGGATTACCGTCCACTGTACGGCAGCCTTGCCGGCATGGACGCCAAGCAGGTCATGGAAACCCTGGCCGCCGCTGACATCCCTTACAACGTAGAACCCAATTCCGGCGCCTTGCTGGTCAAGGCCGACGACCTGTCCCGTGCGCGGATGAAACTCGCTGCTGCTGGTGTCACTCCCAGCGACGGCAACATCGGTTTCGAAATCCTCGACAAGGAACAGGGTCTGGGCACCAGCCAGTTCATGGAAGCGACCCGTTATCGTCGCGGCCTCGAAGGCGAACTGGCGCGGACCATCTCCAGCCTGAACAACGTCAAGGGTGCCCGCGTGCACCTGGCGATTCCGAAGAGTTCGGTGTTCGTCCGTGACGAGCGCAAGCCAAGCGCTTCGGTACTGGTCGAGCTGTACAGCGGGCGTTCGCTGGAGCCGGGTCAGGTGGTGGCGATCATCAACCTGGTGGCGACTTCTGTGCCAGAGTTGAGCAAATCGCAGATCACCGTCGTCGATCAGAAGGGCAACCTGCTCTCCGATCAGGCGGAGAACTCGGAAATGACCATGGCCGGCAAGCAGTTCGATTACAGCCGCCGCATGGAAAGCATGCTCACCCAGCGCGTGCACAACATTCTGCAACCGGTACTGGGCAACGATCGCTACAAGGCTGAAGTTTCGGCCGACGTCGATTTCAGTGCCGTCGAATCGACTGCCGAGCAATTCAACCCGGACCAACCGGCGTTGCGCAGCGAGCAGTCGGTCAACGAACAACGTACCGCCAGCAATGGTCCGCAAGGTGTGCCGGGTGCCCTGAGCAACCAGCCACCGGCGCCTGCCTCGGCGCCGCAGACCACCGGTGGCACCGCCGCACCGGCCGGGATGATCCAGCCGGGTCAGCCACTGGTTGACGCCAACGGTCAGCAGATCATGGACCCGGCCACCGGCCAGCCAATGCTCGCGCCGTACCCGGCGGACAAGCGTCAACAATCGACCAAGAACTTCGAGCTCGACCGTTCGATCAGCCACACCAAGCAGCAGCAGGGCCGTCTCAATCGCCTGTCGGTGTCGGTGGTGGTCGACGATCAGGTCAAGATCAACCCGGCCAACGGTGAAACCAGTCGTGCGCCGTGGAGCGCCGACGAATTGGCGCGCTTCACTCGTCTGGTGCAGGACGCCGTCGGTTTCGACGCCAGCCGTGGCGACAGCGTCAGCGTGATCAACATGCCGTTCTCCGCCGAGCGTGGCGAAGTGATTGCCGATATTCCGTTCTACTCCCAGCCATGGTTCTGGGACATCGTCAAACAAGTGCTGGGTGTGCTGTTCATCCTCGTACTGGTGTTTGGTGTGCTGCGTCCGGTGCTCAACAACATCACCGGCGGTGGCAAAGGCAAGGAGCTGGCCGGTCTGGGCAGCGACGTGGAACTCGGTGGCATGGGCGGCCTGGACGGCGAACTGGCCAACGACCGCGTGAGCCTCGGTGGTCCGCAGAGCATTCTGTTGCCGAGCCCGAGCGAGGGTTATGACGCGCAGCTGAATGCAATCAAGAGTCTGGTAGCTGAAGACCCGGGTCGCGTGGCTCAGGTCGTGAAAGAGTGGATTAACGCAGATGAGTGATAACCGAGCCGCCACCGTCAAACTGACCAAGGTCGACAAAGCCGCGATTCTGCTGCTGTCCCTGGGTTCGACCGATGCTGCGCAAGTGCTGCGCCACATGGGCCCCAAAGAGGTTCAGCGCGTCGGCGTGGCCATGGCGCAGATGGGCAACGTCCATCGCGAACAGGTCGAGCAGGTGATGAGCGAGTTCGTCGACATCGTCGGCGATCAGACCAGCCTCGGCGTCGGTTCCGACGACTACGTGCGCAAGATGCTCACCCAGGCCCTGGGCGAAGACAAGGCCAACGGCCTGATCGACCGCATCCTGCTCGGTGGCAACACCAGCGGCCTCGACAGCCTGAAATGGATGGAGCCGCGCGCAGTCGCTGACGTGATCCGTTACGAACACCCGCAGATCCAGGCGATCGTGGTCGCGTACCTCGATCCGGATCAGGCCGGTGAAGTGCTCGGCAACTTCGACCACAAAGTGCGTCTGGACATCATCCTGCGTGTTTCGTCGTTGAACACCGTGCAACCGGCTGCCTTGAAAGAACTCAACCAGATTCTCGAGAAACAGTTCTCCGGCAACTCGAACGCCTCGCGCACCACCCTGGGTGGCATCAAGCGTGCGGCCGACATCATGAACTTCCTCGACAGCTCGATCGAAGGCCAGCTCATGGACTCGATCCGCGAAGTCGACGAAGACCTGTCCGGTCAGATCGAAGACCTCATGTTCGTGTTCAACAACCTTGCCGACGTCGACGACCGTGGCATCCAGGCACTGTTGCGCGAAGTATCTTCCGATGTGCTGGTGCTGGCCCTCAAGGGTTCGGACGAAGGCGTCAAGGAAAAGATCTTCAAGAACATGTCCAAGCGTGCTGCCGAACTGTTGCGCGACGACCTCGAGGCGAAAGGCCCGGTGCGCGTCAGCGATGTCGAAACCGCGCAGAAGGAAATCCTCACCATTGCCCGTCGTATGGCCGAAGCCGGCGAGATCGTGCTCGGTGGCAAGGGCGGCGAGGAAATGATCTAAGCCCATGGATAAGCCTGACGAATCTGTGACGGATCTGATCCGCGCCCGCGATGTTCGTGGTTTCGAGTCCTGGGCGCTGCCCAGCTTCGACCCGCCGAAACCGGAACCCGAGCCTGAGCCGGAGCCCGAACCGCCGGAAATGGAAGAAGTGCCGCTGGAAGAAGTCCAGCCACTGACCCTGGAGGAACTCGAAAGCATCCGTCAGGAGGCTTACAACGAGGGCTTCGCCATCGGCGAAAAAGAAGGTTTTCACAGCACCACGCTGAAGGTGCGTCAGGAAGCCGAAACGGCGCTGGCGGCGAAAATCGCCAGCCTCGAGCTGTTGATGGCCAACCTGTTCGAACCGATCGCCGAGCAAGACACCCAGATTGAAAAGTCGCTGGTCGACCTCGTGCAACACATCACCAAACAGGTGATCAAGCGCGAACTGGCCATCGATTCGACGCAGATCGAACACGTCATGCGCGATGCCCTCAAGCTGCTGCCGCTGGGCGTGGAAAACGTGCGCCTGTACGTCAATCCGCAGGATTTCGCCCAGGTCAAAGCCCTGCGCGAACGCCACGAAGAAACCTGGCGCATCGTTGAAGACGAGTCGCTGTTGCCGGGCGGCTGCCGGGTTGAAACCGAGCACAGCCGCATCGACGCCAGCGTCGAATCGCGGGTGACCCAGGTTATGGCCAAGCTGTTCGACCAATTGCATGAGCAGGCTCTGCATCCGGCAGCGCCTGACTTGAGTCTGGACATTCCCGAAGACACCCCAGCGGCTGTCGACTCTGACGAGCCGCGCGCGGACGCCAGCGATGCGCCTTGAACGCACCAGCTTCGCCAAGCGCCTGAGCACCTATGCCGGGGCCACCGAGATTGCCGGCGCGCCGATCCTTGAAGGTCGGCTGCTGCGCATGGTTGGCCTGACCCTCGAAGCCGAAGGCCTGCGCGCCGCCATGGGCACCCGCTGCATGGTGATCAATGACGACAGCTACCATCCGTCTCAGGTGGAAGCGGAAGTCATGGGTTTTTCCGGCAGCAAAGTCTTTCTGATGCCGGTTGGCAGCGTCGCTGGCATTGCCCCGGGCGCCCGCGTGGTGCCCCTGGCCGATACCGGTCGTTTACCGATGGGCATGAGCATGCTCGGCCGTGTCCTCGACGGCGCCGGTCGCGCGCTGGACGGCAAGGGCGGCATGAAGGCCGAAGACTGGGTGCCGATGGACGGCCCGACAATCAACCCGCTCAACCGTGACCCGATCAGCGTACCGCTGGACGTCGGCATCCGTTGCATCAACGGTTTGCTGACGGTCGGCCGTGGCCAGCGTCTGGGCCTGTTCGCCGGTACCGGCGTCGGTAAATCGGTGCTGTTGGGCATGATGACCCGCTTCACCGAAGCCGACATCATCGTCGTCGGCCTGATCGGTGAGCGTGGTCGCGAAGTTAAAGAGTTCATCGAGCACATCCTCGGTGAAGAAGGCCTCAAGCGTTCGGTAGTGGTTGCCTCGCCGGCGGACGATGCGCCGCTGATGCGTATGCGCGCGGCGATGTATTGCACGCGCATCGCCGAGTATTTCCGCGACAAGGGCAAGAACGTTCTGCTGCTGATGGACTCGCTGACCCGTTTCGCCCAGGCCCAGCGGGAAATCGCTCTGGCCATCGGCGAACCGCCAGCAACCAAGGGCTATCCGCCCTCGGTGTTCGCCAAACTGCCGAAACTGGTGGAGCGTGCCGGTAACGCGGAGAAGGGCGGCGGTTCGATCACGGCGTTCTACACCGTACTGTCCGAAGGCGACGACCAGCAGGACCCGATTGCCGACTCGGCGCGGGGTGTGCTCGACGGCCATATCGTGCTGTCACGACGCCTGGCCGAGGAAGGTCACTATCCGGCGATCGACATCGAAGCCTCGATCAGCCGGGTGATGCCGGCGGTGGTTTCGCCGGATCACATGCAGCGCGCGCAGTATTTCAAGCAGCTTTGGTCGCGCTATCAACAGAGCCGCGATCTGATCAGCGTCGGTGCCTATGTGGCCGGTGGCGATCGCGAGACCGATCTGGCGATTTCCCTGCAACCGCAGTTGGTCAGGTATCAGCGCCAGGGCCTCAACGACAAAATCAATCTGGGTGAAAGCCAGGCCTATCTGGAAACCCTGTTCGCCCCTGCGGCGGGCGGGTAACCGGCCATGGCCGTCAGCCGCGCCGCGCGCCTGGCACCGGTGGTGGACATGGCCGAAAAGGCCGAGAAAGCCGCCGTGCAGCGCCTCGCCTACTTTCAGGGCCAGGTCAAAGTTGCCGAAAGCAAACTGGCCGACCTCAATGCCTTTCGTCTGGATTACTCGCAGCAGTGGATCGTGCGCGGCAGCACCGGCGTGACCGGGCAATGGCTGCTGGGTTTTCAGGGTTTCCTGGCGCAACTCGATACTGCCGTCGACCAGCAACGGCAGAGCCTGGTCTGGCATCAGAACAAGCTCGACAAGGCGCGTGAGGAATGGCAGCAGGCGTTTGCCCGCGTCGAGGGTTTGCGCAAACTGGTGCAGCGCTATCGCGACGAGGCGCAGCGCCTGGAAGACAAGCGCGAGCAGAAGCTGCTGGATGAACTGTCCCAGCGGTTGCCACGGCGTGATGCCTTCTAAATCACACCGCCAAACCCTGTGGGAGCGAGCCTGCTCGCGAAAGCGCCGTGTCAGTCAACCCTGTAGTCAACTGCCAGAACGCCTTCGCGAGCAGGCTCGCTCCCACACTTGTTCAACCGTTGCGCCTTGCCCCAACCCTATCCAGGTGCTACACCTTGTACAGGTTCGTCAATGACAAGGAAGCCAGTCAATGTCAGTCGTTACAGAAGTCTCTCCAGACCAGAAAAAGCTCACCATCGCCGTCAAAGGCCGGTTCGATTTCGGTCGCCATCAGGAATTTCGCGAGTCGTATGAACGGCTCCCACACAAACCCGAATCCATCGTGGTCGACCTCAAAGAGGCCACTTATCTCGACAGCTCAGCGCTGGGCATGCTGCTTCTGCTGCGTGATCACGCCGGCGGCGACGAGTCGGATATCCGTGTCGTCAACAGCAGCTCCGATGTGAAGAAAATCCTCGCGATTTCCAACTTCGACAAACTCTTCGACATCAGTTGACGCCCATGCAGGCGCAAGAGCCGCTGACCATTCTTATCGCCGAAGACAGCGCCGCCGACCGGCTGCTGCTGTCGACCATTGTCCGCCGTCAGGGCCATCGGGTGCTGACGGCGGCCAATGGTGCCGAGGCGGTGGAAACGTTCAAAGAACAGCAGCCCGATCTGGTGTTGATGGACGCGCTAATGCCGGTGATGGACGGCTTCGAAGCGGCGCGGCAGATCAAGGCACTGGCGGGGGAAGCGCTGGTGCCGATCATCTTCCTCACATCCCTGACCGAGAGTGAGGCGCTGGCCCGGTGTCTGGAGGCTGGCGGCGACGACTTTCTGGCGAAGCCGTACAACCAAGTGATACTCGCCGCCAAAATCAAGGCGATGGATCGCTTGCGCCGCCTTCAGGCAACGGTCCTGCAGCAGCGCGATCTGATCGCCAGACATCACGACTATCTACTCAACGAACAACGCGTGGCCAAAGCGGTGTTCGACAAAGTCGCGCATTCCGGTTGCCTGAGTGCGCCGAACATCCGATACCTGCAATCGCCTTACGCGCTGTTCAACGGTGACTTGTTGCTCGCGGCGTACACGCCGGCCGGTGACATGCACGTCATGCTCGGCGATTTCACCGGGCATGGTTTGCCGGCAGCGGTGGGGGCGATGCCGCTGGCCGAAGTGTTTTATGGGATGACCGCCAAGGGCTATGGCCTGGCCGAAACCCTGCGCGAGATGAACGCCAAGCTCAAGCGCATCCTGCCGGTGGACATGTTCTGCTGCGCTACCTTGCTCAGTCTGAGTTTCCAGAGCCGTTCGGTGGAGGTGTGGAACGGCGGCATGCCCGACGGTTACTTGCATCGCATGGCCAGTGGCGAGCGCGTGCCGTTGCCGGCGCGGCATTTGCCACTGGGGATTCTCAGCGCGCAAGCCTTCGATGACCGTACGGATGTGTATCCGATGGCCGTCGATGATCGGGTGTTTCTGTTATCGGACGGGGTAATCGATACCTGCGATGCCAATGACCAGTTGTTCGGCGTCGAGCGCTTGCAGCAGGTCTTTGCGGCGAACCGCGAGCCGGATCGGTTGTTCGAGGATATCGAACAGGCACTGCGCGATTTTCGCGGGCAGGCCCGTGACGATGTGAGCATGGTCGAGGTCAGTCTGCTTGAGTCGACGCAGACCCACGGCGCGGCGCCGGTGTATTCCGACAGCGGCCAGTCGTGCCCGCTGGACTGGTCGGCCAGTTTCGAATTTCGCGGCGCCACGCTCAGGCGTTTCAATCCGTTGCCGTTCCTCTTGCAGTTGCTGCTTGAGGTACATGGCCTGCGCGCGCAAAGCGGAGCGCTGTACAGCGTGCTCGCCGAGTTGTATTCCAATGGCCTGGAGCATGGCGTGCTTGGGCTGGACTCCAGCCTTAAACGCGATGCGGCAGGTTTCGCCCGCTACTATGAAATGCGCGCGGCGCGGCTGGAGGCGCTGCAAGACGGTTTCGTGCGCGTGCATCTGCAGGTCCAGCCGCAAGGCGAGGGCGGGCGGCTGGTCATTCGCGTCGAGGACAGCGGCAAGGGCTTTGATGTGGCGCGGGTCATGGAGCGGCCCGTGGATAACGCCCGCTTGTCGGGACGCGGCATCGGGCTGGTCCGGCAACTGGGGCGCAACGCCAGTTGGTCGGACCAGGGTCGTAGTGCCAGCGTGGAGTTTTTCTGGGAGATTGAGGCATAATCCGCCCATTCTTGATCAAGGAGTGAGCAAGTGACAGACACACATGTAGATCGCGAAGTCCTCGATACTTTGCGCGAGGTAATGGAGGACGGCTATACGGAATTGCTGGAGACTTTTCTGGCAGATTCGCAAAGCCGCCTGCACGAGTTGCAGGACAGCACCAGCGCCAAAGCGCTATCCGATGTAGCCCATAGCTTCAAGGGCAGTGCCAGCAACATGGGCGCGGTTCGACTGGCCGAGTTGTGCCAGGACCTTGAGTCGAATGCCAAGGACAAAAGTCCGGAAGCGCTCGCTCAACTGGTGGCCGATATCCATTCCGAATTCGCCGAAGTACGCCCGGTGTACGAAAGCGAAAAGCACCACGCCCACATCCACTGAAGCTGCCGTACGGCGCTTTTCGCAAGTGTCAGGCCAAACTGGCCCGGCACTTGCAGTCATCTTGCTCAACTGTACCTACGATCCCAGTGCAGCGGAGACCGTGTCATGCCTGCGACCCCCAACATTCTTCTTCAGACCGCCGCTCAGGCCAAGGCACAAGCCGCCTCTGCCAAATCGTCGGCAATGGCCGCAGACGCCGGGGACAAGGCCTCCAGCTTCGCCAAAGTGTTCGCCGATCAGGCGCCGGCCAAGCCTGCCGTGAGCGCCGACAACTCAGTCAAGCCGGCACGCGATAAGGTCGCAGACAGCAGCGGCAAAAAGGATATCGGCAAAGATCAGTCTGCCGCGCCCGAGCCAGCTGTTGCCGATAGCGGCAAAGCGTTGCCTGCCGACAAAGCGGCGACGAGCGACGACGCGACTGCCACTGCCGATGACACCACTGAAACGGTACAAACCCCTGTGGCCGATGCCGCGCCTGTAGATCCGGCGCTTGATCCGGCCTTGGCGCAAGTCGTTCAGCCGTTGGTGGCAGCGCCTGTGGTGCAAGCACCAACAGTCACCACGCCAGCCCAGCCGGAAACCGAAACGCCTGCACTGGCGGTCGTGTCGGGCATGGTCAAAGATCCGGCGGCAACCGACAGCGAATTTGATCCGACAGCCGATCCGCTCGATTCGCTGCCGGCCGTGCGCATGGCGATGGAGCAGGGCGGGCATATTTCTGCCGCCAGCCAGGCGCAACCGAAAGCCACGCCTGCTCAAGCTCAGGCTGACGGCGAATTGACCGCCGCGCAGAACTTTGCCGCCGGCATGGCCAGCATGCTCGACGTGCAGGCCGACAAGGACAGCACCAGCCAGGGCGGCGATAAAGCTTTCAGCGGGCTGATCGATGATGGCCTGAAGGATCTGAAGTCCGCCACCAGCGACACCCGTGTCGACGACTTCGCCAACCGTCTGGCGGCACTCACCCAGGCCGCTACGCCGAAAACCGCGAATGCGCTGCCAGTGAATCAGCCGATCGCCATGCACCAGAGCGGCTGGACCGAAGAAGTGGTCAACCGCGTCATGTACCTGTCCAGCGTCAACCTGAAGGCCGCCGACATTCAGTTGCAGCCGGCGGAGCTGGGGCGCCTGGATATCCGCGTGAACATGGTTCCCGATCAGCAGACCCAGGTCACCTTCATGAGCGCGCATCCGAGCGTGCGTGAAGCGCTCGACAGCCAGATGCACCGCCTGCGCGACATGTTCAACCAGCAGGGCATGGGCCAGGTCGACGTCAACGTCGCCGACCAGAACCGTGGCTGGCAGGGGCAGCAAGGCCAGGAGCAGGCGCAGCAGGGCCAGAGTGGCCGGACCAGCGCTGCCGGCGGACGCCTGGATTCGGCGGATGAGGAATTGGCACCAGCTACTGTCGCTGAAGTGGCGGCGCAGACTACCAGCGTGATTGGCACCAGCGCGGTCGACTATTACGCCTGACGCAACGCAATACCCAATGTGGGAGCGAGCCTGCTCGCGAATACGATGTGACATTCGACCTATATGTTGACTGACACATTGCTTTCGCGAGCAGGCTCGCTCCCACATTTGTTTATGGCGCCGTTCAGATGACGCGCTGACACTTCTGGCATAACACTTGCTCTTGCCTTGCCGTGCGACTGTGAAACCCCCGATTAGTGACGGATTATTGGCATGGCGAAGAGCGAAGCTGCAGCAGTAAAAGACCCCGCAACCAAAGGCAAACTCAAGCTGATCATCGTGATCGTGCTGGCGTTGCTGGTGGCCATCGGTGCATCCGTCGGGGCGACCTGGTTCTTCATGCATGGCGCGCAGAGCAAGCCTGCCGAGGCCGCTGAAGCAGCGCCGGTCGGCAAGCAGGCGGCGATTTTCGAGCCGATGGCGCCGGCCTTTGTTGCCAACTACAACCAGAACGGCCGTCAGCGCTACATGCAGGTGAGCATCACCATGCTGGCGCGTAATCAGGCCGATCTGGACGCGCTCAAAGTGCACATGCCGGTTATCCGCAACAACCTGGTAATGCTCTTCTCCGGTCAGGATTTCGCCACACTGGCGACCCCGGTCGGCCAGGAGATGTTGCGCCAGAAGGCCACCGCCAGCGTCCAGGAAGTGGCGCAGAAAGAACTGGGCAAAGTGGTCATCGAACAGTTGCTTTTCACTAATTTCGTACTGCAGTAGGAACACGACATGGCCGTGCAGGATCTGCTGTCCCAGGATGAAATCGATGCGCTGCTGCATGGCGTCGATGATGGTCTGGTACAGACCGATAATGCTGCCGAACCCGGCAGTGTCAAAAGCTACGACCTGACCAGCCAGGATCGCATCGTCCGTGGACGCATGCCGACGCTGGAAATGATCAACGAGCGCTTTGCCCGCTACACCCGCATCAGCATGTTCAACATGCTGCGCCGCTCGGCGGACGTGGCTGTCGGTGGCGTGCAGGTGATGAAGTTCGGCGAATACGTGCACTCGCTGTACGTGCCGACCAGCCTCAACCTCGTCAAGATCAAACCGCTGCGCGGCACCGCGCTGTTCATCCTCGACGCCAAACTGGTGTTCAAGCTGGTGGACAACTTTTTCGGTGGCGACGGCCGTCACGCCAAGATCGAAGGGCGGGAATTCACCCCGACCGAACTGCGCGTAGTGCGCATGGTGCTCGAGCAGGCTTTCGTCGATCTGAAAGAAGCCTGGCAGGCGATCATGGAAGTCAATTTCGAGTACATCAACTCGGAAGTGAACCCGGCCATGGCCAACATCGTCGGCCCGAGCGAAGCGATTGTGGTCTCCACCTTCCACATCGAACTCGATGGCGGTGGCGGCGATCTGCACGTGACCATGCCGTACTCGATGATCGAGCCGGTGCGCGAGATGCTCGACGCCGGTTTCCAGTCCGACCTCGACGATCAGGACGAGCGCTGGGTCAACGCCCTGCGCCAGGACGTGCTCGATGTCGACGTGCCGATCGGTGCCACCGTGGCCCGCCGCCAGTTGAAGCTGCGCGACATCCTGCACATGCAACCGGGCGATGTGATCCCGGTCGAGATGCCGGAAGACATGATCATGCGCGCCAACGGCGTGCCGGCCTTCAAGGTCAAGATGGGCTCGCACAAAGGCAACCTCGCGTTGCAAGTGATCGAGCCGATCGAGCGTCGCTGAGGCGGCGCCTTTCACCCCCGTATTTAACCGAATTGTTGCCCGCCGAGGACACATGATGAACGACGATATGAACGCGCAGGACGATCAGGCACTGGCCGATGAATGGGCTGCGGCCCTGGAAGAAACCGGTGATGCCGGCCAGGCTGACATCGATGCACTGCTGGCCGCCGACGCCGGCACTTCCAGCTCCAACCGTCTGCCGATGGAAGAGTTCGGCAGTGTGCCGAAGAACAATGATCCGGTGACCCTCGACGGTCCGAACCTGGACGTGATCCTCGACATTCCAGTGTCGATCTCGATGGAAGTCGGCAGCACCGACATCAATATCCGCAACCTGCTGCAACTCAACCAGGGTTCGGTGATCGAGCTTGATCGGCTGGCCGGTGAGCCGCTCGACGTGCTGGTCAACGGCACCTTGATCGCCCACGGCGAAGTAGTGGTGGTCAACGAGAAGTTCGGCATCCGCCTGACTGACGTGATCAGCCCAAGCGAACGCATCAAGAAGCTGCGCTGAGTGAAAAGGTTTCTCTGGGTGCTGCTGGCATGGCCGTTGAGCGTGCTGGCTGCCGAGCCGAGCGCGACCACTGCCGCGCCTGCCGCCACCGCGCCAATGGTCAACAGCGGCGTGGCCGGTCAGTTGACGCAACTGGTGTTCGGTTTGCTACTGGTGCTGGGCTTGATCTTCTTCCTCGCCTGGCTGTTGCGCCGCGTGCAACAGGCGGGGCCGGCGGGCAAGGGCCAGGTGATCGAGCTGATCGGTTCCCGCGCGCTCGGTCCGCGTGATCGCTTGATGCTGGTGCAGGTCGGCAACGAGCAGATTCTGCTCGGCCTCAGCCCCGGCACCATCACCGCGCTGCATGTGCTCAAAGAGCCGGTCGAAGTCCCCACCGCCAGTGAAAAAGCGACGCCGGAATTTGCTCAGCATCTGCTGAAGATTCTTGGCAAGGACCAAAAGGATACGAAGTAATGGGTGCGCTCCGCATCGTCTTGACGCTGCTCCTGTTGCTGGCCGCGCCGCTGGCGTTCGCCGCCGATCCGTTGTCGATCCCGGCGATCACGCTGGGCACCAATGCCGACGGCGCGCAGGAATATTCGGTCAGTCTGCAGATCCTGCTGATCATGACCGCGCTGAGTTTTATTCCGGCAGCGGTCATCCTGATGACCAGTTTCACGCGGATCATCATTGTCTTCTCGATCCTGCGTCAGGCCCTCGGCCTGCAACAGACGCCGTCGAACCAGATCCTCACCGGCATGGCGCTGTTCCTGACGCTGTTCATCATGGCGCCGGTGTTCGACCGGGTGAACAACGACGCGCTGCAACCGTATCTGGCGGAAACCCTCACCGCCCAGCAAGCTGTGGAAAAGGCTCAGGTGCCGATCAAGGACTTCATGCTCGCGCAGACCCGCACCAGCGATCTGGAGTTGTTCATGCGCCTGTCCAAGCGCACCGACATCGCCAGCCCGGATCAGGCGCCGTTGACCATTCTGGTGCCGGCGTTCGTGACCTCCGAGCTTAAAACCGCCTTCCAGATCGGCTTCATGATCTTCATTCCGTTCCTGATCATCGACCTCGTTGTCGCGAGCGTGCTGATGGCCATGGGTATGATGATGCTCTCGCCGCTGATTATCTCGCTGCCGTTCAAGATCATGCTGTTCGTGCTGGTCGATGGCTGGGCGCTGATCATCGGTACTCTGGCCAGCAGTTTTGGAGGTGTTTCGCCATGACGCCGGAAGTCGCGGTCGATATCTTTCGTGAAGCCCTGTGGCTGACCACCATGATGGTCGCCATTCTGGTGGTGCCGAGCCTTTTGGTCGGCCTGCTGGTGTCGATGTTCCAGGCCGCCACGCAGATCAACGAACAGACCCTGAGCTTCCTGCCGCGTCTTCTGGTGATGCTGGTGACCCTGATCATCGGCGGTCCGTGGATCGTGCAGACGTTCATGGAATACATCATCCAGCTGTACAAAAACATTCCGATGGTCATCGGCTAAGCCATGCAGTCGCTGCTTCAGCTGACCGACACCCAGATCAGCACCTGGGTGGCGTCGTTCATGTTGCCGCTGTTTCGCGTGGCGTCGATGCTGATGGTCATGCCGGTGTTCGGCACCACCCTGATTCCGCGGCGCGTGCGCCTGTATTTCGCTGTGGCGATCACCGTGGTCATCACCCCGGCGCTGCCGCCGATGCCCGCCGTCAGCCCGCTGGATCTCAGCGGCCTGCTGCTGATCGGCGAGCAGATTCTGGTCGGCGCCGTGCTCGGCTTTTCCCTGCAACTGTTCTTCCAGGCCTTTGCCGTCGCCGGGCAGATTGTCGCGGTGCAGATGGGCATGGGCTTCGCCTCGATGATCGACCCTACCAACGGCGTTTCGGTGGCGGTGATCGGGCAGTTCTTCACCATGCTGGTGACGTTGCTGTTCCTGTCAATGAACGGCCATCTGGTGGTGTTCGAAGTCCTCACTGAAAGCTTCACCACGCTGCCGGTCGGCGGTGGTTTGATGGTTGCGCATTACTGGGAATTGGCCGGCAAACTCGGTTGGGTCCTCGGCGCCGCATTGCTGCTGGTGTTGCCGGCCGTCACCGCACTGTTGGTGGTCAACATCGCGTTCGGCGTGATGACCCGCGCCGCGCCGCAACTGAACATCTTCTCGATCGGTTTTCCGCTGACCCTGGTGCTCGGCCTGTTCATCGTCTGGGTGGGCCTGGCGGACATTCTCAACCAGTATCAACCGCTGGCCAGCGAGGCCTTGCAGTTGCTACGCGAACTGGCACGGGCGCGCTGAGTCATGGCAGAGAGCGAAAGCGGTCAGGACAAAACGGAAGACCCCACGGAGAAACGCAAAAAGGACTCCCGTGAGAAGGGTGAAATCGCCCGTTCCAAAGAACTCAACACCCTCGCCGTGATGATGGCTGGCGCCTCTGCGCTGCTGATCTTCGGCGGCATGCTCGCGCAAGAAATGATGGACGTGATGCGCCTGAACTTCACCCTGTCCCGCGAAGTGGTCATGGACCAAGGCGCGATGGGCCGGTTCTTGCTGGAGTCGGGCCTGATCGCCTTGCTGGCGATTCAGCCGGTGATGATCACCCTGTTGCTCGCCGCCATCATCGGGCCGATCTCCCTCGGTGGCTGGCTGTTCGCCGCAAAGTCGCTGGCGCCCAAATTCAGCCGGATGAACCCGGCCGCCGGCCTCAAACGCATGTTCTCGTTCAAGGCTGTGGTCGAACTGCTCAAGGCCCTGGCGAAGTTTCTGATTACTCTGGGGGTGGCGCTGTTGGTGCTGTCCGCCGACGTCGACGACTTGCTGCGCATCGCCCACGAACCACTGGACATGGCGATCATTCACAGCGTCCTGCTGGTGGGCTGGAGCACACTGTGGCTGGCCTGCGGCCTGATCATCATCGCCGCCGTCGACGTGCCGGTGCAGCTCTGGGAAGCGCACAAGAAACTGCTGATGACCAAGCAGGAAGTGCGCGACGAACACAAGGACCAGGAAGGTCGCCCAGAGGTCAAGCAACGCATCCGCCAGACCCAGCGCGAAATGTCCCAGCGGCGCATGATGGCAGCGATTCCCGAAGCCGACGTGGTCATCACCAACCCGACCCACTACGCCGTCGCACTCAAATACGACTCGGAAAAGGGCGGCGCACCGGTGCTGCTGGCCAAGGGCAGCGACTTCATCGCCCTGAAAATCCGCGAAATCGCAGTGGCCAACAACGTCATGCTGCTTGAATCGCCGGCGCTGGCGCGCTCGATCTATTACTCAACTGAGCTTGAGCAGGAAATTCCTGGCGGGCTGTATCTGGCAGTGGCGCAGGTATTGGCCTACGTCTACCAGATCCGCCAGCACCAGGCAGGCAAGGGCAAACGGCCGGATCCGCTCAAGGACGACTTGCCGATTCCGCCGGATCTGCGTCGCGACTCCTGACGTCGTTGTGCAGCCATTGGTCTGAGATCTCCCTTTACTGTCAACTCTGACAGGTGCGCTCGTCGTGATTTTGCAGTTTGATGCAAGGTGCAGGCACGCACTGACGCTGTCAGGCAGGCGAGTGCAAGGGAGCACGACAATGAAAGGTATTTTCAGCAGTTATGACGAAAAAACCGGAAGGGGCACCATCACGCCGAAGCCCTCGGGACGATGTATTTCCTTTGCCGAAGCCACGGGTTTTTTTCTGACGGCCAAAGAATACCGATTCAGCATTCCATTGCCCGATGCCCTGCGGGCGAGCGTTAAAGTCGGCGGCGAGGTCGAGTTCGAATTGCCCAAGAGCAAGAATGGAAAAGTAAAAATCCTCCGGTATTGAGCAATTGATCGCAAAGCTGCTGAACGGGGCGGCGGTTCTTTATGATCGTTACCACGCGCAGCAAAGGAATGCAGCCCGGGACGCTCCGCGTCCCTTCCAAAGCCGAACGCAGAGCGTCCGTTGAGGCATTCCCACGCAGGAGCGTGGGAACGATCATTGCGCCGTGCTACTGCGCCAACTCCAGATTATCCAGCACCCGATTCACCGCCAATTCCCCGAGCATGATCAGTTGCGCAATCCCCATCAGGGTTCGGCGCTGGGATGGTTTGACCAGTCCGGCGAATTCCTGGGCGATGGTTTTGGCCGAGGCGAGGGTTTCGCAGGCGTTGGCCAGCAGGTCTTCGTTTTTGGTGTCGGCGGTGACGGCGTACATGGCGCGGGGGCTGAACGGCGGTGGAGTAGAGCCGGGTGGGCAGAGGTAGTGGTCGA
>NZ_JAFGYL010000125.1:0-237 GCF_017491835.1 Pseudomonas sp. 67(2021)
TCAGGGCGATACCGCCGATGATCAGATCCTTGCGCCGCTCGGCGGCAAAGCCTTCGTAGCTCTCGCCGCGCACCGCCAGCAGCAGGGCATAGGCCGCCGACCACAGGTAGGGCACCAGAATCATCGACGAGGCCAGGTAAATCAGACTGGTGTAAGTGCCCGCCGAAAAAAGCGTGATCAGCAGGAAAATCTGGATCATCACATTGGTCAGCCACAGCGCATTGACCGGCACGTGGT
>NZ_JAFGYL010000126.1:0-236 GCF_017491835.1 Pseudomonas sp. 67(2021)
GTGGAGCGTGCTGATTCTCGACGAGGCGCAGAACATCAAGAACCCGCTGAGCAAAGCCGCCCAGGCCGCCCGTGACTTGCAGGCCCGTCAGCGCTTGTGTCTGAGCGGTACGCCGCTGGAAAACCACTTGGGCGAGCTGTGGTCGCTGTTCCATTTCTTGCTGCCGGGCTGGCTCGGCGACGTGAAAAGTTTCAATGCCGATTACCGCGTGCCGATCGAAAAGCGCGGCAGTGAAG
>NZ_JAFGYL010000127.1:0-235 GCF_017491835.1 Pseudomonas sp. 67(2021)
TTGACCAGGCGCAGATCGCAGCAGACCTGGCGCAGCTTGAGCAGCGCATCGAGGATGATGATCTGACTGCGCGCCACGCCACTGCGGGCGATTTCGTCGCGGACCTTTTTGTCCATCGCCACACGCACCGTCTCATAGACGTCGCGCTGACCATCGCTGAGTTCGACCCAGTGGATGATCTCGGTTTTCGGCGGCAACTCGGTGGCGACCTGATCCTTCTTGCGCCGCAGCAAAA
>NZ_JAFGYL010000128.1:0-234 GCF_017491835.1 Pseudomonas sp. 67(2021)
CGTTCAGACTGGACATCTTCACCGCCGACATCTGGGGCGTGAAAAACCCCGATCTGGGCAGTGTGATGAACCAGGTGCGCAACATGATGCTGGTCACCGTCTGGGTGTTCATCGGCATCGAAGGCGCCAGCGTCTATTCGGCTCGCGCAGAAAAACGCAGCGACGTCGGCCGCGCCACGGTGATCGGGTTTCTCGGCGTGCTGGCGCTGCTGGTACTGGTCAACGTGCTGTCGC
>NZ_JAFGYL010000129.1:0-231 GCF_017491835.1 Pseudomonas sp. 67(2021)
CAGGGGCGATCCTGATCGGTTGGGGCATTACTGCGATAGGCATGCTGACGCTGGCGTTCGTCTTTCAGACGCTGGCCAATCGCAAGCCGGAGCTGGACTCGGGCGTCTACGCCTACGCCAAGGCCGGATTCGGCGACTACATGGGTTTCTCCTCGGCCTGGGGCTACTGGATCAGCGCCTGGCTGGGCAACGTCGGTTACTTCGTTCTGCTGTTCAGCACCCTCGGTTACT
>NZ_JAFGYL010000130.1:0-231 GCF_017491835.1 Pseudomonas sp. 67(2021)
CGAGCCAGCCCGGCAGCAAGAAATGGAACAGCGACCACAGCTCGCCCAAGTGGTTTTCCAGCGGCGTGCCGCTGAGGCACAGGCGCTGGCGTGCATTCAGCTCGCGGGCGGCCTGGGCGGCTTTGCTCAGCGGGTTCTTGATGTTCTGCGCCTCGTCGAGAATCAGCACGCTCCACGACTGCGGCTGCAAGATTTCCAGATCCCTGGGCAGCAATGCGTAAGTGGTCAGCA
>NZ_JAFGYL010000131.1:0-231 GCF_017491835.1 Pseudomonas sp. 67(2021)
TCCTCACCACTTACGCCCTGTTGCCCAAGGACCTTGAGCGCCTGGCCAAACAGCCGCTGCACGTTCTGGTGCTGGACGAAGCGCAATACATCAAGAACCCCAACAGCAAAGCCGCCCAGGCCGCCCGTGACTTGCAGGCCCGTCAGCGCTTGTGTCTGAGCGGTACGCCGCTGGAAAACCACCTCGGTGAGCTGTGGTCGCAGTTCCATTTCCTCATGCCCGGCTGGCTCG
>NZ_JAFGYL010000132.1:0-229 GCF_017491835.1 Pseudomonas sp. 67(2021)
GAATGCGTTGGGTCAGGCGATGAAGATGTTGAATGTGCCGACGTCTTCGCGAGCAGGCTCGCTCCCACAGTGGATTTTGCGTGTCGCCGGGATTTGGCACACGCCGCGAAAACCTGTGGGAGCGAGCCTGCTCGCGAATGCGTTGGGTCAGGCGATGAAGATGTTGAATGTGCCGACGTCTTCGCGAGCAGGCTCGCTCCCACAGTGGATTTTGCGTGTCGCCGGGATT
>NZ_JAFGYL010000133.1:0-219 GCF_017491835.1 Pseudomonas sp. 67(2021)
CCAGCGCCGCTTTCTCCTGCTGCAACGCCTGGATCTTCTCTTCGACGGTGCCTTTGGCAATCAACTTGTAGACGAACACCGGATTGTTCTGCCCGATGCGATACGCCCGATCAGTCGCCTGATTCTCCACCGCCGGGTTCCACCACGGATCGAAGTGAATCACCGTGTCCGCCGCCGTCAGGTTCAGACCAGTGCCCCCGGCCTTGAGGCTGATCAGGA
>NZ_JAFGYL010000134.1:0-213 GCF_017491835.1 Pseudomonas sp. 67(2021)
CAGCGGCGTTGGTCAGGGTCGCGGTGTAAGTGATCTGGCCACCCTCCGCCACCGAGCCGGTGGCCGACAGGGACAGGTTGGTGGTGTCGACGGTGTCGGTCACGGTGGTGCTGACCGGGGTCTTGTCGGCGACGAGATTTTCGAAATTGCCGCCGGTTACGCCAGTGATCGAGTTGGTGATCGGCGCGTTGCCGGTCAGCGCATCGTTCGCAG
>NZ_JAFGYL010000014.1:0-158603 GCF_017491835.1 Pseudomonas sp. 67(2021)
GCCTGCTCACGCACCTGTACATCGGCACGGGCAATCTCCGCGCCCAATGTCGGCAGCGCGCAACCGGCCTCGGGTTGCTCGACGTGGGCCATGCTCAGGTACTGCTTCAGACAACGCTCCAGCCGCTGCCGATCTGCACCGCCCTGGCCACCAAGGCGCTCAAGACTTTCACTCAACTCTCGCTCGACGATGGCAGCGAACAACGCATCCTTGGATGAAAAGTGGCTGTAGAACGCGGCGCCACTCAAACCGATGGCTTTCATCAGGCCATCCACGCCCACCGTGGAAAACCCCGATTTCTTTGCCGACAGCGCGCTGCTTTGCAGCAATCGTTCGCGGGTTTCCGATTTGTGTCCGGCCGAATAACGCATGTCATCTCCTGAAGTAGATCGCCTTGACGCTGCCCGAATCCTAGCATAACGTTCGTTAACTAAACGATCGTTAACCCAAAGGGATTCACCCATGTATAACAAGAAGGTCGTGTTGGTTGTCGGGGCCGGTGATGCCACGGGCGGGGCCATTGCCAAGCGCTTTGCCAGTGAGGGATTTATAGCCTGTGTGACCCGGCGCAGCGCCGACAAATTGCAGCCTCTGGTTGACGCAATCATCGCTGATGGCGGTGAGGCCAATGGTTTTGCCTGCGATGCGCGCAAGGAAGATGACGTCATCGCCTTGATCGAAGACATCGAAACCCGCGTCGGCCCGATCGAGGCCTTTGTCTTCAACATCGGCGCCAACGTGCCCTGCAGCATTCTCGAAGAAACCGCGCGCAAATATTTCAAGATCTGGGAGATGGCCTGCTTCTCCGGTTTTCTCAATGCCCGTGAAGTGGCCAAGCGCATGGTCACTCGGCAGCGCGGCACGATTCTATTCACTGGTGCCACGGCCGGGCTGCGCGGTGCTTCTGGATTTGCCGCTTTCGCCGGAGCCAAACACGGCATCCGCGCACTGGCGCAAAGCATGGCGAGAGAGTTGGGGCCGATGAACATTCATGTCGCCCACGTCGTAGTTGATGGTGCGATCGATACCGACTTCATCCGCAACAGCTTTCCCGAGAAATACGCGACCAAGGATCAGGACGGCATTCTCGATCCAGAGCACATCGCCGAAAACTATTGGTATCTGCACAGTCAGCCACGGGATGCCTGGACCTTCGAGCTGGACCTGCGCCCATGGAACGAACGCTGGTAAGCCCTCCCCCCTCATTACAACAATAAGAGAGCGATTTGATCATGACGAAAACCGTGGAATTCTATTTCGACCTCGGCAGCCCCACCACCTATCTGGCGCACACCCAGCTAGCGAAAATCTGCGCCGATACCCAGAGCGAACTGATCTACATCCCGATGCTGTTGGGTGGCGTGTTCAAAGCCACCGGCAACGCTTCGCCGGCAATGATTCCGGCCAAGGGCCGCTACATGTTTCAGGACCTCGATCGCTTCGCCAAACGCTACGGCGTACAGCTCAGATTCAATCCGCACTTTCCAATCAACACGCTGATATTGATGCGTGCCGTCACTGGCATGCAGATGCGCCAGCCGCAGCGTTTCGCCGAATTCGTCGATTGCCTGTTCAGGGCGCTTTGGGTAGAAGGCCGTAACCTCAACGATCCGCAAGTCATTGCCGCCGTGCTGCCTGAAAACGGCTTCGACCCCCAAGAGATAATGGCGCTGACCAACGATGAATCGGTAAAAGCCGCACTCAAGGAAAACACCGAAGCCGCCATCAAGCGCGGCGTTTTCGGTGCCCCCAGCATGTTCATTGGCGATCAGTTGTTCTTCGGTCAGGATCGACTCGACTTCGTAGAAGAGGCATTGCGCCAGGATTGAAGCCGAGCCCCAAGGCACCGCGAGCGGCGCCTTGGGTAAATCGATCAAATGGCCACAGTGCGCTCGTTCAACCAGCTCAACGCCGCGCCATCCAGCAACGGGCTCAGACGCTCGCGTACTTCACTGTGATAAGCATTGAGCCACTGCTTTTCTTCCTGGGTCAGCAGGTCAGCAATCAGGCAGCGAGTATCGATCGGGCACAGCGTCAGGGTTTCGAACTTGAGGAAGTCGCCGAATTCGCTGCTGCCGGCCTCGCGGTTCATCGCCAGGTTCTCGATGCGCACGCCCCAGCGGCCCGGGCGATAAGTGCCGGGTTCGATCGAGGTAATCATCCCCGGCTGCATCGCCGTCTGCGGTGCCGGTGCCGCTTGATAAGCGATCACTTGCGGACCTTCGTGAACGTTGAGGAAATAGCCCACGCCATGACCAGTGCCGTGGCCGTAGTCGACGTTGTCAGCCCAGATCGGCGCACGAGCGATGGCGTCGAGCAGCGGCGACAGAATGCCTTTCGGAAATCGTGCCCGCGACAGCGCAATCACGCCTTTCAACACGCGCGTGCAATCCTGTTTCTGCTCCTGGGTCGGCGTACCCACCGGGACCATGCGCGTGATGTCTGTGGTACCGCCGAGGTATTGACCACCGGAATCGATGAGCAACAGACCATCACCCTCGATCACCGCATGCTCTTCTTCGGTAGCGTGATAGTGCGGCATCGCGCCATTGGCGTTGAACGCGGCAATCGTGTTGAAGCTCAGCGAAACGTAATCGGGACGACGCTCACGGGCAGCGGTAAGTTTCTCGTCGATGGTCAGTTCGGTGATGCGCTCGCGCCCCCACGCCGATTCCAGCCAGGCAAAGAATTCGCACAACGCCGCGCCATCCTGCTCCATCGCTTTACGGATGTGCTGCGCGTCGGCTTCGCTTTTCTGCGACTTGGCCAACGTAGTCGGGTTGAGGCCTTCGACCAGTTTCACGCCACTGTCCAGGTTATCCAGCAACCCCGTGGTCACTCGCGCCGGATCGACCAGCAGGCTCGCGCCGCTCGGCACAGCACGCAACGCATCGGCCACTTCGCTGTAGTCACGCAGCGTCACGCCATCCTGCTCCAGTACCGCGCGCAGATCGGCATCGACCTTGCTCAGCGCCACAAACAGCGTGGCCTGTTGCTGATTGATCAAGGCGAACGAAACAAACACCGGATTGAACGAGACATCACCACCACGCAGGTTGAACAGCCAGGCGATGTCATCCAAGGTGGCGATGAAGTGCCAGTCGGCACCACGTTCTTGCAAGGTTTCGCGCAATTTCGCCAGTTTCTCGCCACGGCTGACGGTCGCTTGCGGCGGCAGATGCTGATAGATCGGCGCGTTCGGCAGGCTCGGGCGATCACGCCAGACTTCCTGCAACAGGTCGATATCGGTGCGCAGGCGAGCACCGCGTGCCTCGAGCTTGCTGCTCAGTGTGCGCGCCGAAGCCACCGCCATTACCGCACCATCAACGGCAACCACGCCGCCCTCGGGGGTTTGCTCCGCCAGCCAGTCCAGCGGGCTCGGCTGCCCCGGTTGCAGCTTGACCAGTTCGATGCCGCTGCCGTTGAGCTCTTTCGTCGCCTGTTCCCAGTAACGACTGTCGGCCCACACACCGGCGAAATCCGCAGTGACGATCAGCGTACCGACCGAACCGTGGAAACCCGACAACCATTGCCGGCCCTGCCAGTAACCCGGCAGGTATTCCGAAAGATGCGGGTCGGCGGACGGCACCAGCAGCGCATGGATGCCTTCGCGGCGCATCAGTTCACGGGTATGCGCCAGGCGCTGAGGCACCGATCCTTCGGTCAAGGTGTGGGAACTCATCATGTCTCCTGCTAATCGCGTCATCGTTATTGTTCGTAGCCTTCGCGGCCATGGAAAGCGTCTGCTGTTTAGAGCCCTGTCGCCCAGAATGCCGGAGCACTGGCGCAGGCGGTGGTGATCAGGTCAACGGCCTTGTCGACATCCTCAACGGTGGTAAACCGCCCGAGGCTCAAGCGAATGGTGCGCCCCGCCAGCCGCGCATCGTGTCCGAGCGCGAGCAGCACGTGGGACGGCGCATTACTTGCGGAATTACACGCCGACGTCGCGGAAAACGCGATCGAATGGCTCAATGCGGCGCTGTTGAACTCGCCCTCGCTGAAGGTCAGGCTCAGGGTGTGCGGAATACGTTGCGAGGCACTGCCATTGAGGCGCACGCCGGGTAACTTCAAAAGCTGTTCGAGCAAGCGTTCGCGCAAAGCGATGATGAATTTTTTCTCTTCATCGAATGCGTCGGCGGCCAAAGCGAAAGCAGCGCCCATCCCGGCAATCTGATGAGTCGCCAGGGTTCCGGAGCGCAGGCCACCTTCATGACCGCCGCCGTGGATCTGTGCCTGCAAGCGTTGCTGCGCCTGCGGGCCGACATACAAGGCGCCGATGCCCTTGGGGCCGTAGAGTTTGTGCGCGGAAAAGGACATCAGATCCACCGGCCAGCGGCTCAGATAGATCGCGACTTTGCCCGCGCCTTGCGCCGCATCAACATGAAACAACGCCTGCCGACTGCGCACCACTTCGCCAATCGCCTCGACATCGTTGACCGTGCCCAACTCGTTGTTGACCAGCATCAGCGAGACCAGAAACGTGTCGTCACGCATCGCTTCGCTGACCGCTTGCGGCGTGATCAAGCCTTGGGCGTCCGGCACCAGATAGGTCACGGCAATGCCCGAGTCCTGCAATTGCCGCGCGGTGTCGAGAATGGCCTTGTGTTCGATCTGACTGGTAATGATGTGCCCGCCGCAAACGCCACGGGCCTGGGAGACGCCTTTGAGGGCGAGGTTGTTGGACTCGGTGGCACCGGAGGTCCAGACAATCTGCTCAGGCTGCGCGCCGACCAGATCGGCTACTTGCCGACGCGCCTGCTCGACCGTCTGCCGGGCCTGCTGGCCGAAAGCGTGGGAGCTGGACGCCGGGTTACCGAAGTTACCGTGAAAACCCAGACATTCGATCATCACCTGGATGACCCGCTCGTCCACCGGGGTGGTGGCGGCGTAATCGAAATACAACGGACGTGTGTTCATAAAGGACTCGCAGAGCGTGTTCCGGGATCAGGAGGCTCGTGTCTGCAAACGACGATGCACAGCCTCGTGAGCTGTGCATGGGTTCGAGAGCGTCATCAATACCTGATCGGATGCCGTTAAAGAAGTAGGGCTTCATTAAAAGTGCGTAGGAACGCTCCTGAAACCGAGCTTAACAGGCATCGGGCCGGCGATTGAAGCAATGCGTCAGTGAAAGCTTTCGAGAAGTAACGGATACAACGAGATCACCAACAGCGCTGCCATGCCCCAATTGAACACGCGCAACCAGCGCGGATCTTTCAGCACATTGCGCAACAGCGTGCCGCACGCCGCCCACAGGCCGACACTGGGCAGATTGATGATGGCGAACACCGCCGCGATGATTACGACGTTATAGAAATAACCCTGCATCGGCGTGTACGTGCTGATGGCGCCGATGGCCATGATCCACGCCTTGGGATTGACCCACTGGAACGCCGCGGCGCCCAGATAGCTGATCGGTTTCGCCTCGCCGTGGGCACTGTCGCCGACCGGGCCGGAGTGGGCGATCTTCCACGCCAGATACAACAAATACGAGGCGCCGACATATCGCAGCACCGTATACAGAATCGGATAGGCCTGAAACACCGCGCCAAGGCCGAAGCCCACCGCTACCACCAATAAAAAGAAGCCGCAGCTGATGCCGAGCATGTGCGGAATGGTGCGGTTGAAACCGAAATTCACTCCGGACGCCAGCAACATGGTGTTGTTCGGCCCCGGTGTGATCGAGGTGACAAGGGCAAACAGGGCAAAGCCCAACAGCAGATCAAGCGAGAGGTTCATCGAGGCAGTCCACCCAGGGTCATTCAGCTGTTGACCCTATCCCACACGGCCCGGCAAACCCACGGACAGTTAGGGAAAACTTCAAGCAGTACAGTTTGCCTTCAGCTCGGACGACCGTGCAGCTGTATGGCACGTTCGGCGCTCATCTCACCCTGTTGGTCGAAGCCGAAAGTCTTCTGCGGCTGGCCTAGCAATTGGGCTTTTTTCGCGTGGTATTCGTCGAACGACAAGCCGCTGCGGTTCAGCGCTTCCAGCGCCAGTTCGCGGGATTCTTCAGCGGTGTAAGGGCGCAGCTCGGGCGAAACATGGCCGGCACAACCGGCGAGTACGGAAACAGCGAGCATCAGCGAAACAGTCAGTAAACGGTTCATGGGAGCGTCCTGGCGAGCAATGTGGGGTCGATGGAGAAAGGCTACGCCCGGGCACGCTCGCGCAGAAATCAACGCTCTCAATAGTGGCTATCAGCTTTGCGCTAATACTGGCTGACCGGCAAAAGGCAGTGCAGCGCGTCGTCGTGGCTGCGGGCGATACTGCTGTGCACCTGGAACGAGTTGAAGGTCACGTTTTTCGCCCGATGGGTACGGATCAATTGCCAGAAATCCTCCTCGCCGCTTTCGAAACTGCGAAACGCCGCCTCCCCCGCTTCGCGGCTCTGCCATTGCAAAAAGCTCAGCACGCGGCGGCCGTCGTCGCTGGCCTGCACGCTGGCGCTGAGAAACCCGTCGTAACGCTGGGCCAGCCCCTCGGTCTGCGTGGCCAGTGCCGAGACCAGCGCTGCTTGCTGGCGGGGTTCGATTTCGAATTCGATCAATTGGGTAAAGCTGCGATTGCTCATGGAAAGCCCCCACTCATCTTGAAGCGAGCCTTGCGACCCGAAGAGCTGCAGGGTAAAACCTCTAGTTAAGTCAAGGTCAAGAGTATTTTTTGCATGATCAGCAAGGACCAGGTGCACAAGCCTCTCACCGTCGGCGAAGTTGCGGCGCGCAGTGGCGTCGCGGTCACCGCGCTGCATTTTTATGAAGCCAAAGGTTTGATCAAGAGTGAGCGCAATGCCGGCAATCAGCGCCGCTATCCGCGCGCCGTCCTGCGCCGGGTGGCGTTGATCAAAGTCGCGCAACGGCTGGGAATACCGCTGGCGGAAATCGGCGAAGCGCTGAAGATCCTGCCGCAGGATCGCGCGCCGTCGGCGACGGACTGGAAAATGCTGTCTGAACAATGGCAGCGCGAGCTGGATGAACGGATCAGGCAACTTACGCTGATGCGCGATCAGCTCACCGGGTGCATCGGCTGCGGCTGTCTGTCCATGGAGGCGTGTCCGTTACGCAATAAGGGCGACATGCTCGGTGACCGAGGGCCAGGCCCGCACTTTCGCGATGAGTGATGACGCTGCTCGTCGGCGGAAAATCTGTGCAGTAAGGACGGTTCTATAGTGATTGCTCCGGGTAAATCCGGTGTAACCACATCTGTTGAAAACAAAAACAGGGAGAACGTCATGAGCGTCAAACCCATTCCCGAGGGGTATCACAGCATTACCCCGTATCTCGGCATCCAACAGGCTGCCGAGGCCATCGATTTCTACAAGAAAGCCTTCAATGCCAGCGAAGTCATGCGCCTGACCATGCCCGACGGCAACATCGGCCACGCCGAGCTGCGCATCGGCGACAGCGCGATCATGCTCGGCACGCCTTGCGATCAAGGGCCGTTGAGCAATCCACAGCAGGCGGTGTCGATCGGCTTGCACCTGTATGTCACCGATGTCGACCAGTCCTTTCAACAAGCGCTGGATGCCGGGGCGCAAAGCGTCTCCGAGGTCAAAGACCAGTTTTACGGTGATCGCAGCGGCACGCTGAGAGATCCGTTCGGCCATCTGTGGTTTCTCGCCACGCACAAGGAGGATCTGAGCGAAGAGCAGATTCGCCAGCGTGCGATGGAGATGTTCAGCCAAGGCTGAGGGCTTTTTGCTTGGGATCAACCGGCAAAAAGGCACTGCCGATGTAATTGCGAAACATTTACTTTCATATCCGCTTTCGGGATTTTCTTCGCTCATCCGTCTTATAGGAATGCAGGCCGTTCGCGTAGGCAAAAGCCACGAACGGCCTCCCGGGGAGTTCCGTGCTGCGAAGCCCGTAGCCCGGCCCCTTCCACCGCAATCAAGACGCGCAATCATGTCGAAGAAATCCCGTTCCAAACTGTGGTTCCTGGTGCATAGCTGGCTGGCGTTGCCGATCTGGTTCTTTGTATTGATCGTCTGTGTCACCGGCACGCTGGCAGTGGTCAGCCAGGAGATTGTCTGGCTGGCCAACCCGCAAATGCGCGCCAGTCAGCCGTCGGACGATGCGCCGCGACTGAGCTATGACCAGATTCTCGCCGCGATCAAACAAGCCGAGCCGCAAACCCTGGTGCAGAGCATCAATCGTCCGGACGAGTCGCACTTTGCCCTCGACGTCGAAGTCAGCTACCCCGACGGGCGCTCGTTGACGGTCTATGTCAATCCGTACACCGGCGTCATCCAGGGCACCGCGCCGGCCTTCGATTTCAAGGCGTTCACCCGCGCCCTGCATGGCTGGTGGCTGGTGCCGTTCACCAATGGCTACAGCTGGGGCTGGTATCTGGTGTCGCTGCTCGGCGTGCCGATGCTGGTGTCGCTGATTACCGGGCTGGTGGTGTACAAGCGCTTCTGGAAAGGTTTTCTGCGCCCGACCCTGCGCGTGCGCCACGGCGCGCGGATTTTCTGGGGCGACTTTCATCGCCTGTGCGGCATCTGGTCGATCTGGTTCATCGCGGTGATTTCCATCACCGGCATCTGGTTCCTGATCAAGGCGATCCTGTTCGATAACCAGATTTCCATTTCCAGCGAACCGATCATTCCGGCGATGTCCCGCGAAAGTGTGCCGATCTCGGCCGCCGGCACCCCGCCGCCGCGTATCAGCCTGGATCGCGCCATCGAAATCGCCCAGCAGAAGATTCCGGGCCTGGAAGCCAGCTACGTCAACCTGCCGGGCAATGCCTACTCGCACATGAGCGTCAGCGGCCGTGGCTGGTATCCGCTGATGTATCAGACCGCGACTCTCAACCCGTACAACGGCGAAATGGCCTCCTCACGGTTGCTGTCCGATCGGTCCTCGCTGGAATTCGTCACCGAATCCATGCGCCCGCTGCACACCGGCGACTTCGGCGGCATCTGGATCAAATTGATCTGGTTCTTCTTCGGTCTGTTGCTGAGCATGATGATTCTCAGCGGCCTGCTGATCTGGACCAAGCGCACCGCCTTGGCCACCGCCAATGCGCTGAAACGCGAGGACAAGAAAAACCGCGTCACCGCTCAACCGGCGCTGCGCCGTGAACCTTCGGAGGCGAGCCTGTGAACAAAGCCATCTCGGTCACACCGCCCTCGCGCCTGTCGCGTTTCTGGCACAAGTGGCGTTTCCACATCAATGTCCTGCTGTTGCTGATCCCGCTGGGCTTCATGCCGAAATACTTTGCCGATGCTTCGCTGTTTCGCGGCGACAGTGGCCTGGGCCAACGGGAAATAGGCACCGTCCAGATCGGCCCGTGGAGCCTGCGCCTGGCCGAACTGCGCGACGAGGCACCGCACCTGAGCGGTCCGGCCGGCTATATGAAGGATTTCACTGCCGCCGTTTGTGATACCTGCGTCGAACAGGTCAAGGCTACTTACCTGCGCATCGGCAAGCCGCGCAGTCTGCGCGCCGCTGGCACGATCTTCTTCGGTACGCCTTATCGCATGGGCACGCAAATGCCGATCCCGGCAAAGACCAAACCTGACGCCGAGCTGTGGATCACCATGGAAGGCTGGGACGGCAGCATGCACCAAGCCGCGATTCCCCTGAGCCAAGCCTCCCCCGCCACGGTTGCGTGGCTGAACAAACAAGGAGCCAAACCATGACTCGCTCACCCCTTCAGACCCGTTTGCTCGCCAGCGCCGCGCTGCTGCTGAGCGCCGGTTTCAGCGCCAGCACCCTGGCGCACAACCCGATGTGCGAATGCAAAGCCATCGATGCCGAACAGATCAAATGCACCGGCGGTTTCTCCGACGGCAGCGGTGCGCCGGGGGTGACCCTCGACGTGATCGGCTACGACGAAACCATTCTGGTGCCGGGCAAATTGGGTGATGACTCGACGCTGACGTTCAAGAAGCCCGGCAGCGAGTTCTATGTGCTGTTCGACGCCGGCCCCGGCCACGTGGTGGAAATCGACCAGGCGGATATCGAAGCCCCATGAGTAGCCCGACGACGCAAGTGGTACGCCCGGCCGGCGCCGGTCATGAAACCCTCAATGTGCTGCTGTTGTGCTTGCTGATCCTCGCGGTCGCCGGCTCGGTGGTGGCGTGGCGCGGGGTTTCCCATGAACCGGAGCCGGTCGCCAGCAACCAGTACGACGCCCGCCGCGATCTCAGCGCCGCCGAGCAAGGCATCTATGCCGACCTGCGGGTAACCCTCGACGAAATCCGCTTGCTGCGCGAAGAGCAACAAGCCCTGCCGACGCCACAAATGCTCGCTGACGAAGGTTTCGCGCCGTTCGCGCAGGACGCCAGTTCGGTCAGCCGTGGTGGTCACGCATGGCAGATGCTCGCCGAACGCGCCTATTTCGGCCGTAGTGCGACGCCTGATGTCGCCGGTTCATTTCTGATGCGTGTCGGCACTGACGCCAACGCGGCGCCGGACATCTGGCTCAAGCGCAGCGCCGATCCCGCGCCTGCTGAAGATCTGTCTGACGCCGCGCTGTCCGCCGCTGGCTGGAAACAGATCGTCGCGCAATTCGATGCCGGGGTTACCCGCGAACATCGCCATTGATTCCTCGCCTTTATCCGAGAGAAGACTGCTTGCCCATGTCCATTTCATCTCCTCGCCGTCCCTTGTTACGCCTGTTTCTGCTTGGTCTGTGCGCCTGCCTGCTGAGCCCGTTGGCCAGCGCCGAGCAAGGCAAACGCCTGCGCATCGGCATTACCCTGCATCCGTATTACAGCTACGTCGCCAACATCGTCGGCGACAAGGCCGAAGTGGTGCCGCTGATTCCTGCGGGCTTCAATCCGCACGCCTACGAACCGCGCGCCGAGGACATCAAGCGCATCAGCGGACTGGACGTGATCGTGCTCAACGGCGTCGGTCATGACGACTTCGCCGACCGGATGATCGCCGCCAGCGAAACACCCAACGTCAAAACCATCGAAGCCAACGAGAACGTGCCATTGCTGGCGGCCACCGGTGTCGCTGCGCGCGGCGCCGGCAAAGTGGTCAATCCGCACACGTTCCTGTCGATCAGCGCCTCCATCGCCCAGGTCAACAACATCGCCCGCGAGCTGGGCAAGATCGATCCGGATAACGCCAAGATCTACATGCAAAACGCCCGCGCCTATGGCAAACGCCTGCGGCAGATGCGCGCCGACGCTTTGGCCAAACTGACCCAGGCACCCAACGCCGAACTGCGCGTGGCCACAGTGCATGCGGCTTACGACTATCTTTTGCGCGAATTCGGTCTGGAAGTGACGGCCGTGGTCGAGCCCGCCCACGGCATCGAGCCAAGCCCGAGTCAGCTGAAAAAGACCATCGACCAGTTGCGTGAACTCGACGTCAAAGTGATCTTCTCGGAGATGGATTTCCCGTCCAGCTACGTCGACACCATCCAGCGCGAATCCGGGGTGAAGCTGTACCCGCTGTCGCACATTTCGTACGGCGAATACACAGCCGACAAGTACGAAAAGGAAATGACCGGCAACCTCAACACCGTGGTTCGGGCGATTCAGGAGTCGGGGGCATGACGTCGAAAGAAACCCTGATCCCTGACAACACCAATAACCCGGTGGGAGCGAGCCTGCTCGCGAAGGCGCCGGATCAGGCAACATCTTCGCTGAATGACGCACCGCATTCGCGAGCAGGCTCGCTCTCACCGGGGATAACCGGGCCATCGCTGGAGTTTACGGAAGTGAGCCTGACGCTGGGGCGCACGACGATTCTCGACAAGGTCACTTTCCAGGTGCAGCCCGGCAGCGTGCATGCGCTGGTCGGCCCCAACGGCGGTGGCAAGAGTTCGCTGATCAAGACCCTGCTCGGGCAGATGCCGCATCAGGGCCAGCTCAGCCTGCACTGGCCCGGCGAGCCCGGCACCATTGGTTACGTCCCGCAGGCGCTGGAGTTCGATCGCGGCCTGCCGATGACCGTCGACGATTTCATGGCCGCCATGTGTCAACGGCGTCCGGCCTTCCTCGGTTTGAGCAAACACTACGCCGGCGCCATCGGCGAGGCACTGGAGCGCGTCGGCATGCAGGACAAGCGCAAGCGCCGCATGGGCGCGCTGTCCGGCGGCGAGCGGCAGCGGGTGCTGCTCGCGCAGGGCTTGATTCCGGCGCCGCAATTGCTGGTGCTTGACGAGCCGATGTCGGCCCTCGATGAAGCCGGGATTCAGGTGTTCGAACGTCTGCTGACTGACTGGCGCGCGGCGGGCATCACGGTGTTGTGGATCGAACATGACCTGGAGGCGGTGGGTCGGCTGGCCGATCGGGTTACCGGTCTCAACCGCCGCGTGCTGTTCGATGCCACACCGCAACAGGCGCTGACTCCGGAACGTCTGCTGACGCTGTTTTCCACCCATCCACGGAGCGCGGTCTGATGAGCTACGAAGCCTTTCGTTTGATGGTCCAGGGTTGGGCATCGTCCGGTTATCTGCCCGAGGCGCTGGCCTACGGTTTTGTGGTCAATGCGCTGCTCGCCGGCCTGCTGATCGGCCCCGTGCTGGGCGGGCTCGGCACGCTGGTGGTGGTCAAGCGCTTCGCGTTCTTTTCCGAAGCAGTCGGCCATGCCGCGTTGACCGGTGTCGCCATCGGCATTCTGCTCGGCGAACCCTACACCGGCCCGTACGGCAGCCTGTTCGGTTACTGCCTGCTGTTCGGCATCCTGCTCAATTACTTGCGCAACCGCACCGGACTGGCACCGGATACGCTGATCGGCGTGTTTCTCTCGGTGTCACTGGCACTGGGCGCGAGCCTGCTGCTGATTCTCGCCGGCAAGATCAACGTGCACATTCTGGAAAACGTGCTGTTCGGTTCGGTATTGACCGTCAACGGCAATGATCTGGCAGTGCTGGCCATCGTCGGTTCGCTGGTCATGGCCCTCGCCCTGCCGCTGTACAACCGCATCATGCTCGCCAGTTTCAATCCGCAACTGGCGGCGGTGCGTGGCGTAGCGGTGAAGACCCTGGATTACCTGTTCGTGATCCTGGTGACCTTGATCACCGTCGCGGCAGTGAAGGTGATTGGCGCGATTCTGGTCGGTGCCTTGCTGGTGATTCCTGCGGCAGCGGCGCGCTTGCTCAGTCAGTCGCTGAAAGGGTTTTTCTGGTGCTCGGTGCTGATCGCTACCGTCAGCACCCTGTGCGGGATTCTTGCGCCGATCGTATTCGATCTGCCGATCCCGTCCGGCGCCGCGATCATTCTGGTCGCCGGCATCGCTTTCGCCCTCGCCGCCATTGCGCGCGGCGTCGTCCCCAGCCTGAAAGGGAACCTTGGATAAATGGCTTTTTCATTGCGTAACCTGACTCTGGCCATGGCCCTGTATGGCGTGGTCTGCACTCCGTTGATGGCGGCTGAAACTGCGAAACCGTTGCGCGTTCTGGCCTCGTTACCGATCACCTATGGATTGGGCGAAGCATTGCTCAAGGGCACAAACGTCAACCTCGAACGCGCGGCGCCGGCCAACCTGCCCGGCAGCCGCCAGACCGCGTATTTCACCGGCCGTGGCGCTCCGGCGCTGAGCAAACTGGCCACCGACGCGGACGCGGTAATCGGTCTGCGTTCGCTGTGGGCCGATGATCCGCTGTACCCGATCGCGCGGCGCAGCAATATCCGTATCGTCGAAGTCGACGCTGCGCGCCCGGTCGACGGCGCCCTGCCCGGCATCGCCGTGCAGCCGGGCCTGCAGGTTGATGGGCTGAACAGTCAGCCATGGCTGGCGAGCAACAACATGGGGCGCATGGCCGATGTGATGGCCGCAGACCTGGTGCGCCTGGCACCGAGCGCCAAGCCTGCAATCGAAGCCAACCTGGCGGCGTTGAAACAGCGTTTGCTGAAACTCAGCGCGGACACCGAAGCGCGTCTGGCCGAGGCGGACAACCTGAGCGTGATGAGCCTGAGCGATCACTTCGGCTATCTGATTGGCAGCCTCAACCTTGAACTGGCCGGACAGGATGCGCGTCCCGATGCCGATTGGACCCCAGAGGAGTTGAAGAAGCTGACAGCGACGCTCAAGGACAATGACGTGGCGGTGGTGCTGCACCATCGCCAGCCAGCGGAGCCGGTGAAAGCAGCGATTGCCGAATCCGGCAGCCGTTTGGTGGTGTTGAGTACCGATGCGGCCGATCCGCTGGCGGAGCTGGAGGGGAATGTGGATTTGTTGCTCAAGGGGTTGAGCGGAGCGTAGTTTTAGTAAGTCCGCGTTATCGTTCTTCGCGAGCAGGCTCGCTCCCACAGGGGATCGCATTTTCAACTGTGGGAGCGAGCCTGCTCGCGAAGAGGCCTGCGCCCACAACGTCACTCCAGGCATGAAAAAACCCGCTGACCATCACTGGTCCAGCGGGTTTCTTTTGCCCGGTCGCTTATTGCGCCGCGACTTGCGCATCCATCTTCTGGCGCAGGCTCAATGGGCGCATGTCGGTCCAGACTTCTTCGATATAGGCCAGGCATTCCTTTTTCAGGCCGCTCTTGCCCACGGTGCGCCAGCCTTGCGGCACAGCTTTGTAATCGGGCCAGATCGAGTATTGCTCTTCGTGGTTGACCACGACCTGAAAGAGGATGTCCTCGCGGTCGAATACTGACGTCATGCTGGTTCTCCATCGTTGTAAGGTCGGCTGCACAAGGAATGCAGCCGGGTATGTAGAAAGAACGTTCGCCGCGCGGAAAAATTTACAGCGCGGCGGTGGCAGCGGCCAATGCGCGACCGAAGATCTCGGCCACCCGGTCGATTTCCGCGGCAGTGATCACCAGCGGCGGCAGGAAGCGCACCACTGCGCCATGGCGACCGCCCAGCTCCAGAATCAGGCCACGCTTGAGGCATTCACGCTGGACCAGCGGCGCCAGACGCGCAAACGCTGGCGGATGACCGAGCGCGTCGGGCGCGCCGTTCGGGTCGACCAGTTCGACGCCGAGCATCAGGCCACGCCCACGAATATCGCCCAGCTGCGGGAAGTCGCGTTGCAGGATGTGCAGATGCTCGCTGAGTCGATCACCCATGGCGGCGGCGTGCTCGCAAACCTTGTGCTCCACCAGATAGCGCATCACCGCTGAACCGGCGGCCATGGCCATCTGATTGCCGCGGAACGTGCCGGCATGGGCGCCCGGTTGCCAGGTGTCGAGCCAGTCGCGGTAAACCACCACCGCCAACGGCAGGCTGCCACCGATGGCTTTGGACAGTACAACCACATCCGGAACGATATCCGCGTGTTCAAAGGCAAACATCTTGCCGGTACGGGCGAAACCGCTCTGGATCTCATCAACGATCAACGCCACACCGGCCTTCTCGGTAATCCGGCGCAAGCCGCGCAACCACTCGATGTCCGCCGGTATCACGCCGCCCTCGCCCTGCACCGCCTCGACAATGACCGCCGCCGGCAATTGCACCCCGGCCTCGGGATCGTTGAGCAGGCTTTCCAGATAACTCAGATTGGCGTTGACGCCCGCTGCGCCGCCGAGACCGAACGGGCAACGGTAATCGTAGGGAAACGGCATGAACTGCACGCCGTTGCTGAGCAACGCACCCAGTGGTTTTTTCGGTCCCAGGCTGCCCATCAGGCTCAACGCCCCTTGGCTCATGCCGTGATAACCGCCGGAAAATGACAGCACGGTGCTGCGCCCGGTTGCGGTGCGCACCAGTTTCAGCGCTGCTTCCACGGCGTCGGTGCCGGTCGGGCCACAGAACTGGATCTTCGCTTGCGCCGCCAGCTCTGTCGGCAGCAGCCCGAACAGGTCCTGGACGAATTGATCCTTGACTGGCGTGGTCAGGTCGAGGGTGTGCAGCGGCAACTCATCGGCCAGCACTTGCTGGATCGCCTCGATCACCACCGGGTGGTTATGCCCCAGCGCCAGCGTGCCGGCGCCGGCCAGGCAGTCGATGAATGTACGCCCTTCGACATCCTCGACATACAGGCCCTTGGCGCGCTTGAGCGCCAGCGGAATGCGACGCGGATAGCTGCGTGCGTTGGACTCCTGTCGGCTCTGCCGCGCCAACAACGGTGATTCGTTGAATTCGAACAACGTTTCCGCCGGCGCCGAGGCGACCCGGGCCGACGACGCTTCGATAAGACTGGTGGCGACTGACATCTCTCGACCCCTCAATTCGCTATGGATAGTGACCAAAACAGCACACCGACAGGTGCGCGTTCCGGTCGCGGGGCGCACTTGCAGGTTTTCCTGTTCTGGAAACGCTTCAGCGCGGTGCGGATTTACACCCTTGATCGAGTTGTCCGGCCGGTGAGGGCAAAGGTTTGCGCAGCGGCACGGTTTGCAAGCCGTTGGAAAGACCGGGTGGCGCTGCCTGTTGGTAACCCAGGTGCCGATAGAACCCCTCGGCGGTGCGGGTGCTGTTGAGGTGAGCATTGCGCACACCGCGAACCCGCAACCAGCCTTCGACATTCTGCATCAGCGCCCGGCCGACGCCTCGGCGGAAGGATTCCGGCTGGACGTAACACAGCAGGATTTCGCCACTGACCCGGGCCATGCCGACACCGACCGGTTTGTCATCAAGCAAAGCGACGCAGAGATAGAAATGTGGGTCGGCGAGCCGGCTACTGATGAAATCGGCGTGAGAACGGTTGAGCCAGTCGCTTACGAGAAGTGGATGGTTGCGGTGATCGAGTGCACATCCGATGCGGATCGAGCGCTCGACAATACGGTTGATGATGCCGGTGTCGGCCAGGGTGGCCGAACGTACGCAGACGGGTGCTTCCATGGCGCAGTTCCCTCAATCCATTGAGTCAAAGCTGGGTTGACCTTAGCCCCAACCCTGGCGGATAGCGAACGCCGAGAAGTTACATTTGATGTGCCAGAACATGTTCTTTTTGTGGGAGCGAGCCTGCTCGCGAAAGCGTCGGACCAGTCAACGTCGATATTGGATGACTTACCGCATTCGCGAGCAGGCTCGCTCCCACAGGGGATCCGAGGTGAGATCAGAGGGTTTGCAACGGCATGGTCAGTTCGACCCGCAAGCCATCGGGGCGGCTGTCGAAATGCAGGGCGCAGTCACAGCGCTGAACAATCGCCTGGACAATCGCCAGACCCAGCCCGCAGCCGGTGCTCTGCCCGTTGCGCCAGAAGCGTTGGGTCAGATGCTGCAAATCATCCGGCGCAATGCCCGGGCCATGGTCACGCACGACAAAACGCACGCGATTGCCGATGTTTTCCAGATGGACCTCGACCGCGCAATCTTCAGGCGTATGGCGCAGGGCGTTGTCGAGCAGGTTACGCAGTGCAGCAATCGCCAGCACAGCAGGCATTTGCAGCGGTGCGGCGGACAGGTCGTCCGGCACGTGCAGTTTGATCCGCAGCCGTTCACCGCCAGTGGCGTCCTGAATCGCCAGTCGGGCCACTTGCTCGGCGCTGCATTGCGAGCCGTCATCAAACGACAGACTGCCTTCGACCCGCGCCAGCAACAGCAACTGTTCAAGGGTGCGGTGCAAGCGATCGGCGCCCTCCTCGGCGCGGGCCAGCGACTGATCGCGGGCACTGCCATCGGTCATGCGCGCGACTTGCAGGTGGGTCTTGATCGCCGTCAGCGGACTGCGCAGTTCATGCGCGGCGTCACCGGTCAGGCGACGTTCACGCTCGATGGTCTTGCCGATGCGCTGGAACAATTGATTCTGGGTTTCCAGCAACGGCTTCAATTCGCTGGGAAACGCCTGCAACTGCAATGGCTCAAGGGAATCGGCATTGCGCCGCATCAGCGCCTCGCGCAGACGATTGAGTGGTGCAAGACCCTGACCGATGCCCAGCCACAGCAGGCACAGGCAACCCAGCAAGGCCACACCGACCGGCACCGAAGCGGCGAGCAGAATCGACATGTTCAAGGCTTCGCGTTCGATCTGCCGATCCGCCGTAGTGATGCGCACATCGCCCCGGGCCAGGGTGAAACTGCGCCACGGTGCGCCGTCGATCATTTGATCGTGGAAGCCCATTTTCTCGGCTTCCAGCGCTTGCTCGGGGTTGTTGTGGCTTCGCGCGAGAATCTCGCCGCGCAATGAGCTGACCTGACAGGCCATGCCGCCGGGAATGTTCAGCTGTTCAGCACTGAAGTGGGTGCCCTCGCCCTTGCTCGGCAGCGTCGGCAATTGCTCAAGCAAACCGGCGACCATGCGCGCCGAAGCGACCAGTCGCTGGTCGAGGGAGAACATCATCTGATTGCGCAGATCGCTGAGCATCCACGCCGCCGCCAGCGCCCAGATCAACGCGAAGGCAGCGCCGAGCGTCAGACTCAGGCGCAGGCGCAGACTCATCACTTGCCTTGCTCTCCGCCATCGGCAGGCCCGAGGCGATAGCCCAGACCACGCACGGTTTCGACGATGCCTTTGCCAAGCTTGCTGCGCAGATGATGGATATGCACGTTCAGTGCGTTGCTTTCCAGTTCGTCGTTGAAGCCGTAGACGCTGTCCTTCAGTTGCTCGGTGGACAGCACCCGGCCGCGATTGTGCAGCAATGCCTGCAACAGCGACTGCTCGCGGCGCGACAGGTCCACCGGTTGCCCGGCGAGGCGGGTTTCGCGGCTGCTCGGGTCGTAGGTCAGCGCGCCGTGCTCGATCAGATTGACACTGCGCCCGGCCACGCGGCGCAACAGCGTTTGCAAGCGAGCGAACAGTTCGCGCAGGTCGAAAGGCTTGAGCAGGTAGTCGTCAGCGCCGGCCTGCAGACCGTCGACACGATCGGTCACCGAGTCACGGGCAGTGAGGATGAGAACCGGGATTTCCAGGCCGCTCTGCCGCAATTGCTGGAGCAACTTTAGGCCATCTTCGTCGGGCAACCCGAGATCGAGAACCATCACGTCGAATTCGGCGACCTTGAGCATCGCCCGCGCCTTGGACGCGGTATTGACGTGCTCGACGGTCAGGCCCTGTGCCTTGAGCCCGGCGACGATGCCGCTGGCGATCAGCTCATCGTCTTCGCAAACCAGTACGTGCATAGGGGCTCCGGAAATAAAAAAGGCGAGTGAAGCAGGCAAGGATTAAGGGGCAATTATGGCGGCACACGTCGACTTCGCAAAGCTGCAAGAGAATGCAATCAGGTTGTCGCAGCCCAGCAACCCACGCGAGCCTGCCATGCAAACTTTATCACCCCGCTATCCATTCAGAAACAATTCCAGCCTTTATCGCCATCGCAACTTCATCTAGTTTCAACTGGCAACTTCAACCCCACACTTAAATGGACTTTTAAACATGACCAACTTGAATAACTTTGTTGCCATAGACTGGCGCTCCGGCCCTGATCGTATTTATTTTTTCTTCAAGGACACCGATACCTATTCGCGCTTTGATCTTGGCGACAATAGTGTCCCGTCCAATTATCCAGCCGCCACGGCAGGCAACTGGGACAACTTTGCCCCGTATACCAAAGATCTGCGCTTTGGCTTGACTACCACTTCCTTCGGCTGGAACGCCGGAAGTGACGAGGATATTGCCTGGCTTTTCTTTTATGACGGAACAACTCCGATGGTCTGCAAATACGATCAGGACAGCGATAAAGTTGCCGCCTTCTACAAGGTAGCCGACTCGGTATGGAAGCCGATTCTTCCATATTTTGACAAGATCATCGCCGGCACCTGGTTTCAACTGACCGGCCACCCTTTCCTGTTTCGATTCATCCTCGATGACGGCCACTACTTGTCTTTCGACTACAAGGCCAAGACCGTCAAGTACAACCGTTTCGGCGAATATCAGCTGGCCGCGCTGAAACCTTACAAGGACCGGATAATCACCGCGGCGCAGAATGACCGGACATTTGCAGACAGTTACTGGTATATCTTCCTGACCAACAATCAGTACCTCACTTACAACATTCAGTCCGACCGACTCGTTGCCGGCCCCAGAACCATTGATGACGGTAATTGGCCCGGCCTGCTGCGCGGCTGATTGGTCAATCCCGGCGAGCCTAGTAGGATAGGGTTAATTATCGGTTAATCGCCGCCGCCCATCCTGCACCCCACTTGCACAGGGACAAGGCTCCTCCATGCGTCATTTTTTTCTTCTGTTTGTTCTACTGGTTTCCGGTCTGGCTCAGGCCGGAAACAATCCGTTCGAGTCCAAGCCGGACTTTTTACCCGTCGACAAGGCATTCGTACTCACCTCCGAGCTTCTGGACTCGGGCGAAACCCAGCTGTTCTGGCAGATCACTGACGGCTACTACCTGTATCAGAAACGCCTGAAATTCGACGGGCTGGCCGCCGATCAGCAGCCGGTGTTGCCTGAAGGCGAATCCCACAGCGATGAGTTTTTCGGCGAGCAGCCGGTGTACCGCCAAGGCCTGGAAGTGAAAATCCCGGCAGCGGCCAGCGGTCAGATCAAGGTCAGTTATCAGGGCTGCGCCGATGCCGGTCTGTGCTATCCACCGCAAACCCGGGTGATTGACCTGGGTGGCAAAGCCGCAGCAACAACAGGCGCTGAAGCCCCGGATCAGGCTTTGGCCAGCAGTCTGCAACAACGGGCGCTGGGCTGGAGTCTGCTGGTGTTCTTCGGCCTTGGCCTGCTGTTGGCGTTTACCCCGTGTTCGCTGCCGATGCTGCCGATTCTCGCCGGGATGATCGTCGGCAGTGGCGCCACACCACGGCGCGGGTTTGCCTTGGCCAGCAGCTACGTGATCTGCATGGCACTGGTTTATGCGGCGATGGGCGTGATTGCTGCGCTGCTCGGTGCGAACCTGCAGGCGTGGTTGCAGAATCCTTGGTTGCTCGGCGCATTTGCCGCCATTTTCGTGGTGCTGGCATTGCCGATGTTCGGCTTCTTCGAGCTGCAACTGCCGGTGGCCCTGCGTGATCGTCTTGAACATGCGTCGCGCAGCCGCAGCGGCGGCAGCCTGATCGGGGCCGGTGTGCTGGGCGCATTGTCCGGTCTCTTGGTCGGGCCGTGCATGACCGCGCCACTGGCCGGCGCGCTGCTGTACATCGCACAGAGCGGTAACGCGTTGCACGGCGGTCTGATTCTGTTTGCACTGGGCATCGGCATCGGTGTGCCGCTGTTGCTGCTGGTCACCGTGGGCAACCGCTTCCTGCCAAAACCCGGGGCGTGGATGAATCTGCTCAAGGGCATATTCGGCTTCCTCTTTCTTGCCACTGCATTGTTGATGCTGCGCCCGGTACTGGACCCGTCGTTGTGGTTGGGGCTGTGTGGTGCACTGCTGTTGATCGCCGCTTACAGCGCCTGGAAACAATCCGCAGGGTTTGGCCGCGTCGCGCAGATGTTTGGCGCCCTGTCCTTGTTGCTCGGTTTGTGGGGCAGCTTGTTGGTGATCGGTGCGGCGGGCGGCAGTGATGATCCGTATCAGCCATTGCAGGTCTACAGCGCCGGCCCTGTCGCCAGCGCGGCGCCGACGGGTCACGATGCCTTCAGCACAATCAAGGAACCGGCGGCACTGCAACGCGAACTCGACGCGGCCAAGGCTCAAGGCCAGTGGGTACTGCTCGATTACTACGCCGACTGGTGCGTGTCGTGCAAGGTCATGGAGAAGAAGGTGTTCGGTGAGGCCAAAGTCATGCAGGCCCTGAGCGATGTGCGCCTGCTGCGCCTGGATGTGACCGCCGACAACGCTGCCAGCCGTGAGCTGCTCAGTCGCTATAAAGTGCCGGGGCCGCCGACGTTCATCTGGATCGGCGCTGACGGCGAAGAACGCCGCAGCCAGCGCATCACCGGCGAGGTCGATGCCGACACCTTCCTGCAACGCTGGTCCGCCACCCGAGATGCCAACTGATGCTGACGTTCACCCTCGGCACCTTCGCCATCGCGCTCAACCACCTGCTGCTGATCAGTGCTCTGGCGCTGGCGACATTTGTCGGCTGGCGAGTGGCCAAGCGCGGCGGCGAGAACCCCGAGTCGGCGCTGTTCAGCCTGTTTTTGCTGGGCATGCTCGCGGCGCGCGTTGCGTTTGTCGCGCTGTACTGGTCGCACTATCGCAATGACCCGTGGCAGATCATCGATCTGCGCGACGGCGGTTTCCTCGCCTGGCCCGGGGTCATCGTGCTGTTGCTGACGGCGTTGTATCGCGGCTGGCGCCGGCCCGCTTTGCGTCGACCGTTGGGCTTCGGCGTGGTCAGTGGCGTGGCGTTCTGGCTGCTTGCCACCCTGTCGCTGAATATCTACGAACAGGGTACGCGCCTGCCGGATATTTCCCTGCGCAACGCCGCTGGCGAAACCATCAAGCTCAGTGAGTATCAGGGCGGGCCGCTGGTGATCAACCTGTGGGCGACCTGGTGCCCGCCGTGCCGGCGAGAAATGCCGGTGCTGGAAAACGCCCAACACCAGCGCCCGGATCTGACGTTCTTGTTCGTCAATCAGGCCGAAAGCATGCAAAGCGTGGCGACGTTCCTGGAAACCCAGGGCCTGAGCCTGAACAACGTGCTGTTCGACCCCCGCGGCCGTCTCGGTCAGGCCGTGGGTTCCATGGCGTTACCGACTACGCTGTTCTATAGCCCGGACGGTCGCTTGCTGACCAGTCACCTCGGTGAACTGTCGAACGCCAGCCTCGCCCGCGCCCTGGAAACCTTCGACACTTCGCCTTCAAGCCCGAATCAGGCCGTTGCCCCGGCCAACTCTGCAAGGAAACTGCCATGCCCCGCCTCCGCCACCTGCTGACGCTGACCCTGGGCACTGCCCTGCTGCACTTGCCGTCGGTACAGGCTGCTGAAGAACTGCCTGCGGCGATCAAAAAGATCGAAGCCAAGGGCGCGAAAATCGTCGGCCAGTTCGACGCCCCCGATGGCCTGCGCGGGTACGCCGCGCAATATCAGAA
This sequence comes from Pseudomonas sp. 67(2021), assembly GCF_017491835.1. NCBI lineage: Bacteria > Pseudomonadati > Pseudomonadota > Gammaproteobacteria > Pseudomonadales > Pseudomonadaceae > Pseudomonas > Pseudomonas sp. 67(2021). The sequence continues at coordinate 22,724 of NZ_JAFGYL010000014.1, forward strand.
TCGCGGCATGGCGCTGTACCTGACCCCAGACGGCAAACACGTCGTGGTGGGTAATCTGTACGATGCCGACGGCAAGGACCTGAGCAGCGAGCCGTTGCAGAAACTGGTCTACGCACCGATGTCCAAGGAAGTCTGGGCCAAGTTCGAGGCGAGCAACTGGATTCAGGACGGCAACAAGGATGCACCGCGCACGGTGTACCTGTTCAGCGATCCGAACTGCCCGTACTGCAACATGTTCTGGGAACAGGCACGGCCATGGGTCAAGGCCGGCAAAGTGCAGTTGCGCCACATCATGGTCGGCATCATCCGCGAAGACAGCCCGGGCAAATCAGCCGCGCTGCTGGCGGCGAAAGACCCGGCCAAGGCCCTGCAAGATCATGAGAGCGCCGGTAAGGGCAGCGCGCTCAAGGCCTTGAAAGACATTCCGGTCGCCGTGCAGAGCAAACTCGCGGCGAACATGCAGTTGATGGAAGACCTTGAACTGCAGGCCACCCCGGCGATTTTCTATATGGATGACAAAGGCGAACTGCAACAACAGCAAGGCGCGCCTTCGCCGGACAAGTTGGTGAAGATTCTCGGGCCTAAGTAGCTTTTTCATTGCTTGGACCGGCCCTTTCGCGAGCAGGCTCGCTCCTACAGTTGACTGCATTCCCTCAGTCAGAATGCGATTAGCTGTGGGAGTGAGCCTGCTAGCGAATGAAGCTCACTCGGTGTGTCAGTTGCGCTCGGCCAGAAACGCCAGCAGTGCCTCAGTGACAAACTCGGGATTCTCCAGATTGGAGATATGCCCCGCCTCCGGTACCAGCACGCACGGGCAACCAATCAATTCAGCCATTTCCCGTGCTTCCGAGGGTGGCCGCGGTTTGTCCTGATCGCCGCACAGCACCAGTGTCGTCTCCGGGTTCAGCTCGTCCAGGCGTGGCAACAGGTCGTCGCGGCCAAACGTGATGCGGCCCATAGGCACGATGCTTTCGCGCAGACGCTCGGGCGAGTAGCTCTTCAATTTCGCGCGGAAGTCCTGATATAGCGCCGACTGCGGGTCGATGCCCGGGCGGAAGAAGATCGGTACGACAATGTCGAGCAATTGTTCGGAGATGGTGCCGCTGTCTTCGATCTGCTTGAACAACGAGAAGTAATACTGCCGGGTCGGTTCCGGCTCGACGCCGACGTAGGTGTCCATCAGCACCAGACCGTTGAGACGTTGCGGTGCGGACAGTGCCAAACGCGCGCCCCACATGCCGCCGACCGACAGCCCCACCAGAGTCACGCGGTCGATGTCCAGATGATCGAGCAAGGCCTGTGCCTGACGGGCGATGTCGTCCAGCGAGGTTGTGCCTTCGGGTAACTTGCCGGACTCGCCATGCCCCCACAGATCCAAAGCAATGACGCGATAGTGTGGGGTCAGCGCGGCGATCTGCGGCGCCCACATCGCTTGATCCCAGAGATAACTGCCAGCCAGCAACACGGCCGGGCCGGTGCCTTGATCAATGTAGTGCAGTGCTTGTCCGTCAACCGTGAAAAAGGGCATCGACCACCTCCGCGAGAAAAAACAGAACCGGCAGACTGAGCTGCCGGTTGTTGATCGTCAAGGTTGGAAATGTACAGTCATGTACTGGTGATTTGTGTTGAGTTCACCGACGCCATCGCTGGCAAGCCAGCTCCCACAAGGTTCAACGTCGCTCACAAGATTTGTGCTCACCGCAAAAACTGTGGGAGCTGGCTTGCCAGCGAAGAGGCCGGCCCAGGCGCTGAAGGACTACAACCCCTCCAGCTCCGCCATCAGATCATTCAACCGATCAACCTTCTCCTCCGTAATATCACTGGCCGCCAGTCCATCAATGTATTCGGCCAGTTCCTCCACCGTGCTGCACTCGAACATTGCGCGCAGCGGCACGTTGCGTTGCAGGGCTTTTTGTAACCGCGATGCAATTTGCGTAGCCAGCAGCGAATGCCCGCCCAATTCGAAGAAGTTATCGCGCACGCCGACCTTTTCCACTTTCAGCACTTCAGCCCAGATATCAGCCAGGGTCTGCTCCAGCTCGTTGCGCGGGGCCAGATAATCCGCGCTTTGCAACTGACCGATCTCCAGCGTTGGCAAGGCTTTGCGGTCGAGTTTGCCGTTAGCGTTGAGTGGCATCTGCTCCAGCCACAGCCAGTGCAGCGGCACCATGTATTCCGGCAGTTCGGCGCGCAGGCGCTGCTTGATCCGCTCCAGGCGTTCGCCCGGATTGAGCGCTGCATCGGCCGCGACCAGGTAGCCCACCAGATGCTTGCCGTTGACGCCTTCCTGGACACCCACCGCCGCGTCGCGCACTTCCGGTTGTTCATGCAGACGCGCTTCGATTTCACCGAGCTCGATGCGGTAACCGCGAATCTTCACTTGATGATCGACGCGGCCGACGTATTCCAGCACGCCGTCGGTGCGGCGCCGTGCCAGGTCACCGGTGCGGTACAGGCGTTCGCCCGGCGCGCCGAAAGGATTCGGCACAAACACCGGCGCGGTGCGCAGCGGATCGCTGACGTAGCCGCGACCGACGCCGGTCCCGGCAACACATAACTCACCCACCGCGCCCAACGGCACCAGATCCAGCGCGCCATCGACCAGGTACAGCAAGTTGTTATCGGTCGGCGTACCGATCGGCAAGTAACTGCCGCGCGTTGAAGCCATGTCGACACGGAAGAACGCCACGTCATCCGAGCATTCCGCCGGGCCGTAAGCATTGACCAGACCAATGTCCGGGTAACGCAGCAGCCATTGATGGGCCAGTTCCGGCGGCATCGCTTCACCGGTCGGCAACATCCAGCGCAAACCATCAAGGCTCAGGCGCTCGGAGCCGAGCATGCCCTGAATCAGCGACGGCACACTTTCCAGCACGGTGATGCCCTGCGCCTGTACATGCGCCAGCAAACCTTGCGGATCGTGGGCAATCGTATTCGGCACAATGTCGACCCGCGCGCCGAACAACGGCGCGGCAAGGAACTGCCAGACGGAAATGTCGAAGCTTTGCGAGGCGGTCTGCGCAATCACATCGGCCTCGCTCAAGTCGAGGTACGGACGTTTGCTCAACTGGTTGTTGAGCATGCCGCGCTGCTCGACCATTACGCCTTTTGGCAGCCCGGTCGAACCCGAGGTGTAGATCACATAGGCGAGATTATCCGGGCCACTGTGAATGCCGAGATTGTGCGTCGCTGCCACCGATGCCTGCACCTCTTCCCATACCAGCAGGCGCGGACGATTCGAACAGCCAAACTCTTCGAGCAAGGTCTGCGCCTGCTCAAGGCAGGCTGCGCTGCACACCAGCAACGGCGTGCGGCTCAGCTCGATGATGCGGCTCAGGCGCTGGCTCGGCAGACCCGGGTCCAGCGGCAGGTAACCTGCACCGGCCTTGAAGCTGCCGATGATCATGCCGAGCAGGTCGAGATTACGCTCGGCCAGCAGCGCCACCGGTTGATCCATGCGCACCCCGGCAGCGACCAGGGCATGGCCGAGGCGGTTGGCGTTGTGATTCAGTTCGGCATAGCTCAATTGCTGATCGAGGCAACTGGCGGCGATGCGCTGCGGATGCGCCGCGACCTGCGCTTCGAACAGCGCCACGTAGCTTTGCTCCAGCGGATAGTCATGGCCGCTCTGGTTGCAACCGTGCAACAGGAAGTCGCGTTCTTCGTCGCCCAGCAGCGGCAAATCGGCCATGTCGCCATGGAAGCCGTCGACCAGCGCCAGCAGCAGGCGCTTGAACTCGCTGAGCATGCGCTCGACCGTCGATTCGTCGAAGTAACGCTGGTCATACGACAAATGCAGGCCAAGGTCGTCGCCCGGGTAACACACCGCCGTCAGCGGGAAGTTGGTGTGGGTGCGTCCGGAATCCGAGGTCGCATTCAGGCTCTGTGCACGATCAAGCACCGAGACTTCCACCGGGGCGTTTTCGAAGACGAACAGGCTGTCGAACAGCGGCTGGCCTTTGGGCAATTCGCTCTGCTCCTGGATGTTTACCAGTGGCAGGTATTCGTACTCGCGCAGTTGCATGTTGCTGTCGAGCAAAGCACTGAGCCATTGACGCACGCTGCTGCGCTGATCGTCCGCAGGCATCTTCACCCGCAGGGCGATGCTGTTGATGAACAGGCCGACGGTGCGTTGCATTTCCGGCATCTCCACCGGCCGCCCGGCCACAGTCACGCCGAAGAGCACGTCGCGATCACCGCTCAGGCGCCGCAAAACCAGAGCCCACGCAGCTTGGGCGAAGGTGTTGACGGTCAGTTGATGTGCCTGCGCCAGTTCCCGCAGCCGTGCGCCGTCCTCGACATTGAGGCGGGTGTAGCGGTCGCCGACGATCATGCCGCCGCTTTCACCAGCGTGTTCGCGCAGGAACGGGCGGTCGCTCGGGATCGGCGTGGTGCGCTCGAAGCCTTGCAGATTCTGCCGCCACCACTGCCGCGCCTCGGCCAGGCTTTGGCGTTGCAGCCAGCCGATGTAATCGCGATAACGCGGCGGCACGCTCAACTGCGCTTCGCGTCCTTCACCGAGGGCGGTGTAGATTTCGAAGAAATCGTTCATCAGCAGCGAACGGCACCAGGCATCGATGAGGATGTGGTGGTTGCTCATCATGAACCAGTAACGCGCCGCGCTGACCTTGATCAGGCGCAGGTGGAATGGCGCCTGATTGAGCAGATCGAACCCGGCTTCGCGCTCGCTTTTCAGCAGCGCTTGCAGCTGTGGTTCCTGCTCGGTTTCGGCGACGGCGCTCCAGTCCAGATACTCGATCGGCGTGCGCCCCGGCGTGTGAATCACTTGCAGCATGTCTTCGCCAACGTTCCAGCAGAACGAAGCGCGCAATGCTTCATGACGAGCGACCACCGCTTGCCAGGCCTGGGCGAAACGCTCGGGATCGAGCTCGCTGTTGATGCGATATCGATCCTGCATGTAGTACAGACCGGTGCCCGGCTCGAGCAAGGTGTGCAGCAACATGCCTTCCTGCATCGGCGTCAGCGGGTAGACATCTTCGATATGCGCGGCCGGCACCGGCAGCGCATCGAGTTGCGCCTGAGTCAGTCTGGCCAGCGGGAAGTCCGATGGCGTCAGGCCGCCGGCTTCGTCTTGCAGACAATGGGCGATCAGGCTTTGCAACTCACCGAGGTAGGCGGCGGCCAGATCGTTAATGGTTTGCGCCTCGTAACGCTCGGCACTGAAAGTCCAGCGCAGCAGCAGTTCTCCACCGTAAACCTGACTGTCGACGCTCAGCTCGTTGGGCAACGGCGCCTGCGGATCGTGGGCTGCACCGATTGGCTCATCGAGAGGACGGAACAGCGCATCGCTGCCGAAGCTCTGGTCGAACTGGCCGAGGTAGTTGAAGGTGACCTGCGCCTGCGGCAGCGCGGCCATGTTCTGGCGGCAGCCGTCATCGGCCAGATAACGCAACACGCCATAACCGAGACCTTTATGCGGAACGGCGCGCAATTGTTCTTTGATCGCCTTGATCGAAGCGCCCTGCCCGGCGGCCTGTTCGACATTGTGCGGAGTCAGGCGCAGCGGATAAGCGCTGGTGAACCAACCGACGGTGCGGGTCAGGTCGATCTCGTCGAACAGGGTTTCGCGACCGTGTCCTTCCAGTTGAATCAGTGCCGAGGGCTGGCCGCTCCAGCGGCACAGCACACGGGCCAGCGCGGTCAGCAGCAGGTCGTTGACCTGAGTGCGATAAGCGCTCGGTGCCTGTTGCAGCAACTGCCGGGTGCGCTCGGCATCGAGGCGCACGCTGACGGTTTGCGCATGACGATTCTGCCTACCGCCCTGCGGGTTTTCGCAAGGCAGATCAGCGCTTGGCCCGGCCAATTGCGTTTGCCACCAACCGAGTTCTTCACGCAGGGATTCGCTGCCGGCATAAGCCTGCAAACGCGCGGCCCAGTCCTTGAAGGCGCTGGTTTTCGCCGGCAGTTTCAGCGGCTGCGCAGCGTCGAGTTGGCGATAGGCGGTTTGCAGATCATCCAGCAACACGCGCCAGGAAACGCCGTCGACGACCAAGTGGTGGATGGCGATGAACAGGCGTTGCTGATCATTCGCTACATCGACCAGCACTGCGCGCAGAAACGGGCCGTTTTGCAGATTCAGGCTGCGTTGCGCGTCGGCGAACAGGGCTTCGCACCGGTCCAGCGAATCGACGTTGAATTGCCAGAGCAGATCATCACTCGACAGCACTTGATGCGTCGCTTGCCATGCATCATCGGTTTCAGTGAAACGCAGACGCAGCGCATCGTGCTGCTCGATCACCGCCAGCAAGGCTTGCTGCAATCGTTGCGGTTCGAAGCGCACAGTCGGCTCCAGCAACAGCGCCTGATTCCAGTGCTGACGCTGGGGAATGTCCGTATCGAAGAACCAGTGCTGAATCGGTGTCAGGCGCGAGTCGCCGTCCACCAGACCCTGCTCGGCCGTCACTTGCTGGGTGCGGCTGGCGACTGCGGCGAGCGTCTGCACGGTCTGGTGCTGGAACAGGTCGCGCGGACTGAAATGAATGCCCTGCTGACGCGCGCGGCTGACCACTTGAATCGACAGAATCGAGTCGCCGCCGAGTTCGAAGAAGTTGTCGTTGAGGCCGACCTGCCTGACGTTGAGCACGTCGCACCAGATCTGCGCCAGGGTCTGCTCAAGCTCGTTGCTTGGCGCGACATAGTCCTGACGATTGAGCTGCGGATCCGGCGCCGGCAAGGCGCGGCGGTCGAGTTTGCCGTTGGCGGTCAGCGGCATGCTTGCCAGCAGCATCAGCTGGGTCGGCACCATGTAGTCCGGCAGTTGCGCCTTGAGGTGCGACTTGAGCGCTTCGCGCAGTTCCGCCTGTTGCGCTTCGCCGTGTCCGGCGACATCGGTAACGAGGTAACCCACCAACTGCTTGCCACTCGGCGCATCCAGCGCCAGCACCACCGCTTCGCGGATCGAAGGGTGATCGAGCAGGCGCGTTTCGATTTCGCCCAGCTCGATGCGGAAGCCCCGGATTTTCACTTGATGGTCGATCCGCCCCAGATACTCGACCAGACCATCGGCACGCTGGCGCACCAGGTCGCCGGTGCGGTACATGCGTCCGCCATCAGCGGCAAACGGGTCAGCGACAAAACGCTCGGCGCTGATGCCCGGACGGTCGTGATAGGCCTGGGCCAGACCGGCGCCACCGACAAACAATTCACCGGTCGCACCTTGCGGCACCAAGGCCAGATCGGCGTCGAGAATGTACGCGACCCGCGACCCGATCACGCTACCGATCGGCACACTGCCAGCGCCCTCTTCCAGTACCTGCGGCGCCAGACTGGCCAGCGGCATGACCACGGTTTCAGTCGGGCCGTAAGCATTGAAAAACTGCGCCGGTTGGAATGCCGCGCGAATGCGCTGCAGATGCTCGCCGGTCAGCGCTTCACCGCCGGTGATGATCATGCGCACCGGCAGGACGTCATTCTGCGTGGCAAGGAACTGCGCCAACTGGCTGCCGTAGCTCGGCGTGAAACCGAGGACGTTGATCCGATGCGTGCGAATCAAGCCGCAAATTTCTTCCGCGTCCCACTGCCCTTGCGCCCGCAGCACCACCTGCGCACCGCTGAGCAGCGGCACCAGCAGACGTTCGGTGGCGGCGTCGAAGTTGATCGAATAGAAATGCAGTTCACAATCGTCCGGGCGCATGCCGAAGCGTTCGATCACGGCCTGACAGTGCATGGCAATTTCGCCGTGGGAGACCACCACGCCTTTCGGTTTGCCGGTCGAGCCCGAGGTGTAAATCAAGTAGGCCTGATGTTGCGGCAGGCTGATAAACGGCAGCTCGCTGGCCGGGTAGTCGGCCAATCCCGGGCTGTCATCTTCCAGACACCAGCGCGCCACGTCTGACGGCAAGTCACCCAGGGCCTGAAACATCGCCCGATCGCTGAGCAGCAGACCGATGCGGCTGTCTTCGATCATGTAATGCAGACGGTCGAGCGGGTACTCCGGATCCAGCGGCACATAGGCGCCGCCCGCCTTGAGAATCGCCAGCAGGCCGATGACCATTTCCAGCGAACGCTCCAGCGCCAACCCCACCCGCACTTGCGGGCCGACCCCGCGTTCACGCAGCGCCCAGGCCAGACGATTGGCCCGGGCATCGAGTTCGGCGTAGCTCAGGGTCTGCCCGGCGAAGGTCAGCGCCGGCGCGTCTTTGCGCGCCAGTGCCTGTTCGGCAAACAGATGATGGATGCACTGGTCGAGACGATGTTCGCCCGGCTCGACGCCAAGGCTGTCGAGCAGATGCTGTTGCTCGGTGTTGTCGAGCAACGGCAGTTCGCTGAGGCGTTGCTGCGGATCAGCAATCAACGCTTCAAGCAGGTTGCGCCAATGCCTGGCCATGCGTTCGATGGTCGGTTCGTCGAACAGGTCGGTGCTGTAAGTCAGGCAGCAGCCGAGGCGATGGTCGAGATCGGTGACTTCCAGATTGAGGTCGAACTTGGTCGCCCGAGCATCGTTGGCCAGATACTCGACGGTCATCCCAGCGAGCGTGCGGCTCTGCTGGAATTCCCAGCGCTGCACGTTGCACATCACCTGGAACAGCGGGTTGTAGGCCGCACTGCGTGGCGGCTGCAAGGCTTCGACCAAATGATCGAACGGCAGATCCTGATGGGACTGGCCTTCGATCACGGTGTGGCGCACCTGCTCGAACAGTTCGCCGACCGACATCTGCCCGTCGAGCCGGCAACGCAGCACCTGGGTGTTGAGAAAAGCCCCGATCAGCCCTTCGCTTTCCGGGCGGATGCGGTTGGCCACCGGCGCGCCGATGCGCAGGTCGGTCTGGCCGCTGTAGCGGTAGAGCAGCGTGGCGAGTGCGGCGGTCATGGTCATGAACAGGGTCAGACCGTTTTGCGCATTGAACGCCCGCACCCGCGCAGCGAGATCGTCGCTCAGATCGAAACGGAACAGCTCGCCCTGATGGCTCTGCACCGGTGGACGCGGACGGTCGCCGGGCAGTTCCAGCAGCGGGTGTTCGCGACCGAGTTGCGCGGTCCAGTAGTCGAGCTGGCGCTGGCGCTCGCCGGACTCCAGCCACTGGCGCTGCCAGACGCTGTAGTCGAGGTATTGCACCGGCAGCGGCGCGAGCGGTGATTCGCGTTCATCGACGAACGCTTCATACAACGCACTGAGTTCACGGGCGAAGATGTCCATCGCCCAGCCTTCGGTGACGATGTGGTGCAAGGTCAGGACGAAGTAATGCTCGTGCTCGGCAGTCTTGACCAGGCAGGCACGCAGCAACGGGCCGGTTTCCAGATTGAACGGCTGGTGCGCTTCTGCATCAGCCAGTTGCTGGACGTGTAGCTCCCGGACTTCTGCCGGCAGGCTGGAGAAATCTTTCCAGCCCATGCGCACGCCGGTCTCGGCATGCACCTGTTGGCGGGCGACCCCGTCAACGCTGGGGAACGTAGTGCGCAGGGTTTCATGGCGCAGGATCAGCGCCTGCAATGCCGCCTCGAAATGCTCGACATGCAGCACGCCGCGCAAGCGCGCCATGCCGCCGACGTTGTAAGCCGGGCTGTCCGGTTCCATCTGCCAGAGGAACCACATGCGCTGCTGCGAATAGGACAGCGGCACCGCCTGGCTGCGGTCGATTTTTGCAATCGGCAACTGTTGATTGGTGTGGCCGCTGACCTGGATCAGGCGAATCTGTTCGGCGTAATCGCCCAGTTCGCTGTGCTCGAACAAGGTGCGCAGCGGCAGTTCGACGTCACAGGCCTGACGTGTGCGCGAAATGATTTGCGTGGCCAGCAGCGAGTGACCGCCGAGGGCGAAGAAATCATCACGCAGGCCAACCTGCTTCAGACCCAGCACTTCGCGCCAGATCGCGGCGATCTGTTGCTCCAGTTCGCTGACCGGCTCGATATGTTCACGCACCTGCCATTGCGGCTCGGGCAAGGCGCGGCGGTCGAGTTTGCCGCTGGGACTCAACGGCATCGCATCAAGGCGCAAAAGTTGCGCCGGGACCATGTATTCCGGCAGCTCAGCGACCAAGGCGTTGTTCAGTCGAGCGATTTGTTGCTCGGCATTTTCCTGCGGATCGCTCGCCGTGAAGTAGCCGATCAGTTGTCCACCGGCAGCGGTTTCGCGCACCAGCACCACGGCCTGGGCGACGCCATTTTGCGCCAGCAGTCGCGCCTGGATTTCTTCCGGCTCAACGCGAAAGCCGCGCAGCTTGACCTGCTGATCGAGGCGACCGAGGTATTCGATCACGCCATCCGAGGACCAGCGCGCACGGTCGCCGGTGCGGTACAAACGGGCACCCTGCTCGCCCAGTGGATCGACGACGAAGCGTTCAGCGGTCAACGCGGGCCGGCCGAGATAACCACGCGCCAGACCGATGCCGCTGATGCACAGCTCGCCCGGCACGCCCGCCGGTACTGGATTGAGATCGGCATCGAGAATGCGGCAGACCACATTGCCCAGCGGCCGGCCAATCGGCGAGCGCTCACCATCGGCAGTTGTGCAGTGCCAATGGGTGACATTGATCGCGGTTTCAGTCGGGCCGTAACGGTTGTGCAATTGCACCGCCGGCAGTTGCGTCAGCACACGGTTGCGCAACTCGGCGGGCAAGGCTTCACCGCCGGAAAACACCCGGCGCAGGCTCGTGCACTCGGCACTCAGCGGCTCGTCGACGAACAGCGCCAGCAGCGGCGGGACGAAGTGCAGCGTGGTCACGCCGTATTGCTGGACCCGTTGCGCGATGCGATGCGGGTCGCGGTGCTCGCCGGGGGCGGCAAGCAGCAGACGCGCGCCGCTGATCAGCGGCCAGAAGCATTCCCACACCGAGACGTCGAAACTGATCGGCGCTTTTTGCATCAGCACGTCGGCTTGGTCGAGACGGTAAGTGTCCTGCATCCATTGCAGGCGCTCGGCCAGCGCGGCGTGGGTGTTGCCGACGCCTTTCGGTTGCCCGGTGGAACCCGAGGTGTAAATCACGTAGGCCAGGTTGTCGCCGTGCAGTCGCAGGCCCGGTGCCTGGCTCGGCCATTTATCCAGGTGCAGCGCATCCATGGCGATCATGCTGACGCCATCGCTGGCCGGCAGACGCTCGAGCAATTGCGTCTGGGTCAGGAGCAGTTCGACGCCGCTGTCGCGGAGCATGTACGCGAGGCGTTCGGCCGGATAATCCGGATCAAGCGGCACATAAGCGCCGCCGGCCTTGATGATCGCCAGCAGACCGATCAGCAGTTGCGGCGAACGCTCGGCAGCAATGGCCACGCACACGTCCGGGCCAACGCCTTTGTCGCGCAGGTAATGGGCGAGCCGGTTGGCTTGCGCGTGCAGCTCGGCAAAATCCAGACTACCGCCGTCCCACACCAGCGCGGTGCGTTGCGGGGTGTTGCGCAATTGTTGCTCGAGCAGTTCCGGCAGCCAGTGTTGCGCCGGGGTGCACGGAGCGACGCTCCAGTCCTTCTGCTGATTCTGCTCGCTGGCGGTCAGCAAGCGCAGATCGCCGATGGCCTGCTGAGGCCGCTCGCAGACCTCGCTGAGCAGATTATGGAAATGCTCGGCCAGACGCTCGATGGTCGTGGCATCGAACAGTTCGCTGGCGTAGTCGAACGCCAAGCTCAGACGGCCGTTGCGATCCTCTTCGCTGTGCAATTGCAGATCGAACTTGGCCTCGCGGCTGTGCCACGGCAGTTCTTCGGCGAGCAGACCCGGCAGGCGCTTGAGTGCACTGGGGTCGCGCTGCTGATGGTTGAACATGACTTGGAACAGTCCCTGTTCGCGGGCCTGCGGGAAAGCTTCGAGCAGTTGTTCGAAGGGCAGATCCTGATGGGCCTGGGCGCCGAGTGCGGCCTGGCGGGTCTGGTTCAGCAGCTCGGCAAATGTCAGGCGCGAATCGATTTGCGCACGCAACACCTGGGTATTGATGAAGAAGCCGATCAGGCTTTGGGTGTCCAGGCGCGGACGGTTGGCGTTGGGCACGCCGATGCGAATGTCGCGCTGACCGCTGTAGCGGTGCAGCAAACTTTGCAAGGCAGCGAGCAGAAGCATGAACGGCGTGGCTTCGTGAGCCTGCGCGGTCTGGCGGATCGCCTCGCTGAGTTCGGTACTCAAGCGCACGCTGTGGCGTGCGGCGCTGTGGTTGTGTCTGGCCGAGCGCGGGTGATCGGTGGCCAGTTCCAATGGCGGATGTTCTTCGCCCAGTTGCGCTTTCCAGTACGCCAGTTGCCGCTCGCCCTCGCCTTGCGCCAGCCATTGCCGCTGCCAATTGCCGTAATCGGCGTATTGCGTGGGCAGTGCTGCCAGTGTCGCCGGCGCACCTTGGGTAGCGGCGGCATAGAGACGCGAGAATTCGTCGAGCAGGATATTCAGCGACCAGCCGTCAGCGATGATGTGGTGCAGGGTCACCAGCAGTTGATGTTCTTCGTCATCGAGACGCACCAGTGTCACCGCCAGCAACGGGCCTTTTTCCAGATCGAACCGAGTGCGCGCCTCGTCTTCGCGAATCTGCTCGGCACGGGCTTCACGCTCGGCCATTGGCAGGTCGCTGATGTCGATCAGTTGCAGGTTGAATTCGGCAGCGGCGAGCACTTGCTGCAATGCCACGCCGTCGCGCTCGAAGAAACGTGTGCGCAAGGATTCGTGGCGTTCGATCAGTTGCTGGAAGCTGCTGCGCACGGCGTCTTCGTCCAGCTCGCCACGCAGGCGCAGGCCGCCAGGAATGTTGTAGGCGCTGCTCTGTGGATCGAGTTGCCAAGTGATCCACAGACGGTTTTGTGCCAGCGACTGCGGCATCGGCTCGCTGCGCGACAAGGTGCTGATCGGACCTTGAGCGCTGCCGCCGTCCTGTTTTAGCTGCGCCACAGCGGCGGCGAAGGCAGACAGGGTTGGCGCTTCGAACAGCAGGCGCAGGCTCAGCTCGACACCGAGTGCTTCGCGAACCCGCGCCACTACTTGCGTGGCAGCGATCGAGTTGCCGCCGAGCAGAAAGAAATGGTCGTCGCCACTGACCTGCTTGACGTTGAGTTGCTCGGCCCAGATTTGCCCGATCAACGCTTCAAGGTCCGAAGTGCTGCTGGTCGCGGTTTCCGTTGCGGCTGTGATCGAAGGGAACAGCGCGTAACTGTCGAGGCTGCCATCAGCCAGACGATTGCGGCACGCCGAGCGCTGCAGTTTGCCGCTGGAGGTTTTCGGCAACGCGCCCGGATTGAGCAGCACCACCACGCTTGGCGCCTCCTGATACGCCTCGGCCACGGCTTGGCGAATGACTTTGATCAGCGCATCTGGCGCAAGGATTTTCTGCACGCTGCGGCTGATTTCCGCAGCGACGCCGATGCCCTCTTCGCCGTTGTGAGTGACCGCGAACGCCGCCACGCGGCCCTTGCGCACCACTTCGACTTCGCGCTCGACGGTCTGCTCGATGTCCTGCGGATAGAGGTTGTGTCCGCGGACGATGAGCATGTCTTTCAGGCGCCCGGTGACGAACAACTCGCCCGCACGGATAAAACCCAGGTCGCCGGTGCGCAACCAGGTGCGGCCGGCGTGCTGAACAAAAGTCTTGGCGCTGGCTTCGGGGTTGCGCCAGTAACCGTGGGCGATGCTCGGGCCGGCGGTCCAGACTTCGCCGACGGCGTTATCGGCGAGTTCTTCGAGGGTATTCGGTTCGACGATCAGCACCGCGTGCTCAGGCTGGCTGATGCCGCAACTCATGACCGCGCTGCCGTCGCCCGGCTCGGCGCGGTTTTGCGCGAGCGCCTGATCGTCCACACGCAGCGCCGGGATGCCGGTGCCGCGCGGTGTTCCGGCGACAAACAGGGTGGCCTCGGCCAGACCGTACGAAGCCATGAAGCTGTTGTCGCTGAAACCGCAGGCGGCGAATTTTTCGGCGAAGCGCTCGAGGGTATCGAGACGGATCGGCTCGGAACCGGAATAGGCCACGCGCCAGCGGCTCAGATCGAGACGCTCAAGGGCCGACTCGCTGACCCGCTCACTGCACAAACGGTAGGCGAAATCCGGGCCGCCGCTGATGGTGCCGCCGTATTCGGCAATCGCTTCCAGCCAGCGCAACGGCCGGCCGAGGAAGTAGGCCGGCGACATCAGAATGCACGGCACGCCGCTGAAAATCGGTTGCAGCAGACCACCGATCAAACCCATGTCGTGATACAGCGGCAACCAGCTGACGATGACGTCGTCCGGGTTGACGTCGATGCCGAAACCGTGACGGATCAGCAGTTCGTTGGCGACCAGATTGCCATGGCTGACCTGCACGCCCTTGGGCAGCGCGGTGGAGCCAGAGGTGTATTGCAGAAAGGCGATGTGTTCGGGCGGCAGGCTCGGCTCAACCCAGCGTTCGGCCAGTGCGCTGTCGAGGGTATCGACACACAGCAGCGGCGGCGCGCCGTCGATTTGTTGCAAGGCATCGCGCAGATCGGCGCTGGTCAACAGCAGCTTGGGCTCGGCGTCGGCGATGATCGACAGCAATCGCTCCTGATGATGACGACGCGCGGATTCCGGCGGATAGGCCGGCACCGCAATCACACCGGCATATAGGCAACCGAAAAACGCCGCGACGTAATCCGCGCCGCTGGGAAACAGCAGCACCGCACGCTCACCGAATCCAGCCTGAGCCTGCAACGCAGCGGCGATGGTGCGCGCGCGTTGATCCAGTTCGCGATAGCTGAGCACCACGGTCTGCTCCGGGTTTTCGGCGAGAAAACGCAAGGCCAGTCGGTCCGGCGTCAGGGCCGCGCGACGCTTGAGGGCATGGACCAGGGTGCTGGGGAGTTCGAACGCGTCGGTCATGAGGTTTCCTGCCTGAATTCGGCTTGCAAGTGGAATCGGGTGGCTGCGTCACACCTGTCGAGAGGCGTGCGGGGCGCGGTCTGTGCCGACCACGCTGGGCATCGGAATGCGCTGAGGCCGGGGATCTGCACCCGGGCCATTCACCAATGAGAACGGATGGAGTGGGGAAATAATTAGTCGGCAGGCGCGACGTCCAGCGGGGCTGGGGTGCGGCGGCGTGTCGCAGTTGGCAAAACACATCGCCTTACAGCAATACCTCTCTTTCTCATTTGACAATCATTATCATTCAACATAATTTGTCGCTCGATGTGTAGGACGGCGCCGTCCCCCGAGGCCCTCCCACTAACCTATTGGCAGCAAGGTGATTTCCATGACGGAACAAGTATCCACAAGCAGGTGCGATTCACCGCTACTTCAGGCATTCGTCGACAATCGACTGATTCTGGTCAAGATTGCAGCCCGCATTACCGGTTGCAGGTCTCGTGCCGAAGATGTGGTTCAGGATGCGTTTTTCCGACTGCAATCGGCGCCGCCGATCACGTCGTCGATCAAGGCTCAGCTGAGCTACCTGTTCCAGATCGTGCGCAACCTCGCCATCGATCACTACCGCAAGCAGGCGCTCGAACAGAAATACTCAGGCCCGGAAGAGGAAGGCTTGAACGTGGTGATTCAGGGCGCTTCGCCGGAAACTTCGCATATCAACTTCTCGACTCTGGAACACATCGCCGATGCGCTGACCGAGCTGCCCAGCCGCACCCGTTATGCCTTCGAGATGTACCGCTTGCACGGCGTGCCGCAAAAGGATATCGCCAAGGAACTGGGCGTATCGCCCACTCTGGTTAACTTCATGATTCGTGATGCGCTGGTGCACTGCCGCAAGGTCTCGGGCAGTCGGCGGGATGCGGTGATTGCGGGTCGTCGTTAGGATCCGGATTTTGCGTCAAGCCATTCGCGAGCAGGCTCGCTCCCACACTGGATTTGTGTCGTTCATCAAACCCTGTGGGAGCGAGCCTGCTCGCGAAAGCGACCTCAGTTTCAAACGAAACCCGAGGCCGAACGCATCAGGCCAGGCTGCACCGATCAAAAAACCGCTCCCGCCCCAGAATCATCAACGCCGCGCGCTTGTGCGGGAAATCGAATTCCTTCTCGCAGTGAAAGCACTGGTTGTGCATATGGCCGATCATCTTCGCGTTGTCGGCACGTGGCTCGGCGACCACGCGCTGGGTCCGTGGATCATCGAGAAACAGGTAATGCACCAGCGCCGATAACCAGCTCGCCACTTTGTGCGGGCCGCGATGACTTTCTTCGCCGACCAGCATGTGAATGCCACGGTCGTAATCGTCGGCATCGTAGAACGGCGCGATGCGATCTTCCTTGGCCCAGTAGGCTTCGAAATAGGCGAATGGCTGATCGTCGAAACAGCCGATCAGGGTCAATGTGTGCGGGTCGGCATCGAGCTTGTTCAGGTATTCGCGATGCTGCTCAAGGCTGCCCTCCTCCTGCCAGAAACTCGCCACGCGCGGGCTGTTCTGCCAGCGATTGAAGCGCGACAGATCTTCCTCGATTTCCAGCGTTCGCAAGGAAATCCATGCGCCGAGCCGCGCATCGAAACGCCGGTAGACTTCACCGCGCGGCTTCACCGGTCGCAGCGGATGGCGCTTGCCATGGCTGATGACCATTTGCTGCGGATAGCTGCCGGTCAGTGAAGTGCCCAGCCACGGCTGCGGCAGTTGCCAGAACAGCGTGCGCTCGCAGCGGTACTCACCGGCGACTTCGGTATTGATCAGCAGACCACTGCGCAAGGCTTCGGTCGGTGGCTGATCGAGTTGCCAGGTCAATTGCTGGCACGCCGGGTCACGGGCGAACAACCAATAACAGGCGGCCCACAAGGCTTGCCCGGGCGGCAGGGCAAAACGTTCATCAAGCTGGATCGGGCCATTGGCCTCGCGGTCCAGGCGCAGCCGAATCAGCGGTTGCCCGTCCAGGCTCAGTCGGCTCTCGGTAGCATCAGCGATCAAGCGACTGCCCGAGGGCAATGCCAGGGCAGTCAGGTCATTCAGATTGGACATGGGTCGGGCTCACGTAATCGTCGACAGTTCAACGAAGTGACGTGAGCCGGGAGGGGAAATTTAAGCGCGAGATGCAAACAGCGCTTCAGTGATGCGGCACGGGCACTACGGCAATCTTGTAAGGCTCGAAAATCTTCAGCAATTCGCCATTGTCACGCAGACGCTGCAACAGATTGCCGAAGGCGTCGCCGGTGATCGGAGCGCTTGGCCGCAGAATCGCGTAATGGTGATAGATCTGATCGGTACGCTGCGACGCCAACAGCTCATCGCGGACCTTCTCGTTGCGCAGCAGGTAATCGAACAGATAGGAACGGGTCACCAGGGCAATGTCGGCGCGCCCGCGCAGGACCATCAGCAGGTTGCTGTCGTGGGAATAGGTCAGCGTGGCGTTGTAGTTGTGCGCGAGGAATTTCGGGTCGGCGTTGAAGTTGGCAAATTCGTAGTGATAACCGCTGAACAGCGCCAGACGTTTGCCCGACAGGCTCGAGAAGTAGTTTTGCTGGCGGCCGTCTTCGCGTTGCGCGACGAAAATCTCGGCGTCTTCCAGGCCCATGTCGACGTCGTCGTGGGGAATGTCCTTCCAGCCCCACTCGGGGTTCTCGAAGATCGCCATATCGATGCGGCCCTGCTTGAAATCACCGAAGCGGCGCGGGATCGAGGTTGGCACCAGGACGAACTGATAGTCGCTCTGCGAGCGGTTCAGCGCCTCGATCAATTGCGGCAACAGGCCGGTGTCGGCGCCGTTTTCCGGGCGAATCGTATAAGGCGGGAAATGCGCGGCGCCGACCCGGACCAATTGCGCTGACTGAGCGGGCAATACCCATAACGCAGCCAGCGCAGCGAGCATCAGCCCGGCGGCTGTCCGAATTGGCGAAGACTTCAAAACACCCCACTCCCCGAAAAAAATAGCGATCAATGCATTCAAGCTAGGCGGTTTCGCCGACTTAGCCAGTTTGTCGGCCGGTCCGACAACCGTTCAACGCGCTTCGAGGACCAGAATCAGCGCTTCATCGGCGAGCTGATCGAGGCTCAAACTGCCGCCGGCACGGAACCAGGTGGTGGTCCAGGACAGTGCGCCGGTAAGGAAACGTCGGGTAATAAAAACGTCGCCGCGAATATAGCCGGCGTCCTTGGCCTCACCCAGAACCTGCAGCCAGATGTCTTCATAAACATCACGCAAAGCGAGGACTTTAGCCTGGCCGTCTTCGGACAATGAGCGCCATTCGTACACCAGCACGGCCATCGCCTCGCCACTGCCGCCCATGATCGACTGCAACTCGCAACGAATCAGTGCCAGCACCCTTTCGCGCACATCGCTCGCCTCGGCCAAGGCTGCGCGCATCAGCGCGGTGTTGTAGCGGATGGTTTCCTCCATCACCGCGCGGAGAATTTCATCCTTGCTTTTGAAGTGATGAAAAATACTGCCCGACTGGATGCCCACAGCGCTGGCCAGATCGCGCACCGTGGTGCGCTCGTAGCCTTTGTTGCGAAACAGGTGAGCCGCCACTTGCAGCAATTTGCCGCGGGCGCTGTCCGGGTCGGTCAACTGGCCCTGGTCGACCAGTTCGCGCATGACCCGCAGGGCTTTTTGCTCGTCCACCCGTTCTCTCCTACAGTCGATCAGTGTGTTGCCCCCTGTAACCGCAGGGTTGCGCGCAATTTAAGCCGCGCGCGGGCACCAAGCAAGCGCTTGGGCAGAAGAATGTTTCGCCTGTTTACAAACCAAGCGCTTGCTTGGTAGCCTCCAGACACTTCTGTCGCAGGTCCCTGAGTCGGAGATAAAAATGCCAACCACCGTGCGAATCGGCTGCGCCAGTGCTTTTTGGGGCGACACTTCCACTGCTGCCGCCCAGCTTGTCTCCGGCGGAAACCTGGATTATCTGGTGTTCGATTATCTGGCCGAGATCACCATGTCGCTCATGGCTGGTGCGCGTCTTAAAGACCCACAGGCCGGGTTCGCCGGTGACTTCGTTGAAGTGCTGGCGCCGCTGCTGACGCAACTGGCCGAACAGAATATCCGCGTGATCAGCAATGCCGGCGGGGTCAATCCGCAGGCTTGCGCAGCGGCGCTGCAAGCGGCCTGCGACCAGGCCGGGGTCCAGCTGAAGATTGCCGTGTTGCTCGGCGATGACCTGCAAGGACAGCTCAAAAACCCCGCCGACATCCGCGAAATGTTCAGCGGCGCGCCGCTTCCGCGCATGTGCGTGTCGACCAACGCCTACCTCGGCGCGCCAGGGATTGTCGAAGCGTTGCGCCTGGGTGTCGACATTGTCATCACCGGCCGGGTGGTCGACAGCGCCGTGGTCAGTGCGGCGCTGGTTCACGAATTCGGTTGGTCGTGGCATGACTACGACAAACTTGCCCAGGCCGCGCTGGCCGGGCACATCATCGAATGCGGCGCGCAGTGCACCGGCGGTAATTTCACCGACTGGCGCGAGGTACCGGATTACGAGCACATCGGTTTTCCGATCGTCGAGGTCAGCGCCGATGGCCAGTTCCTCGTCAGCAAACCCGAAGGCTCCGGCGGCCTGGTCACGCCGCTGACCATCGGCGAGCAGATGCTCTACGAAATCGGCGATCCGCAGGCCTATCTGTTACCCGATGTGATCTGCGATTTCACTCAGGTCAAACTTCAGCAACAAGGCAAAAACGTCGTGCAGGTGCACGGTGCCAAAGGCCTGCCGCCCAGCGACAAATACAAGGTCAGCGCCACGTACCCGGACGGTTTTCGCTGCACCGCCAGTTGCCTGATGGCCGGCATCGACGCGGTGGACAAGGCGCGGCGGGTCAGTCAGGCGATCATCGACAAGACCGCCGAGATGTTCAGCCTGCGCGGCTGGGCGCCGTACAGCGAAACCCATGTCGAACTGCTCGGCAGCGAAGCCACCTACGGCCCCCACGGCCAGCGCCGCGACAGCCGTGAAGTGGTGATCAAAATCGCCGTACGCCATCCTGACAAACGCGCGCTGGTGCTGTTTTCCAAAGAGATCGCCCAGGCCGCGACCGGTATGGCGCCCGGTCTGACCGGCATTGTCGGCAGACGTCCGACCGTGTACCCGGTCATCCGCCTGTTCTCATTTCTCATAGATAAAAATGCCTGCACGCTGCAAATCGACATGGCCGGTGAGCGTCATCCTTGCGCCCTCCCCGACCCAGTGGCCCTCGACAGCGCCGATTTGCCGCTCGCCCATCAGCCACCCAAACCCCAGGGCCGCGCCGATGCCAGTGTGCCGTTGGTGAAACTGGCGGTGGCGCGCTCCGGCGACAA
The DNA here is from genome assembly GCF_017491835.1 of Pseudomonas sp. 67(2021). NCBI lineage: Bacteria > Pseudomonadati > Pseudomonadota > Gammaproteobacteria > Pseudomonadales > Pseudomonadaceae > Pseudomonas > Pseudomonas sp. 67(2021). Next base: position 42,816 of record NZ_JAFGYL010000014.1, read on the forward strand.
GGGCAATCACAGCAACATCGGCGTGATGCCGCGCCATCCCGATTACCTGCCATGGATCGCCGAAGCGCTGACCCCTTCGGTGGTGGTCGACTGGATGCGCCACGTCCTCGATCCGCTTCTCGGGCGTGTCGAACGCTGGTATCTGCCCGGCACCCACAGCCTTAATTTTCTTTTGGAAAACGCCCTCGGCGGTGGCGGCGTCGCGAGTCTGCGCATCGACCCGCAAGGCAAAGCCTTCGCCCAGCAACTATTGGAAATCCAGATCCCGGTGCCGCAAAGCATCGCCGAACAGCTCGACTAGAGGATGGTGTGCATGGCTTACGCGTCGATTTTTCGCGCCGATCTGTTCAGCGGCCAGAACCTGATTGTCACCGGTGGCGGCAGCGGCATCGGTCGCTGCACCGCCCATGAGCTGGCGGCCCTTGGCGCCAATGTGCTGCTGGTCGGGCGCAAGCCGGAAAAACTCGAAAAGGTCGCCGCCGAAATCGCCGAGGACGGCGGCCGCGCGCACTGGAAGGCCTGCGATATCCGCGATGAAGAAGCGGTCAAGCAACTGGTCAAAGAGCTGATCGCCGAACACGGGCCGATCCACGGTCTGGTCAACAATGCCGGCGGCCAGTACCCGTCGCCCTTGGCCTCGATCAATCAGAAGGGCTTTGAAACCGTGCTGCGGACCAACCTGGTCGGCGGCTTTCTGATGGCCCGCGAAGTGTTCAACCAGTCGATGAGCAAACACGGCGGCAGCATCGTCAACATGCTTGCCGATATGTGGGGCGGCATGCCCGGCATGGGCCACTCGGGCGCCGCGCGTTCAGGCATGGACAACTTCACCAAGACTGCTGCGTTCGAGTGGGGTTACGCCGGGGTCCGGGTCAACGCGGTGGCGCCGGGCTGGATCGCCTCCAGCGGCATGGACACTTACGAGGGCGCATTCAAAGCAGTGATTCCGACCCTGCGCGAGCATGTGCCGCTCAAGCGTATCGGCACCGAATCGGAAGTCAGTGCGGCGATCGTGTTTCTGCTCAGCCCGGCGGCAGCGTTCATCAGCGGCACCACAGTGAAAATCGACGGCGCCGCCAGCCTCGGCAGTCGCGCCTGGCCGCTGCACAAGGCGAGCCACAGCGAATCGTTCAATGGTTTTCACCGCGCGTATTTACCAGAAGTGTTGCGTCCCGACGTGCTCAAGGACAAGGAATAAGCCATGGCGCAGATTCAGTCGCAACTCGACCCGCACAGCGAAGCCTTCGCACGAAACCGCGCGGCCATGCTCGCCGCCATCGAGCAGGTGCAGCAGCTCGAACAGAACCTGCTGAACAAGGCCGCCGAAGCCAAAGACAAATTCAGCAAACGCGGGCAACTGTTGCCCCGCGAGCGCCTGAACCTTTTGCTCGACCCCGGCGCACCGTTCCTCGAACTGGCCAGCCTCGCCGGCTATAAATTGCACGACGACAAGGACGGCAGTTCGGCCGGTGGCGGGCTGATTGCCGGCATCGGTTATGTCTGCGGCATTCGCGCGATGGTGGTCGCCAACAACAGCGCGATCAAGGGCGGCACGATTTCGCCGAGCGGCCTGAAAAAATCCCTGCGCCTGCAACAGATCGCGCGGGAGAACAAACTGCCGATGATCACCCTCGCTGAAAGCGGCGGCGCCAACCTCAACTACGCGGCAGAGATCTTTGTCGAAGGTGCGCGCAGTTTTGCCAATCAGGCGCGCATGTCAGCCATGGGTTTGCCGCAGATCACCGTGGTACACGGCTCGGCCACCGCAGGCGGCGCCTATCAACCGGGGTTATCGGATTACGTAGTGGTGGTGCGCGGCAAGGCCAAGCTGTTTCTCGCCGGCCCGCCATTGCTCAAAGCGGCGACCGGCGAAGTGGCCACCGATGAAGAACTCGGTGGCGCCGAGATGCACGCGCAGGTCGCCGGCACTGCCGAATATCTCGCCGAAAACGACGCTGACGGCATACGCCAGGTCCGCGACATCATGCGCATGCTGCCCTGGAACGAGCAGTTGCCCTGGCTGCCGCAGCCGCAATTCAAAGAACCGCTCTACCCCATCGACGAACTGCTCGGGCTGATTCCGGACGATGCAAAAAAGCCCTACGATGTGCGCGAAATCATCGCGCGGATTGCCGACGAGTCGGACTTTCTCGAATTCAAAGGCGAGTTCGATCAGCAAACCCTTTGCGGCCAATTGAAAATCCAGGGCCGCGCCTGCGGCTTCATTGGCAACAACGGACCGATCACCCCGCAAGGTGCGAGCAAGGCGGCGCAGTTCATCCAGTTGTGCGACCAGAGCCAGACGCCGCTGCTGTTTTTCCACAACACCACGGGTTTCATGGTCGGCACCGAATCGGAACAACAAGGGGTGATCAAGCATGGCTCGAAACTGATCCAAGCGGTGGCCAACGCACGGGTGCCTAAACTGACCATTGTCGTCGGTGGTTCCTACGGCGCCGGCAACTACGCCATGTGCGGGCGCGGGCTCGATCCGCGCTTCATCTTCGCCTGGCCCAACAGCCGCACGGCAGTGATGGGTGGCGCTCAGGCCGGCAAGGTCTTGCGCATCGTTACCGAAGCCAAACAGCTCAAGGACGGCATCGAGCCGGATCCGAAAATGCTCGACATGCTCGAACAGATGACCGCGCAGAAACTCGACAGCCAGTCCACCGCACTGTACGGCAGCGCCAACCTGTGGGACGACGGCCTGATCGACCCGCGCGACACCCGCACCCTGCTTGGCTACTTGCTGGATATCTGCCACGAAGCCGACACGCGCAAGCTGCAACCCAACAGCTTCGGCGTCAGCCGCTTCTGACCGCCACGGATCCTACGGAGAACAACAACAATGATCTTCACCCCGGAACACGAAGCCCTGCGCCGCACCGTCCGCCAGTTCGTCACCCACGAGATCAACCCCCACGTCGAAGAATGGGAAAAGGCCGGGCGCTTTCCGATCCACGAGATTTTCCGCAAGGCCGGTGAGCTGGGTCTGCTGGGCATTTCCAAGCCGGAAAAATTCGGCGGCATGGGCCTCGACTACAGCTATTCGATCGTCGCCGCCGAAGAGTTCGGCACCATTCATTGCGGCGGGATTCCGATGTCGATCGGCGTGCAGACCGACATGTGCACACCCGCCCTCGCCCGCTTCGGCTCCGACGAACTGCGCGAAGAATTCCTCCGCCCGGCCATCACGGGCGAACAGGTCGGTTGCATCGGCGTTTCCGAAGTCGGCGCCGGCTCCGATGTCGCCGGGCTGAAAACCACCGCGCGCAAGGACGGCGACGACTACGTGATCAACGGCAGCAAGATGTGGATCACCAACTCGCCGAGCGCCGATTTCATCTGTCTGCTGGCCAACACCTCGGACGACAAGCCGCACATCAACAAGTCGCTGATCATGGTGCCGATGAACACCCCGGGAATCAGCCTCAGTTCGCACCTGGACAAGCTCGGCATGCGCAGCTCGGAAACCGCGCAGGTGTTCTTCGACAACGTGCGCGTGCCGCAGCGCAACCGCATCGGCCATGAAGGCGCGGGGTTCATGATGCAGATGCTGCAGTTTCAGGAAGAACGCCTGTTCGGCGCGGCGAACATGATCAAGGGCCTGGAATATTGCATCGACAGCACCATCGAGTACTGCAAGGAGCGCAAGACCTTCGGTAATGCGCTGATCGACAACCAGGTGATCCACTTCCGTCTCGCCGAATTGCAGACCGAAATCGAATGCCTGCGCGCCCTGGTCTATCAGGCCACCGAGCAGTACATCAAAGGCCAGGACGTCACGCGCCTGGCGTCGATGGCCAAGCTCAAGGCCGGGCGTCTCGGCCGGGAAGTCAGCGACAGCTGCCTGCAATATTGGGGCGGCATGGGCTTCATGTGGGACAACCCGGTGGCCCGCGCCTATCGCGATGTGCGCCTGGTGTCGATTGGCGGCGGCGCCGACGAAATCATGCTGGGGATCATCTGCAAACTGATGGGCATTCTGCCGGGGAAAAAGAAATGAGCGGCCTGCCCGATTGCCAGACGCTGTTGCTGGAACTGCATGGCGGCGTGCTGCACATCACCCTCAACCGCCCGGACAGCCGCAACGCGATGAGCCTGCAAATGGTCGACGAACTGCGCGCGGTGCTGACGGCGGTGCACGATGACCGCACAGTGCGGGCCTTGGTGCTCAGCGGTGCCGGCGGGCATTTTTGTGCCGGCGGCGACATCAAGGACATGGCCAGCGCACGGTCGCAGGGCGCAGACGCTTACCGCGAGTTGAACCGGGCGTTCGGTGCGTTACTGGAGGAAGCCCAGCACACGCCGCAGGCGCTGATCACGGTGCTGCAAGGCGCCGTGCTCGGCGGTGGTTTCGGCCTGGCTTGCGTCAGCGATGTTGCGATTAGTGATCACAAGGCGCAGTTCGGCTTGCCGGAAACCAGCCTCGGCCTGATCCCGGCGCAAATCGCACCGTTTGTGGTGCAACGGATAGGCCTGACCGAAACCCGCCGACTCGCGCTGACGGCGGCGCGTTTCGATGGCGCTGAGGCGCAGCGATTGGGGCTGGTGCATTTCGTTGAACAGGATGCGCAAGCGTTGGCCGAGCGACTGGATGAAGTCTTGCAACAGGTACTGCGCTGCGCACCCGAAGCGAATGCGATGACGAAAAAATTGTTATTGGCCAGCGCCGGGCAGCCTTCGAGTGCATTGCTCAATGAGGCGGCGCAGTGGTTCAGCGCGGCGGTGACTGGAGACGAAGGAATCGAGGGGACCATGGCATTCATGCAGAAACGCAAACCGGGGTGGGCCTGAAAAAGCATCGCGGGCAAGCCCGCTCCCACACGGATTTTCATTCGCTCAAAAAACCTGTGGGAGCTGGCTTGCCAGCGATGAGGCCATCACAGTCAACGCCAAAAAACTCAGGAACCCCACCATGCCCACCCTCCACAAAATCCTGATCGCCAACCGCGGTGAAATCGCCTGCCGCATCCAGCGCACGGCCCAGGCGCTGGGTTATCGCACCGTCGCCGTTTTCAGCGACGCCGACGCCGATGCGCTACACGTGCAAATGGCCGACCAAGCCGTGCGTATCGGCCCGGCGCCGGTGCAGCAGTCGTACCTCAACATTGCGGCGATCCTCGACGCCGCCCGCCGCAGCGGCGCCGACGCGATTCACCCGGGCTACGGCTTCCTCTCGGAAAATGCCGATTTCGCCCGCGCATGCGCCGAAGCCGGGCTGATTTTCATCGGCCCCAGCGTCGAAGCCATCGAACTGATGGGCAGCAAACGCCTGTCGAAAATCGCCATGCTCGACGCCGGCGTGCCGTGCATTGCCGGCTATCAAGGCGCAGCGCAGGACGACGCGACGCTGCTGGCCGAAGCCGAGCGCATCGGTTATCCGCTGATGATCAAGGCCAGCGCCGGCGGCGGCGGACGCGGCATGCGCCTGGTGCACGAGGCCAGCGAACTGGCGGCGCAACTGCGTACCGCGCGGTCCGAAGCAATGAACGGTTTCGGCAGCGACGAGTTGATTCTCGAGCAAGCGTTGGTCGAGCCACGCCATGTCGAAGTACAGCTGTTCGGCGACCAGCACGGCCATCTGGTCTATCTCGGCGAACGCGATTGCTCGATCCAGCGCCGCCATCAGAAAGTCATCGAAGAAGCGCCGTGCCCGGTGATGACCGCCGAGCTGCGCCAGGCCATGGGCGAAGCGGCGCTCAAGGCAGGGCGCGCGGTGGATTATGTCGGCGCCGGCACCGTGGAGTTCCTCCTCGACGCGCGCGGGCAATTCTACTTTCTGGAAATGAACACCCGTCTGCAGGTCGAGCATCCGGTGACGGAATTGATCACCGGGCTGGATCTGGTCGCGTGGCAGTTGCTGGTTGCCGAGGGCCAGCCGTTACCGCTGACGCAGGAGCAGATCCGTCTCGACGGTCACGCCATGGAAGTGCGCCTCTACGCTGAAGATCCCGCTGCGGATTTTCTTCCGCAAACCGGCCGAATTGCCGCATGGCAACCGGCTTCGGATCACGGGGCGCGGATCGATCACGGTCTGCTTGAAGGCCAGTCGGTGAGCCCGTTCTACGACCCGCTGCTGGGCAAACTTATCGCCCACGGCGCAACCCGCGAAGAGGCGCGGCGCAAATTGTTGCGGGCGGTACAGGACACGGTGCTGCTTGGCGTGCAAAGCAATCAACGCTTGCTCGAAGGCCTGCTGCAACATCCGCAGTTCATCAGCGGCGATTTCAGCACCGCTTTCATCCAGCAACATTTTTCCAGCCATGCCTGCCTCAACCCTTACGTACCGACGACGGCGCAACTGGCGATTGCCGTGGTGTTGTTCTATCAGGCCAGCGCCCTGCCCCATCGCGCCCCGCTGAACGGCTGGCGCAACAACGCCAGCGTGCCGTTGCACTATCGACTCGGCAGTGACGAGCAGGACTGGACGCTGTCGGTGCTGGCGCGCAAACCCGGCGAGTTGGTCGTGCAGGCTGGCGAAAGCACTGTGGCGGTGAAAATCATTGAGCACGCCGCGCAATCGATCACCATCGAAGTCGACGGTCTGCGCCAATGTCACGCCTATCGTCTGCACGATCGGCAGCTGTGGCTGTTCACCCATCCGGGCAGCCTGCGTCTGGAGGATCGAACTCATGCGCCGATCGACAGTCAGACCAGCGTCGCCTCCGGCACCCTGAAAGCCCCGATGGACGGTGCCATTGTCGATGTGCTGGTCAGCGAGGGCAGTACGGTCAGCAAGGGTCAATTGCTGGTGGTGCTGGAGGCAATGAAAATGGAGCATCCGCTGAAGGCCGGCATCGATGGCGTGCTCAAACGGGTGCAAGTGAAGGTTGGCGATCAGGTAAAAAATCGTCAGGTTCTGTTGCAGGTCGAGTAGTCGCCCGGGCACAAGCGCGGGGTTTGACTACGCTCTGATAAATCAGAACGCGGAAATCAGGAACCCTGCGATGCCCCATTGGCTGGTCATAGATCTGGAAGCCACCACAGACGAGGGTGGCTGGCCGGTCACGGAAATGGAAATTATCGAGATCGGTGCGACCCTGGTCGACCGCGACGGGCGCGAGCAGGATCACTTCCAGCGCTTCGTCAAACCGACCCGCCGGCCATTGCTGACGCCATTCTGTCGGGAGCTGACACACATCACTCAGGCCAACATCGATTCGGCGCAACCGCTGAGCGAAGTCTGGCCGGCCTTTGAGCGTTGGCTGGCGCAGCATCAGGCTCGCCTTGAAGGCTGGGCCAGTTGGGGCGGTTACGATCGCCAGCAGTTGCTCCAGGAGTGGCAGCGCCTGAACATCGACAGCGGCCTGAGCAAAGTCCCGCACATGAACCTCAAACAGCGCTTCGCCAAGGCCCGGCGCCTGGAACGACCGCTGGGGCTCAACGGCGCGTTGCAACTGGCGGGCATGCAGTTCAACGGCCAACAACATCGCGCGCTGGAAGATGCCCGCAATACTGCACGGTTATTGCCGCTGGTCCTGCCGCTTTAGACGCGTGACGGCGCGAAAAGCCTTGTGCATACTGGCCGCCCCCTTTTAAGCCCTTTTCGAGGAATCCGCCCATGTTTAAAGTCAACGAGTACTTCGACGGCACCGTCAAGTCGATCGCCTTTGGCACCGCTGAAGGTCCGGCGACCATTGGCGTCATGGCCCCGGGCGAATACGAATTCGGCACCAGCCAGCGCGAGATCATGCATGTGGTTTCCGGCGCGCTGAGCGTAAAACTGCCAGACAGCAGCGACTGGGAAACCTTCGCCGCCGGCAGCCAGTTCAACGTTCCGGCCAACAGCAAGTTCCAACTGAAAGTCGAAGTGGATACCGCTTACCTGTGCGAATACCGCGGCTGATCCCGCCGGTTTCACCGCGCAAAAAAATGCCCGCGTCCAAAAGACCCGGGCATTTTTCGTTTCAGCGACAGCCTATTCGAGAATCTCCACCGGCATGCCGACTTCCAGGCGACCGTTACCGTCGTTGACCAGATTCTGCCCGAACATCGCGCCATCGGCGGTGCTGCGGTGTTTCTGTAACGTCGCGAACGGCTCACGATCAGCACTGCGCTCACCGGTTTGCGGGTCGACGGTGGTCATGATGCAACGCGCACATGGCTTGACCACGCGGAATTCGATATCGCCGATGCGAATGCGTTTCCAGTTGTCCTCGGCGTAAGGCGCGCTGCCTTCGATCACCAGATTCGGACGGAAGCGCAGCATCTCCAGCTCTCGCCCTACCGTTTCCGAGAGCGCCAGCCGCGAAGCCTCGCCGATCAGCAGCAATGGATAACCGTCGGCGAACGCCACTTGATCGTCGTCCTTGCCGAAACCCGACTGCGTGGTGCGTGCCCGCTCCAGCGGCATCTGCACCAGACGTGTCGGCTTGCCGAGGAAGTCGCTGACAAACCGCGCGGCTTGATCACCGGCGTCCGGCACCCGCAGGGTGTCACGCCAGATCGTCACACCGCGCAGCTCGGCGTCGGCAGCGGGCAGCGCGACTTCGATAGAACCCTGCTCGGGAGCGCTGAGGGTCAGACCGCCCCCGGCATTCCATAACGCCGACAACAGACTCATCTTCGCTTCGGCACGCTGGGTCAGAAAGCGCCCGCTGGCCTCGTCCACCAGCATCCAGCGTCGGTCGCCCGCCAGCCCGAGCTTGTCCAGCTCGATGCTGTGCAGGATTTCGCCCTTGCCGGATTTCAACGGGTAACGATAAAGCGCGCTCAGACGCAGCATGGCCAGCTTCCTTGGAGGAAAAACGCCACCCTATACGAGCTTCAATACCGAATCAAAGCCGTCATTAATGTAAATACACTTCTGTGGGAGCGAGCCTGCTCGCGAAGAGGCCGGCACATTCACCATCAATGTGTCCGACCCTGCGCTTTCGCGAGCAGGCTCGCACAGGAAGCAAAATGTGCGTGTTTCAGGCCGGCACGGCGTCGAGCATCAGACGCTGGCGTACCACGTCGACCAGTTTGTCCGGCTGGAATTTGGAGAGGAAGTTGTCGCAGCCGACCTTCTTCACCATCGAGTCGTTGAAACTGCCCGATAGCGAGGTGTGCAGTACGACGTACAGGCCACGCAGGCGAGGGTCGTTGCGAATTTCAGTGGTCAGGCGATAGCCGTCCATTTCCGGCATTTCCGCATCGGTGAAGATCATCAGTAGTTTGTCGGTCATGTGCACGCCGGTATCGGCCCAGGCCTTGAGGATGTTCAAGGCTTTCAGACCGTCGCTGGCAATGTGCATTTTCACCCCGAGCTGGCCGAGGGTATCGCGCAATTGCGATAGCGCTACGTTGGAATCGTCCACCAACAACACTTCGCGGCCACGGGCGCGCTCCAGTACCGGATCGTCGAGTTTCTCGCGCGAGACCTTGGCGTTGTACGGGACGATTTCAGCGAGGACTTTCTCGACGTCGATGATTTCCACCAGTTGATCGTCGACCTTGCTGATCGCGGTCAGATAATGCTGGCGGCCAGCACTGGTCGGCGGCGGCAGAATGGCTTCCCAGTTCATGTTGACGATGCGGTCGACGCCGCCAACGAGGAAGGCCTGCACCGAACGGTTGTATTCGGTGACGATGATCGTGCTGTTCGGGCCCGGCACCAGTGGGCGCATACCGATTGCCTGGGACAGGTCGATCACCGGCAGGGTCTGCCCGCGCAGATTGACTACGCCGCAGACGAAGGGATGACGCTGCGGCATCAGGGTCAGCTTGGGCAGTTGCAGCACTTCCTGAACCTTGAACACGTTGATCGCGAACAGCTGGCGTCCGGCCAGGCGAAACATGAGGATTTCCAGGCGATTCTCACCCACCAGTTGCGTGCGTTGGTCTACCGTGTCGAGAATGCCGGCCATCAATGACTCCTGGGCTTGTTCTGATGAATTCACTATGGGGGTTTATCGGCTGCATTCAGCTAATCTTGATTGCTGTAAAGCACGTCGCTAAAAATGCCACAAACGGCCATTGATGTCACACTGACATCATGCTTTACTGGCATTCGTGATTTCATCTGCTAGATTCATTGCGGCGCGACCTCGGTTTGCACGTTAGGTTCCCGCGCCTAAGGGATTCCCCTAGGATCAATCAGGCCCAACCTGATATTCGCCATTTCCAATAGCCATTACTGTGACGCCATTCTCATTGCATGAACGGAGTCAGGCTATTGTGTGCGATCGCAATTCAGTGGCAACCCACCCTCTGGAACCCCTCGGTCCGTGCACCTGCACCGCCGGGCGCGATCTGTCGACGATTCACGATCGTCGCCACACACGGCCATCCGTCAACCAACACGACGTGGTGGAGATGAACATGCCAATCGACCGTAAAGACTGGGCGCAACGCTTCCCCGAATTTCTGGTCGAGGCCGAAACGCTTCTCGCCAAGTCCGAAGAATGCCTGAGCCATCTGCAACTGATCAGCAATGACAAGGATGCCATCGACTGCATGCTCGGCACTCTGCTGAAGCTGGCCGGCCGCGCCGAAGCCTTGGCGCTGGAAGCAATCTCCGAGTTTTCCCTGCACATCTACAGTCTGCTGAATCTGACCCAGGATCGCGTCGACCTGCACGAACAGGCCCTCGATGCCTTGCGAGACTGTTTCACCCTGATGGCATGGCAGCTTGAGCTGGTCGATCATAAAACCGGACAACTGAGCCTTGATGGCAGCGAGCAGACAGCCCTGCTTGAGGCCTTCGCGGCACAAATGGGCCAGGACACGTTCGAGCCGAAGATGATGAGCAAACGTTTGCTCTCTGCGTCCCTGATAGCGCACCAGGCTTAAGCCTGCAATCCGCGATATTGTCGTAAATGAATGCTTCGTACCTGAAAGCGACAATCCGGGGCAAATAATTTGCCCGACCAACGGCTGATTTCCAGATGCCGCCATCAGGGTTTTCCCTGTGTGTTCCCAGAGACACTTCGAGGCAAATCGAAGTCGTCCAGCTACAAGAATTCCAACTTTTTCCAATATGGAACTTGCGTCCACGATCCGGTATTTCCTGACTGAATGGACATATATAGCGACCGCGACCAACGGTATGTTAAGTGGTATTATGCCGCCGGTTGATTACCTGCCGTTTAATGGCACAGTGACTCCAGCGTTTCATTAGCAATGTTATTGCCGGTCAATGATTGCTTAACGAATGCGGTATGAATCAATAACATAATTGACAGTATTTCCACACAGAGATCCGCCAGTCACCGGTCGGTCTGCCCGCAGCGAACATCCATTGGCTCCATCCGTTATGTACGCCAGTCTCAAGTCACTCATTACATGGCCACCTTCTCGGGAAAACGCCCGGCGCTTCACACTTGTTCTGTGTGTTCTGGCGACCTTGGGCAGTCTGCTGGCGTATGTTGTTTCCGCACGCCTTCCCTTGGGATTGCTGGCACTCGACGTTGCCGCCACCGCGTGCGTCTGGGTGCAATATCGCTTGTCGCGCAAATCGATCAAGTTTCAGCCACAAGAGCTGGCTGATCGACTGCTGCAAGTCCAGGAAAACGAGCGCCATCGCCTCAGCCGTGAATTGCACGACGATATCGGCCAGTTGCTCACCGCCGCCAAGCTGCAAAGTGACTGGCTCAAACGCCGCCTGCCGGAAGATCTGCAGGAACAATGCAAGGTCCTCTGTGACACGCTGGATGAAACCCTGACCAAAGTGCGTGACGTCTCGGCGATTCTCAATCCACGTCAATTGACCAGCCTTGGACTCGAAGCCAGCCTGCGTGCGCATTTGCTCAAGACACTGGCCAACACGCCGGTCAACTGGAGTCTCGATTGCCAGCAACGGCTCAACGGCATCCCCGAGGAAATGGCCGTCGCCGCGTTTCGCATCGCCCAGGAAGCCGTGACCAACATCCTCCGGCACGCACAGGCAAAAAACCTGTTGATTCGGGTACAGCGATTGCCGCAAGGTCTGACGCTGTTGATCAGTGATGACGGCCTGGGTTTTGCCCCGGCGGCCGACCCGGCCAGAGAAGGTCAACGCGGCATGGCCGGAATGGCCGAGCGTATCGAACAACTGGGCGGTACGTTGAATGTTGTCAGCGAGCCGGGCAAAGGCACTCGAATCGAAGCACTATTCCCGTGGGCGCCTCGGGCACTCGAACGGGCCAGTACGAATAAGGTTATGCGTTGACTTGTAACTTACTTCTGGTGGATGACCACTCGCTGATCAGAGCCGGCGTGCGCGCTCTGGTACTGGATATTCCCGGTTACGCGGTAATCGGCGAAGCCAGTGATGGTTCGCAATTGCTTGAAATGGTCGAGCAATTGAGCCCGGACATCGTATTGCTGGACATCTCGATGAGAGAAACCGGTGGCCTGGAAGCGCTGCAACGGCTCAAGCGCGTGCGGCCGCAGAGCAAAGTGCTGATTCTGTCGATGCACACCGATCCGGCGCTGATCATGCAGGCACTGGAGTCCGGTGCCCATGGCTACCTGCTCAAGGACACCACGGCCACCGAGCTCGAGCACGCGCTGGAAGCCCTGCGCAACAACGAACGCTACCTCAGCCCGGCCATTGCCCATACGGTGATCAATCAGGCACTGACGCGAAACCAGAAAAGCCAGCCGGACGTCGCCGATTCGCACAATCTGACCGCGCGCCAGCTGGAAATCCTTCGCCTGATCGTGCGCGGCAAATCGACCCGGGAAATTGCCAACGGTCTGGGCTTGAGCGTCAAGACCGTTGAAACCCACCGCGCGCAGATCATGAAACGCCTGCAAATCTACGACGTGGCGGGTCTGGTGCTGTTCGCCGTGCGTGAGCAGATCATCAGCCTTGATGACTGATTGACGGTTGTTGGCCCAATAACGGCGAGTCCTTCGGCAGATGCACCTGCAACGCTGCAGGTTTCGCAACAAATCGCAGACTGTCGCCTTCTAGCGGCTCGCCATCGAGATTGATGCTCAGCCCTTCGGCGACCTTGATCTCGACCCACGGCAAACGTGCCCGCACAAACATGTTGTCGAGGCCGAAGCCCTCGCTCAGCAGATTCTTCAGCGTGCCGACCAGCTCCTGCGGTGCCGGCAAAATGCTGATATCCAGCAAACCATCGTCGACTCGCGCCTCGGGGCACAGCACATGGCCGCCACCCGCCTGCCGTCCGTTGCCGATTCCCAGTGCGAGCAGTTCACCCTGCCAATGAAAATCCGGGCCTTGCAACTCGCCGTAAGCGGCATGCAGTTCGCTGAACCGGGTCAGGCCGGTAAACAGATAAGCGGCACCGCCCAAGACTTTTTTCAAATCTTCCGAAGTATTGGCGGTCACCTGGCTGCCGAATCCGCCGGTCGCCATGTTCAGGAAAATCTGCCCGCCTACTTCGCCCAGATCGATATCCGAGGGCTGAACATCCAGTAGCTCAAGGGCTTCGGCAGGCTCCAGGGAAATACCGGCGGCACGGGAAAAATCATTGGCGGTGCCCAGCGGCAGGAGGACGAGACTGGCTTTTTGCGGATGCTGCGCCAGCGCTTCGGCAATATCGCGCAAGGTGCCATCACCGCCACCGGCGATGATTTTGCTGTAGCCGGCCGCCAACGCTTCCTCGACCAGACGCTGGGCGTCGCCAGCCTCCCACGTCACTCGCACAGCCAGTTCCCAGCCTTGCTCACGCTTGGCTTCGACGGCAGCGCGGACATCCTCGTTGAGTGCCTGTTTGCCATGCAAGATCAGCAGTGCCCGGCGTTCACTCATAACGTCACTCCAAGAATTGAAATCGATTGAAACATCTTGACCACTGCGCGCGTTAAAAAAGCCGCAGGGATGGCAATTAATTGCTTTTCAAACGGCCAGCGTCCTACACAGCGGTATTTTTTCTTACGAAACAAGAGGAATCGGCTTAATTGACCCCGTCCGATCATTGGGTCACCGTGTGCCGGCAGCACCAACTTTCAACTCAATAACACAAGGATGTGCCGGTAATGAACGGATACCCCGCGATTCATTTCCATGAATCGAGCAATGGAATAATCAGCAAGCGTGCAGTTGCTACGACCAGCGAGTACTTCCATGCGCAACCATGAAACCAAGGCACCGGTGAGCCCGGTCGCCGCTCTCGCCGAAAGTCGTGCCAGCAAGAAACCAGACTTCTGTAACAGCGCCAAGACCCCTGGAGAGTTTGATATGGAACCCCGAGTCAGCGAGCTGGAGACTCACTTCAAATACATGCGCCGCGACATGGACGAAGTGCTCAATGATGTGCGGACGATCAAACACCGTCTGGCGTATTCGGCGGGTGCTACCGCTGTCATCCTCGGACTGCTGGGATGGGTGGCCAACAGCCGATTCGACCAGTTGGTGACGTTGATCAGCAACTGACCGAATCAATTGTTGCACGCGCCGTGCTTACCCGCCGACGCGTGCATGGGCAAGACCGGCTACCCCAGCAGGTCACTGAGGGGAATGAAGCTCACTGCATCACCCTCGCTCAGCGTGCGGCCTTCTCGGACTTCCACCAATCCGTCGGCCCACGCCGCGCTACGCAGCACACCGGAACTCTGGTTGCGGTAAATGATCGCCCGCCCCTGTTCCAAGCGCCCGCGCAGATATTCACGACGGTTGCCGGCCACCGACCAGACAAAACCTGCTGGCACTGCAAACTTGAGCGGTTCGACGGCTTGCACACCCAGGCGACGCAAAAGATAAGGCCGCGTCAGCAGGGCGAACGTCACCAGCGTCGAGGCGGGATTGCCGGGCAGGCCAATCACCGGCACGTTGCGAAAATGGCCGAAGGTCAACGGTTTCCCGGGCTTGATGGCAAGCTTCCACAGGGCCAACTCGCCTTCTTCACGCAGGGCAATGCCGAGGAAATCCGCCTCACCGACCGAGACACCGCCGGTAGACAGAATCAGATCGACGTCTTGCAATTCGCCCAGCCGCGCCCGCGTGGTGGGCAGATCGTCCGGGAGAATTCCGCCATCAATCACTTCACAACTCAGACGCTGCAGCCAACTGCACAGAAGTACGCGATTGCTGTTGTAGATCTGGCCCGGCCCCAATGCCTGGCCGGGTTCAACCAGCTCGTCGCCGGTGGACAAAACAGCGACGCGAGGTTTGCGCACGACATTGAGGCCGGCACAGCCAAGCGAAGCAGCCAGGCCTTGCTCAATCGGTCCGAGCCGGGTTCCAGCTTGCAGTACCAATTCGCCGACCGTGGTTTCCTGCCCTTGCGGACGAATGTTCTGCCCGGCCTTCAAAGGCTCAAGAAAGCGCACTCGGCCATCGGCCTGGACTTTAGCATTTTCCTGCATCTCGACACAGTCGGCGCCCGGCGGCAGCGGTGCCCCGGTGAAGATGCGTGCGCAGGTGCCTGGTTCCAAAGGAAGTGGAGATTGCCCGGCGAAGACCTTTTGACTGACCGGCAGCGGCTCGCCTTGCCAATCCGCCAGGTTCAAGGCGTAGCCGTCCATGGCGCTGTTCGGCCATGGCGGCAGATCCAGCGTCGAGATCAAATCTTCCGCCAGCACCCGCCCTTCGACTTGAGCCAGCGGCAAGTGCTCGCGCTCGACAATGCGCGACGCATCGGCCATGGCCAGCAAACGCTCGAGCGCCGTTTCGACAGGCAGCAAACTGCCGGTCTTGCCCGGCTTACCCACGGGATTCACAAGGCGCCGCCTGCTTGAGATGGGTGACGAAGTTGCACGGACGATGACGGGCGTCCAGTTGCTCAGCGAGAATGCCGTCCCAACCGGTGCGCACTGCATTGGTCGAACCCGGCAGGCAGCACACCAGCGTGCCGTTGGCCAGACCTGCCAAGGCCCGAGACTGCACAGTCGAAGTGCCGATATCAGCCACGGAAATCTGGCGGAACAGTTCGCCGAATCCGTCGACCTGTTTGTCGAGCAGGCAGGCCACCGCTTCCGGTGTGCTGTCACGCCCGGTAAAGCCGGTGCCGCCGGTGATCAGCACGACTTGAACCACATCGTCGGCAATCCAATTGGCGACTTGCGCGCGAATTTTGTAGAGATCATCTTTAAGCAAAACACGCTCGGCCAGCGCGTGACCGGCCGCGATCAAGCGATCGACGAAGACCTGGCCGGAGGTATCGGTTTCCAGGGTTCGGGTGTCGCTGACAGTCAGCACCGCAATATTGAGCGGCACGAAAGGTACATCAGCCTTGGCTTTCATAGGCTCTTCCAGTTGTAGGGGAAACAGCCCGGTGTTATATCACAGCGGCTCATTTTTCCGCCGCCCCTCTGGAGAGTCGTCATGCCCTCGAACAACCCGTTGCCACCCTGCTCCGTCCTGCTTCTGGCCGGTGGACGCGGTCAACGCATGGGCGGTCAGGACAAGGGGCTTATCGAGTGGCTGGGCGAGCCGTTGATAGCGCATTTGCAGCGCAAGGTGCGGCCGCTGACCGACGATCTGATCATCTCTTGCAACCGCAATCGCGAGCGTTATGCCACGTTTGCCGATCAACTGGTCATCGATGACGAGGGCGATTTTCCGGGCCCGCTGGCCGGTATTCGCGCAGGGCTGAAAGCGGCACGCCATGCGCATTTGCTGGTGTTGCCATGCGATGTGCCGCGAATCGACAAGGCCTTGCTGCAAGACATGCTGACCACTGCCGATCTGCAACGTGACAAACCTTTAATGCTGCGCCACGGCGAACATTGGGAACCGCTGCTGTGCGTGATTCCGGTGGCGCTGTTGCCGGCATTCGAAGCAGCCTGGAATGCAGGCGAGCGCAGCCCGGGGCGGGTGATGCGCAGTCTCGGCGCCGTCGCGTTGCAATGCCCTGACAACGACCCGCGACTGGCCAACCTCAACACCCCCGAATTGTTACATCTGCACAACACTGTGTCAGACTGACACTATCCAAGGAACTCTCACGCCTTGTTTACGTCTCAAGCTCAGTAACCAGAAGATTTCCCATTCGGAGACACACTCATGACTCAACGGACCCTCGCCACTTTCATGCTCGCACTGGGCCTGGCAACCCTCGCCGGTTGCTCCTCGCCGACAGTGATCACCTTGAATGACGGTCGCGAAATCCAGGCCGTCGACACCCCGAAATACGATGATGATTCGGGCTTCTACGAGTTCCAGCAGCTGGACGGCAAAGAGACCCGCATCAACAAGGATCAGGTTCGTACCGTTAAAGAGCTGTAAGGCTCCGCGTCGTTACCGGATACAGAAAAGCCCGCATTGTCATGCGGGCTTTTTCATGGGCACTCGGAAAGCAGTTTCAGCATTACCACTGCAAGGTGATTTGACTCTCGAACTCCCGCAACTCACCGGTCACCGGGTCGATGAAGCGCAGGCCTTGCGCAAGCAGCTTCAACGGGTTGGCGTAGTCGTCCTCGACATCTTTCAACACCGTCGGATAAAACGGGTCGTTGCAAATACTCGCTCCCAGCGCCGTCATGTGCACCCGCAACTGATGCTTTTTGCCGGTCACGGGATACAGACCATAGCGCCACAGATCACCATTTTTCTCACGCACTTCGACCGCCGTTTCGGTATTGCAGGCGCCAGGCCCTTCTTGCATACGGAAAAACGGCTCGCCATCGATCAAACGGCTCTTGTGCACCAAAGGGAAATCCAGCTCGGGCAGCGCCGGGGCGATCGCTTCGTAGCGCTTGTCGATCTGCCGGGTCGGGAACAATGACTGATAGGCCGAGCGGGTTTGCGGGTTAGCCGAGAAGATCACCAGCCCTGCGGTGTGCCGGTCGATGCGGTGCAGCGGCACCAGATGCGGATTGTCCAGCCGACGGATCAGCCGGCGCAGCAGGGTTTGTTCGACATATTCCCCGGCCGGAGTTACTGGCAGAAAATGAGGTTTGTCGGCCACTACCAGATGTTCGTCAGCGTAGAGAATCGACTCGAGCACCGGGATCGGCTTTTCGTCCGGCACCTCACGAAAGTAATGAATGCGCAGCCCTTCCTTGTAGGGCAAGTCCAGCGCAATCGGCTGACCCTGCGCATCCAGCACCCGTCCGCGAGCAATCCGGTCGAGCCATTGTTCGCGGCCGATGGCACTGAAGTGTTCGCACAGGCAATCGAGTACCGTCAGCCAGGGACCGGGCGGCAAATACAAGGTGCTGGCCTGATTGTGCGCAGCGGAAAATACGGGGCTGGTCATACGAAACAGAAATCCTCAATGCAGGCCGGCATTATCCAACAGTGAGGCAAAGCCACCTAGCGCAGTTTGATCAGGCCGGAATCGACTTGAGGGCCGCCGCTTCGGTGAACTCCTTCAGCCAGCGCAACACATCGACCGCTTCCCAACGCCCAGGATCGTACAACGCGTACAACAGTCCCTGATAACCGACCACATCCAGCTGCTTGTGATAACCGGCGCGTTGAAAAAGGGCTTCGATTTCGGCAAAGCAGGTATTGAAATGCAGCTTGTTGAATGGCGTCTTGCCTTCCGTGACCAGCCCGTCCAGGCGCAATTCGAGGACGGCCTCGCGCACCACGTCCACCGACATCCGGTTAACGCTGCTCTTCAACTGTTCGACATTGACCACGGTTCATCCCTCTGACTCGATTGCTGTATGGACATACAGTAACCGAAGAATTCAGCGAGCGCCAACGCAAGGATGTATCGCTGCGACCAGCGGAAAGGATCAAGGCAAAATCAGCAGCCTAAAAATGCCACTACCTGGTCGCCACTGAACGGCCAATCCAGCTCAGCGCCGGTGTCAACCCGCCGCAGTACCGGGATGCGCAAGCTGTATTTTTCGAACCACGATTCGTCTTCGGCGATGTCCACCAATTCAACCAGCAGACCATGCTCGACGAAGGGCATCAGCTCGGCTTCGGCAACTTCACACAGATGACACCCGAGGGTGCCGAACAGCTGACATTCTGGAGACATGACGGCATTACCGGAAAACAAGTGAGCCCATTCTAGGACGCCACTAAACCCTCGTCGACCCGGCGCCGCCCAAAGGACCCAGCGCTCCCGGCGCAAAATCCTGACGCAAATCATTCAGCGCAAATTGCAAATGCGTCATCCTCGCGGACTTTTTGCCTCTACGCTTCAGAGGCCAACGCCCTGACAGCGGAGTGTCCCGTGTTTGCAAATCTGTTGATCATCCTCGCCTCATCCCTGGTGGTGATTGCCCTGTTCCGGCGCCTGCGACTGCCGCCGGTGCTGGGTTACCTGTGCGTGGGATTACTGGTCGGGCCGAACGCATTCGACTGGGTCAACGAGAGCGAACATCTGCCCGATGTCGCCGAGCTGGGCGTGGTGTTTCTGCTGTTTTCGCTGGGTCTGGAGTTCTCCCTGTCGAAGATGATTGCGCTGCGTCAGGTGGTGTTTCGTCTCGGCAGTCAGCAAGTGCTGATCAGCACAGCGCTGCTCGGCACACTGTTGATGGGCCTGGGCATGCCGCTGATGCCGGCGCTGTTGCTCGGCGCAGGGTTATCGCTGTCATCCACGGCGATCGTGACCAAGGAGCTGGGCAGTCTTGGTGAAGTATTCAGCAGCCACGGCCAGAACGCGGTCGGCGTGTTGCTGTTTCAGGACGTTGTCGCGGTATTGCTGCTGACACTGGTTCCGGTCTTCGCCGGCACCAGCGAGCAGGCCTGGTACTGGGCCTTGCCGTTGACCCTGGGCAAAACCGTGGTGCTGTTCTTCGGCCTGCTGCTCGCCAGTCGCTGGTTATTGCCACGGCTGTTTCATGAGGTGGCGGCTTCGCGCTCTGCGGAGCTGTTCGTCCTGCTGGCGCTGGTGATCGTGCTGCTGACTGCCTGGCTCACGCACTTGCTGGGGCTGTCGCCTGCACTCGGCGCTTTCCTCGCCGGCATGTTGCTCGGGGAAAGCCATTACCGGCACCAGATCGAAGCCGACATCCGGCCCTTTCGCGACATTCTGCTCGGCGTGTTCTTCGTCAGCATCGGCATGCTGATCGACCTGCAACTGTTCGTCAGTCACAGCCTGTTGATCATCGGCCTGACGCTCGGCCTGATGCTGATCAAAGGCATCGTGGTCGCGCTGCTGGTGAAGTGGCGCGGCAGTGACAGCGAAACCGCATGGCGCAGCGGCCTGGCCCTGGCCCAGGGTGGCGAATTCTGTTTTGCCTTGATGGCGCAGATGCAGCAAAACAGCCTGTTGCCGGCCGAACCGGGCGCCCTGCTGCTCGCGGCGACGTTCTGTTCGATGCTGCTCACGCCACTGCTGTTGCGCGCGGCGCCGCGCATCGCCGCCGTGCTGCACCGCAAGCCCAATCAGGAAGCGCAGATCGAACAGATCAGCGCGCTCAACGCCGACCTCGACCAGCACGTGGTGATCTGCGGCTACGGACGCGTCGGCCAATCCATCGGCCGCTTCATGGGCAACGCCGGGCAAGCCTATGTTGCGCTGGACAACGATCCGGTACGGGTGCAGGAAGCCGCATCCGCGGAAAGCGACGTGCATTACGGCGACTCGGCGCGTGGCGATCTGCTTACTGCGGTTGGCCTGTTGCGCGCCAGGCTGCTGGTAATTGCCGTGGATCAGAGCGACGTGGCGTTGCGCATTCTGCGCGAAGCCCGGCGACTCAACCGACAGGTGCCGATTCTGGTACGCACCCGTGACGACAGCCAATCGGCGGAACTCAGAGCCGCCGGCGCCACCGAGGTGGTGCCGGAGCTTCTGGAGTCGAGCCTGATGCTCGCTTCACACGCGCTGATCATGCTTGGCCTGCCCGCGCACAAAGTGCAGGAGAAGGTCGATCAAGTGCGTATCGATCGCTATCGCCTGCTCCACGGTTTCTATCCCGGAGCCAATGATGAGGAAATCTAGTCCTGACTCACCGCGCCGATCTTGTGCAGTGACAGGTCGGCGCCGTAATACTCTTGTTCCTGACTCAGGCGCAGCCCATGCAATGCCTTGATCGCGCCGTAGACGACGAAGCCGCCGACCAGCGCGACCGCGACGCCAAGCGCAGTGCCGATCAACTGGCTGATCAGGCTGACGCCGCCCAGGCCACCCAGCGCAGACTGACCGAAGATGCCGCAGGCAATCCCGCCCCACACGCCACACAAACCATGCAGCGGCCATACGCCCAGCACATCGTCGATGCGCCATTTGACTTGGGCAGCGGTAAAGCACCAGACAAACAAGGCTCCGGCGATCGCGCCGGTTACCAGCGCACCGACCGGATGCATCAGGTCGGATCCGGCGCAAATCGCCACCAGCCCGGCCAGCGGGCCGTTGTGCAGAAAGCCAGGGTCGTTGCGCCCAACGATCAACGCCGCGACGGTACCGCCAACCATGGCCATCAGCGAGTTGACCGCGACCAGGCCACTGACACCTTGCAGGGTTTGCGCGCTCATCACGTTGAAGCCGAACCAGCCGACAATCAGGATCCACGAGCCCAGCGCCAGAAACGGAATGCTCGACGGCGCGAACGCGACAAGGCGCCCATCGCGGTAGCGACCATTGCGCGGGCCGAGCAGCAGAACAGCGGCCAACGCCAGCCAACCGCCCACGGCATGCACCACCACCGAGCCGGCGAAATCATGGAATGCCGCGCCAAACTGCGCCGCCAGCCAGCCTTGCAAGCCGAAGTTGCCGTTCCAGATCAGCCCTTCGAAAAACGGATAGATAAACGCTACGATCAGCGCCGTCGCGCACAACTGCGGGACGAACCGCGCGCGTTCGGCAATGCCGCCGGAAATGATCGCCGGGATGGCGGCAGCGAAGGTCAGCAGGAAGAAAAACTTCACCAGGCCATAGCCGTGGTCAGCCGTGAGCACCGCCGCCGGTTGCATGAAGGTGACGCCATAGGAGATCCAATAGCCTATAAAGAAATAGGCCAGGGTCGAGACGGCGAAGTCGCTGAGGATTTTCGCCAGCGCGTTGACCTGGTTCTTCTGCCGGACCGTGCCGACCTCCAGAAAGGCGAAACCGGCGTGCATCGCCAGTACCATCACCGCACCGATCAGAATGAACAACGTGTTGGAGCTGTGAACCAGCGTGTCCACAGCGCTTTGCAGATTTTCCATGAGGAGGCAGACCCAAGGCTAAAAGGCACCAAAGCGGTTCATGCGGGCATTTCATGCACCAAATTACGACTCACCAGTCATTTAACGGCAGGGTCGATGAACTGATTTGGCGCATGAATCGATGTCCGAACACGAACCGCCGGCAAATGAATTAGAGTTTTTCTGCTTGGACGCCCGGCAACAGCGCACCTACGCCGAGCGACGCACCACGACACAGCAAAAGTTGTACCAGGCATTTGCACTGAACCTTCGCGCAAGGCTCATACTCGAACGCTTCAAAGCCACCTACGGAGATCCACCCATGGCCAGCATCAAGGCAAAGACTGCTCAAGAAATCCTGATGAACGACTTCCAGACTCTGGTCGCCGACACCGAACGCCTGCTCGAGCACACCAAGACCCTCGCTGGTGATCAGGCCGATGAGCTGCGTGCCCAGATTCACGACAGCCTGCTGCGTGCCCGGGAAACCCTGAAAGTGACTGAAGACACCCTGCGCGAACGCGGTCAGGCGGCGGTCACCGCTACTGAAGACTATGTATCGGCCAACCCATGGCAATCGGTGGGCATCGCTGCCGGCGTCGGCTTTCTGATCGGCCTGCTGGCAACTCGGCGCTGATCATGTCGATCGGTGAATCCGGCCCGACTGCGGGCACCGCCTCCTCCACACGTCGCCTCGGCGCTGCCGTTCTGGGCCTGCTGCACAGTCATGTCGAACTGTTCGGCATCGAACTGCAGGAGCAGAAATCACGCACTGTCAGCCTGCTGCTGTTCGCCGGCCTGGCGCTGGTGTTTGCCCTGCTGTTGCTGGTAGGTCTGTCGACGCTGGTGATGATCATCTTCTGGGACACCTACCGCCTGGCAGCGATCATCGGCCTGTGCGTGTTTTACACGCTGGCGTCGATCTTCTGCGGCCTGCGCCTCAAAGCGGCGATTTTCGATGAGTCCTCGCCTTTCCACGGCACGCTCGAAGAGCTGGCCAACGACCGGGAGCGCCTGCTGCCATGAGCCTGCCTGAACTTCCGCACAACAGCTCACGCCGGGAAATGCGCAAGGCGCTGATCCGCCTGCGCATGGAAATGCACCGTCAGGAAATCCGCCACGAAACCGCGCAAGTGTTGCAACCGTTGCAGCGCATGCGTGGCATGAAGCAGAACGTGCAGGACGGTTTCGGCATCAAGCACGCGCCGTTGTGGGGCGTGGCGGCGGTGACGCTGCTGGGTTTCCTCACCGGCAAAGGCTCGAAACGGAGCAGTGGTGGCGGTTTGACGCGACTGCTGCGTCTGGGCACGACGCTTGGGCCGCTGATCAGACTGGTCATGCACAGCTCGGGCAAACGCTGAAGCGCCCTTCTGGCTACATTCTTGCAATAGCGCCGGGATGAATCTCCTTATCGGGAGATTCCATCCCGCGTGCCTATCCGGCAAGCGCGGCCAAACCAAAAACAAGATTAAGGACTTGCCGTGATCGACGGGCAACCGCTCGCCTGTTTTCAGCCTTTTATCGATACCGCCACCGGCCGCATCGCTGGTGTCGAAGCACTCGGTCGCTTGCGCCAGAGCGATGGTCAACTGACCTCGGTCGGGCCATTGTTCGCCGACCCACGGACACCGGCCACTGCCTTGCGCCGTCTCGATCGGCAGATCCGTGACCACGCCCTCAGCCGCCTTCATGAAGCGCCGGCGGAGTGGTTCCTCAGCCTGAACATGTCGCCACGCTGGATCAGTCGCCTGCGCGCCGATCAAGCGCTGCCAAGCCTCAAGCAATTGGCGCGACACCAGGTTGATCCGCAGCGCATCGTTTTCGAAATCACCGAACTGGGCGGTAACAGCGAACGCCTGGCCCACGTGGTCGGGCGCTACCGTGGCGCAGGGGCGAGAATCGCCATTGATGATTTTGGCGCAGGCTATTCGCAGCTGGATCGGGTACTGGCCCTGCAACCGGACATTCTCAAGCTCGACATGCGCCTGTTTCAGGCTGCGGCCCTCGGCGGACCGAGCAGCGATGTGGTCAAGGCCCTCGCGCAAATGGCCGAGAAAACCGGCTGCTGGATCATCGCCGAAGGCGTCGAAACCGAAGCGCAGCTGAATTTTGCTCTGGAATGCGGTTCGCGCTACGTGCAGGGTTTTCTCTTCGCCCGGGCGCAGGAAGAGTTCTTCGCTACGGATGCTTTCGTCGCGCATTTCGCGCAATTGCGGCAACGCTACGTGAAGCAGAAACTCAGCGAGCGCGGGCGGTTGATGCAAATGCGTCAGCAGCTCAGCGAACTGATGGCGATTCTGCAGCAATGGGCGCAGGCCCGCGCCCCGCTCAGTGCATTGCCGCAATTGCAGGCGTTTCCCTGGCTGCTGCGCTTTTATCAGTGCGACCGCCACGGCACGCAACTGACGCCCAACCTCGAATGGCGCCATGACGGCTGGTTTGCCGATGATCGCTATCTGGGGCACAACTGGTCGTGGCGACCGTACTTCTATCATCTGCTGGCCGAAGGCTGGGAAGAACGCCGCCTGACCCTGTCGAACACCTATCGCGATGCCACCAGCAACCAGTATTGCCTGACTGCGGGGCAGTTTTTCGATAACGGCGAACGGCTGTTGCTGATTGATATCGATGCGGCGGGTCTGTAGTTCCGCTTGCAGGCGCGCAGCCGAACCGGGAAGCTAGGGCGATCAGTCACCAGACGGAGAGAATCAGCCTTGGATTGGCCAACCCTGCTCAACCGCGAACGCCTCGGCAAGCCGCTGCACAGCCCGCAAGAACTCGGCCGCAGCCCTTTTCACAAAGACCATGACCGCATCATTTTCTCCGGTGCCTTCCGCCGCCTCGGGCGCAAGACCCAAGTGCACCCGGTCACCAGCAACGATCACATTCATACCCGCCTGACCCACTCGCTGGAAGTCAGCTGTGTCGGCCGTTCGCTGGGCATGCGTGTCGGTGAAACCTTGCGCAGCGCGCTGCCAGACTGGTGCGACCCGGCCGACCTCGGCATGGTCGTGCAATCGGCTTGCCTGGCGCATGACATCGGCAATCCGCCGTTCGGCCATTCCGGCGAAGACGCCATCCGCCACTGGTTCCAGCAAGCCGCTGGGCGTGGCTGGCTGGACGGCATGAGCGAGGCCGAGCGCGGTGACTTTCTCAACTTCGAAGGCAACGCCCAGGGCTTTCGCGTGCTGACGCAGCTGGAATATCACCAGTTCGACGGCGGCACGCGCCTGACCTACGCGACGCTGGGCACCTATCTGAAGTACCCGTGGACCGCGCGCCACGCCGACTCCCTCGGCTACAAGAAACACAAGTTCGGCTGCTATCAGAGCGAGCTGCCGCTGCTCGAACAGATCGCTCACAAGCTCGGCCTGCCGCAAATCGAAGACCAGCGCTGGGCACGCCATCCATTGGTGTACTTGATGGAGGCGGCCGATGACATCTGCTATGCGCTGATCGATCTCGAAGACGGTCTGGAAATGGAGTTGCTCGAATATGCCGAAGTCGAGTCACTGCTGCTCGGTCTGGTCGGCGACGATTTGCCGGAAACCTATCGCCAGCTCGGCCCGCAGGATTCCCGCCGGCGTAAGCTGGCGATCCTGCGCGGCAAGGCCATCGAGCACCTGACCAACGCGGCGGCGCGGGCATTTGTCGAACAGCAGGATGCTCTGCTCGCCGGCACGCTGCACGGCGATCTGGTCGAACACATGCACGGGCCGGCGAAGCGCTGCGTGTTGAACGCCAAGGACATCGCGCGCAAGAAGATCTTCCAGGACAAGCGCAAGACGCTGCATGAGATCGGCGCGTATACCACGCTGGAGATTCTGCTCAATTCGTTCTGCGGCGCCGCGCTGGAGCAGCACAACGGGCGCACGCCGTCGTTCAAGAGCCGGCGCATCCTCGATTTGCTTGGCAACAATGCGCCGGATCCGCAGGGTTCGTTGCACAGCTCGTTTCTGCGCATGATCGATTTCATCGCCGGTATGACCGACAGTTACGCCAGTGACATGGCACTGGAAATGACCGGGCGTTCAAGTCACTGAGTCTTGAGGGGGCAGCCGGTCACTGATCTGACCGGCTGACCACCATGAGAGTTTTGCTGAATGCCCCTGTGAACCAGCTGAGATTCAACTACGTTTGACCCATTAACCCGATCAAATAAACACCGCTGATTAAACACAACTTTAAACATCGACAAATAATTGAATATCAATATTGACCTTCGGATCATTTCAATCTTCGGCCAATTGATTGCTCGCCCTTCCTTACGCCGAACCTAATTTCAACGTAGTCTCTTTCCTCATTACGCGTAGGATTAATCCGATAACGTAGTCGCGACACTACCAGTCCATGCGAGTGCTCATGCATCTGAGCTAAGGTGCGCGCTTTATTCATGCTTGCATGGGACTCTATTTATGAACTCCGTTTTTATTGTGGACGATCATCCAGTCATCCGCCTCGCCGTGCGAATGCTCCTGGAACATGAAGGCTACAAGGTCGTCGGCGAGACCGATAACGGTGTCGATGCCATGCAGATGGTCCGTGAATGCATGCCCGACCTGGTCATTCTCGATATCAGCATCCCCAAGCTGGACGGCCTCGAAGTACTGGCCCGCTTCAACACCATGGGTTCCAATTTCAAGATTCTGATTCTGACGGCGCAGTGTCCTACGCTGTTCGGCATTCGTTGCATGCAATCCGGCGCATCGGGATATGTCTGCAAGCAGGAAGACTTGAGCGAATTGGTCAGCGCAATCAAAGCGGTACTTTCCGGTTATAACTATTTCCCCAGTCAAGCGCTTAATCCGGTGCGCGCCGACGACACTCGATACGCTGAACTTGAACTGTTCAAATCCGTCAATGACCGCGAACTGATGGTATTGCAGTTATTTGCTCAGGGACGTACCAACAAGGAAATAGCCAAGGGCATGTTTCTGAGCAACAAAACCGTCAGCACTTATAAGCAACAATTCATTATGTTCACTTCACTACGGAGGCTAGCGAGCCTGAAAGCAGTGCTGCTAAATGGTAATCGCTTACTAACTCGCGGTAAGGCTACCGCAGTTCCAGCATGTGAGTGACTGATCAACTGACCACCGCTATCATCGCTGGCTATCCGCCACGAATGGATCGCGGCTGTATGCGAGAGGGTTAGTGATGACGGGGATATGGGAGCCAGTGAATGGCGTGTTTTGGAGTACAGCTCCGCTACTGCCCGGCCTTGACTGGGTAGGAAGTCTTGGCAATTCAGCATTCTTCACGACAGTTTTCGGAGCACTTGCAGGGGCATTCGCTGGTGCTTGGGCAGCTCAACGCACCGCAGAGCGGAATAAACTACGAGAAGAGCTACAAAAAGAGCTTAGCAACACAAACGCTGCAATCATGTTGGCTTATACGACATCGAATCTAGCAATGTCTCTGAAGAAACAGCACATCAGCAAAATGAAAAAATCGTACGATGCTGACTGTGAAAGACACGAGAAACACGTACAAAAAGCCCGCTCTGGACAAGCCGTAAGTGCGTTCGAGCTCGTCGGTAACTTTCTAAAGTTACAGGCTCTGTCCCCCCCACTAATACACCTTGAGAACATCGTGATGGGGCGACTGTCTACAGCAGGGCGTACACTTGTTTCTATGTCGGCCCTTTCCGACGCTATTGGAAATTTGAACTACGCCATTTCCAAGCGCAATGATCTGATGGAAAAAATGCAGCATAGCCTTCCAGAAGGAGCTCGCATTGAGCATTTCTACTTGGGCATACCCTACTCAGAAGGGAAGACCAATGGTGAATATGGCGGCTATATAAAGGCGATGGCGGCTTACAATGACGACGCTATATTTTTCGGCTGCAAGCTCTGCGAAGACTTGCAAGCTCACGGTGCCCGCTTGTCCAGCAAATACAAGAAAAGATTCGGCGGCGACGCTCCGAGAATCGTCAAGACGGATCTGACACAAGCTGAAAACGAAGGCTTGATCCCGAAAGATGATACCTATGAAAGCTGGCTGTCAGGCTACCGAGCACCGGAAGAAGCAACACTTCGTTGGTGGCAGTGGTTCAAAAAGGTCTCGCGATACATGGCACGCCGAGGAGAAAAATAAAAGCACTCTCCGTGGGCGCCGTTATCGTAGTGGCGCGTGCCGCTCACTTCCCCCTTGCCTTTCGTCTGTTTGCTTGGGTTCGCCTTCTAGAGGTAATCCTGCATATTAACCGGTTCTTGCTCACAACTTCACGTTTGTCGATAATTTCATCAACACGTCTTCATTGCCGGATTCGCAAAGTTCGTTTTCTTCGTAAGCGCTGCCCCGGCAAGCAGTGCCCAACCTGCTCAGCCCGCAATGCCTGTGCAATCCCATAAGGGCTGGACGGTCAACGATCATCGATGACTAGGGGGCCGTGTTAGAAATGTCACTGCCCCGCTGAAAAATTTCCGATGCACTTCGATAAACGGCGAGTTTTCCAGTGGGAAAATAATCTGGTGGTTTTGTCGGAGGTGCTTAACAAAGAGCGTAGTAGGCAGGCGACGGGGGACGTAATCTGAAAATAACCTGTTGCTCCTGGCTCTAGATTTCCAGCACAGCATGTCTAGAGCACTCCCCCCTTACGACAAAGTCGAGCACCAGAGAATCAGACGTTGCTTGAGCGAGCATCACGAAGCTGACCGCAAAACTACGCCGACACTTGTGTATGCCTACGGAGCTGACGAAAAGACGTGACGGCGAACGAGAAAATAGCCGTCGCAGGGCATGATTTTTTTATGATAGGGTTCGCGCCCCCAAAAATCCGCTAAAGCATTCTTCCCAGCGAAAAAAGAGTGACAAACGGTCTGACTCAGTAAGCTCGCGGCCTACACGGGAATTCCGTGTTTCTCACACAATTTACGCACAGGGTTATCCACAGGCAGTACGTTGTAAGCCCCCCTGAAACGCATTATCTTGTAGCCGGCAGCAAAAAAAACCCTACATTTAGGGTTTGCGGCTATTTCGGGCCTCAAATCTGAGGCTGGGGAAGGGAGTAAAGCTTGCAGGTGAATACGGTATCGGTCGCCACAACTAAAGCCGTATCCACCCGCACCAATCCAGAACCTAAAACCGAAATGAATCGTCGGCCCTGACGGTTGATCATTGAGCCAAAGATGAATGTGTTTAGCAACCACTCATTCGGCCCGTTGGTCTCCTAGGGAACGACAAACCTAACGTTGTACCAATGGAGATCTCGGGTTATGCCGACTCTACTCATCACCTGCAACGCAGGTAAATTGGGCGTTAAGCGCCAGCAAATGATCGCTGAAATCTATAAATTTTCGGCGACAAGGCTTACGCCGTCTGTTTACGTAATTCAGACGGACTGTTCGCCGAGGGAGGTTTTCAAACGGCTCAAACCGTACATTGAGCACGACGAGAGCCTATACGTTTCGAAGATTGATAGCACCGTTGGTCACGGGGATTCAGACGTGAACAAATGGCTTGAGATGAATCTCAACGGTGGAACCCTCCACTAAACGACGAAGCCCCGGAAACGGGGCTTTTTGTTACCCACACCTATGAGCCCGAGGTACAGATAAGCGTACCTGGCCCAATGTGTGACGTGATGGCACGGATATGGCGACATCGGTAAGCTAACCTTTCATGTAGCCGGAGAGCACTCAGGAATGGATAGGACCAACGAAAGGATCGAGCAACTGACGACCTTGCATAAGGAGTCGGCGAACAAGCTCGATTATTTCATTCTCGGTGCAACGCTAGCGATCTGTGCCTACCTCGCTCAAACAAACCCGTATGGCCGCATCGGCATAAATTCGGAAACCTTTCTGCTGGGATCACTTCTGGTCTTTGCTGCTAGCGCTATCTGCGGATTCAAGCGCATCGAATCGACTGTAACGTCGATAGGACTCAACATCTTCGCGCTCCAGCACGAAGACCCGGCCCTCCGGCAATACTTCCTCGGCCTGCTGAAAGAACGCAAGGCTCCCTCGCACTACTATGTCGCACGTAACTATCTACTGATGCTGGGATTACTCGTCTACCTCATTACGAAGGTGTGGTCTGCCTACCAGAGCCACGGTTGGATAATGACGAACTAAGCTGCATTCAAATCTACCGAGGGGGGCATCATGAAAGCAGGGACAGCAGCAGCGATATCACTGGCAGGGCTGATACAGTGCGGCGGCGCCATGGCTGATGGTAATGACCTACTCGCGGACTGTTCGGAGGCAATACGCTTTCAAGAAACGAGAGTGAGTGATCCTTCTGCCTCCAGCTACTGTAACGGTGAAGTCAGCGGCGTAATGAACACGATGTATTTGCTGAATGAATTTTTACCGAAAGACATGAAGACCTGTTTTCCTCCCGACATAAAGACAAAACAAGCCGTGCGTATTGTCGTTAAGCACTTGCAAGACAATCCAACCATCCTTCATCTACCAGCCTCACATCTAATCTTGGGCGCATTACACGGCGCCTACGCTTGCAAGTGACAAGGGTAGATATTTCCAGAAACTGGCCCGCCCACCGAGACAAGTGCAACTCTTGCAGCGCTTCGAATTCATGGTGAGAAAATAAGGCTGGTGTGACTTTCTCATTGTTGCCCGCGCTGCTTAACGGCGTGCGATGGGGGCTCGTCTGATCTTGAGCTTTCTCAAAATAAGCTCTCCACCAGAGCCGCTACAGCGCTCTCATTGCGCTCGTGCAATTCACCTCAACGCAGACCATCCAGATGCAACAAAGCCCGTACTGGGCGGGCTTATGGACAGCGTCAGCAAGGCTAGTTCTTCATGGCACGTTGCACGCTGCTCAGGCTTACGCCAAGGGCCTTTGCCACCTTGCGGAATGAGGCACCCTCTTCTGCCATTGCCTTGCGAATGGCTTCGTCATCAACAGTCTTCACACGCCCCTTGTAGACGCCTGCTGCCTTGGCCTTCTGGATGCCCTCTGCCTGACGCTCACGGATCAATGCACGCTCGAACTGAGCAACGCTACCTAGCAGGCCCAGCATGAGTTCCTGCATAGGACTGGCTTCACCAGTGAAGTGGAGTCCCTCCTTGTGGAACTGCACTGCAACACCCTTTGCAGTCATGCCTTTAACCAGAGACAGCAAGTCTTCCAATGAACGAGCCAGACGGTCGATGCTGTGGACGTGAAGAACATCACCTTTGCGGATGTGACGGAGCATCGCCTGCAACTCTGGACGGTCTGTTGTAGCGCCTGACACCTTGTCAGTGAACACTTCATCCAGTGCAACGCCGTCCAACTGACGATCTGTGTTTTGTTCAGTAGATGAAACCCGTACATAGCCAATGTTCGACATACCGCCCTCTGTATTCATTTGCCTCTAGAGGTTCAGAGTATTGCCGTATTCACAACATAAATCAAACCCTATTGAATACACATTCTGTATTCACCGACGAGTGGTCGATAGGGTGTACCCAAATGAATGCGATGGACATCTGGAGACGTCCCTTTACCGAATTCACTTGCCGTCGAGGGATTCGAGCAGCTTCTTCCCATCGAATATATAAGTCAGTGTCTGAGCAAACTTGATAGTGCGACCCAAGCGAACACAGATATCTTTTGCAGACACCGGCTTTTCGAGCCGAACAAAGCCATCAAGTCGCTGGAATCTAGTTTTGCCGGGGACACCAAAATGATCACGCTCCTCGGTCTCACCATTGGCCTTACCGTAGCCCACGATGCCCTTGCCGGACTCATAAAGAAACACGACGTCATCTTTCTTAATACGGTCAATCTTTTCCTTATAACCATCCTCGAACGCCGCCGCGATGCCGTCTGTGATCATCCATTCATGGTCTTCAGAGCTGTTTGCTTTGTTCGTGTTCAATACGTAATGGAACAGCCTTCCATCATCCCTAGGCGGCGGCGGAGCCATCTGATTGGCAGCATCTGACTCAACCTTCTTCCACGCTGGAAGTACGTACTCGACGATCAAGTCGTGTATCAAATCTTGCCGTGTAAGGTCGTAGACATTCGCCAGCTCCTTGATTGCCGCATCCTCTTCCACAGTGACTCGTATGGTCATCGACTCAGTCAAAGCAGCCCTTTTCCGCTTGGCTTCCAACTTCGAGAAAAAATCGCTCATAAAAATACTCCACATAGATTATCCAAAGACCCAGAATAGGCCCAGATCGCATTCTATGCAGAGTCTGTATAGAATCTAAACAGATTCTTTCAAGATTTTTTGATGATTTCCTACTCGCGGTTAAACGCATATTGACCTTATTCATGCCCCTCACCGATTGATTCCCCCGTCGCCGAACAGCCTACATAAGTCCTGGGGCTTCTATTGCTTTGATAGCGGCGATTGGCGGAGCTTGAGAATCCCAGCGGCGATGGCGGATGCATTCGCATCGAGCGTCTGTAATGCAGTGACAGCGTTCTCATGGACTTCGCTTGAGCAACTGGCTTTAGCCCACAAGGCCACCTCTTCGATTGCAGCAGCCAGAGCGTGCTGATTGTGCAGCAGGAGGGTTAGGACGTCTGCTATCGCTATATGGGCGTCTGTGCTGTCTGGCATGACCATCATCCTTGATTGTGGAAGTCACAGAGTAGGCCAAGAGCGTAGTCACTTCTTGCTGGCATGAGCAACAGGAGAACTGGGCTGGTCATCCTCAAACGTCTGGGCTAGAAGACAGCGGAGGTGATCCTCGCCCAACGGCATGATTTGCACACCCAAGAAATGACGCTCACCCAAGGCTTCACTTTCCAGCGCCATGACATGACCTTGTCACAGTAGCTCGTCGATTAGGATGACATCATCGGGTCTCGAAGTGGTTGTCGCACCAGCAGCAGTCTTCTGCCAACTGGTGCTTTCGTTGATCGTCCAATGTTTACACCTTATGGGAGGGCTGAGAACTGGATGACCATTTGCTGGCTGGATCATCAAAGCCCTTCAAGCAACTCGGATAACGTCATCCCCAACCCTTCAGCAAGCACCTTGGCCGCATCAAGGCTGGGGTTGGCGGTGCCAGTTTCAATTCGTGACATGTACGTCCTTACGAACCCGCACCGATCAGCAAAAGCTTCCTGACTGAAGCCCTGAGTGGTGCGTAGTTCTCGGATTCGTTGGCCGAAGCCCTTTCTCAGATTCTGGTTTGGCTGCATGCCCGAATGATGGTCGGATGCATTCCAATCGTGAACACATCAATTGATGACACACCAACTGATACATTGATATTCTCGTTGCTTACCTAGCTAGCACCTGACAGGGATGCCCCATGAACGATCGACTGTATTACCTGACCAGCCAAAAGAAGAATACAAATCACATCTTGCACCTGTTGCTGTGCATACCGACCTGTGGCTTCTGGTTGTTGGTGTGGGGTATCACGATGCGGAGCAACGACAGACACAACAGAAAGATTGACTGGCAAATCAGTCAGATCATGGAGAGTAAGGTACAAAGTGGGAAACAACACAGTTGGGTTGAAGCTGATCTAACATCCAAATGGTAATCCTGATCAGTAGCGGATTCATCTAAGCGACGCATCGAGGATTTCAACTACTGTGGCTCTGCCAGTGTGTTTGCACCGAAAACGAGAGTTTTCAACGAAACTCAGCCATGGCGTTACCGCCGACAATCCTCCGGATGTACTCCAGCAACAAACAACATTCCACAAATCCAGCTCTTCGCTTTTGATCTTGATCTTGCTCTTGTCTGTTGGTGCAAAATCGAATCGGGACGTATTCGGTAGTATTCCCGTCAACGTTCGCTGAAAGTTATCGCGCGTTACCTTCAGTGCAGCAGATCAAGAGCAAGAGCCAGGGTATGTGTTAATCCTTTTATTTTACTGATGTACTGATCCGGAATCGGAACGATGCAACTTCAGTCTTCAAAGCAGGTTATCCCACTCAGACGTCAACGTCTGGAGTAGTTCTTAATATCTGTCGTTAACTTGGTTTACTGACCCCCCCATAGTTGTCCGGAGGGGGCTTATCTCAACTGTCCATCTGCTCCATCTGCCATTTCCGGATAGTGGTTCTCGATACGCCTGTCTGTCGTACGATCGACTTTATGTGCTCACCATGTTCGAGAAGTCGTAGCACCTCTTGTCGTTTCGGGTGCTCCTTTCGTCCTCGCGGTCTTGCTTCAGTGGAGTCGGTCAACCAGAGCAGATTGAAATCAAGCTTCAAATCTAGCCGTTCGAGTATTGCTGGATGACGCTCCAAATACAGTGCGATTCCCCTCATTGCCACCCTTGCAGCTTCGACAACTCGTTGCAACTGCCTGGTGCTCATCGGTTCGTGATCGTGATTCAGCAGGTGTTGTGAAGCGCTTGCAACTGAAATCTCAGGTTGGTGGAGCAGTCTGGCGACATCAGTAGGAGATACGCTGTATTTGCCGTTGATCACTCCTGGCCCTGTATTAATCGCACCTTGGACGTAGTCGTCCAGCCAAGGAGTCGGCACTCCTTCCATCTTTGCAGCACGGATAATTTCGTACAGGGGGTTTCTTAGTACCGATGGCGCTCTACCTTTCCCCGTTGTTATCTCGGCAGCCACCGACTCACGAGCGGTGGGCAAGGTGGTAACTGTTGGAGCATGATTGGCGTTTGTGGATACGTAAACAATGGCGATTGGACTTCCGCATTCATCCACAACAAACTTGATTGTATCTTCCTTGGATGGGGTGAGATAGTCGAATGGTTCGGGAGCGTATTCAGAGCGAGTGTAGCTGCATAATACCTCGCCTGTAATTTTGTCGCAGACAAAGTCATCAATAACGCTGGTACGATGATTTGTAAGTGTGGAACGGATTTCGGAAGTTTTAACTCCGATATGAATTACTTTATTGCGGGCGATACTGGTCATCGTCTTTTCTCCTGTTCAAGATCATTTCATAGGCTTTACCTCGGGTATTGCCGGTTTTGGTTTGGTAAATGGCACGCACAAAAAAGCCCCAATCTAAAACACTGTTGTAAAAGTGTTCGAGTGAGGCTCTTCGAGGTGTCGATCTGTCATTCGAGACAGGTGAAGAATATTACACAACCCGCCATCCCCTGTCAATCTAAAAAGTTGACGCGGCGTGAACTAGTTGATCTAGGAGATGGGTCTTGCACTATCAGTCTCAATCGATTTCTCGCCCATCGGTGTGCAAATCTTTGATGAAACCGATTTCCGGTGAGGAATCCCCCCTTTGCTTGGTTCGAAGGCTCGTTCAGCCCCGTAAATACGGGATGAAACTGATGTTGGGGATTGAAATCTGGCAAAAGTAGGCGACGTTTTTAACGAGTTCTGGAAGGTTTTGAAGGGGTTTTCGAGCCCCCCCTTCGCCTGACCTACCATCCATTTCACTCTGGTGTTTCGTACAGGCGTCGCAGGTCTTCATAATCCGCCTCATCCCACATCGATGCCCCCGCCACTTCCTCAAACGGCTCCCAGTACGGGTAATCTTCCTCTGGCCCTTTCTGGATTAACATGAGCTTGTCACCCTGAATCAGCCTGTATCGGTTTTTCTTTCGATCAACACCAGCGTATCGATATGCACCAGAGCCCGAAACGAGGCGACCGTCAGGATGAATCGTGATTGTGTAACCGACTCTCCTGAGCATAGCGGAGAGGCGCTGAGGATCGTTTCGCTCAAGCTCCCACACTTTGCCCTGCTGGATCCATCCTTTGGCTGACGGAA
Organism: Pseudomonas sp. 67(2021); assembly: GCF_017491835.1. Taxonomy (NCBI): domain Bacteria; kingdom Pseudomonadati; phylum Pseudomonadota; class Gammaproteobacteria; order Pseudomonadales; family Pseudomonadaceae; genus Pseudomonas; species Pseudomonas sp. 67(2021). The sequence goes on from NZ_JAFGYL010000014.1 coordinate 78,368, forward strand.
CTACAGTGGCTTTGAGCACTGCTAATTCTCGCTCGGTGGCTTCCCGTGCTCCCTGCACTTGCTGGAGCTGGGACAACACTTCGGGAATGGCACCTACCGTGAGAATTGCAGAGGATAGCTCCTGCATCTGCTTTGAGATTTCAAGTAACTTGACCTCGGCCGCAATGATCGCCTTCTCATTCACGCCGCTGTGGCCACGATTCACAACTTCTAAGGCAGCAGTGACAGATGTGTATTTGTACACCGAATCAATGATTTCCTTCGGAATCACTTTCTTGTTGTCGCAACCTTTAAGTTCCTGCCGCTTCCTGCACCTCATGGAAACCTGAACGCCTCCGATGGTGCGCATGATGAAATTGTGGCCGCAGCATCCACACTTCACCAACCCCACAAGAAAATGAGCTGCTGTCTTTGCCCGCGGCGTCGTCTTGCGTTTCTCGCCCTCAATCTGCGCGAGCTGAAACAGCGAGATGTCTACGATTGGCTCGTACACGTGAGACCCATTCCAGCGCCCTATCGCAGCCTCATTGCGAAGCCAGCCCTCTACACCTGGCCCAGACGTTTTAGCCAGTGCAGCGATACCAGACTCACGCATCCGTTTCGCGATGACAGCCTTACCAAGCCCTGAGGCATACAACTCGAAGGCCTGTTTCACCTGAGCTGCAATCTCTTGGATCACGACACCATGTGAAGTAAGCCATACGGGCGTAATACGTTTTGGCGTCTTGCCTTCGGCCGCAAGCTTACGGCGAGAGTCATAGGAGGCCGTGAGACGACGACTCAAGTTATCGCTGTACTGGCGGGCAGCTTGGATTTTACCCAACAGAATGTAGATGGAACCGCCGTCCAGGCTCTGGCGTGTGTAAACAACGTTATCGTCAAGGGTAATGATGGATACGCCAGCGTTCAGAATCGGAGCGATCACTCTTGTAAGCATATCCAGAGTGTCTAGACGTCCCGCCCTATCGATCGACTCAACTAAGACAGCATCCCCCGTTTGAATCACACCAGCCTTTACAGCTGTCAGCAACTCAGCAAAGCCACCACCATCCTTGATGTGATCTCCCTTCCACCCGCTCTTGCCCAAATCTTGGAACGTCACGTTACCTAGAGCGTACTCAGGGTGCCGAAGAATCCAGCTACCAACCATTGCTTGCTGACGCTCAAGGCTTGAACCCTTCTTTTGAATGGCACTGGAGAATCGTGCGTAGCTGAATGCTGCAGGCATGGCGCTCTCTGGTTAATGCATGACTCTTGAGTATACATATGAAGATCTTACAAAAAGCGTCTGATGCAAAAACTCAAAGCCAGATCCCTTGTAGAACTTATCGAGATGGCCAAACGTAACGCACTCGTGTGAGACTCCGCATGCCCAGCCGTGTAAAGGACTACCTGATTGCCTTGAGCGCTGTTCTGTACCTGAGCGCCAATGCCCTCGCCGCGCCAAGCGCTTCACCGGACTATGCATTGCTCAGCCGCTCGGCCACCGAGGCCGTGCAAACTGTCCTGCAGCCGTCACAACGGCAATGGCTGCAGACTCGCAGCGAACTGAAACTGGGTACCTCCGCACCTGATTACCCGCCATTCGACATGACCGTCAGTGGCCAGGACTACGAGGGACTGACCGCCGATTACGCAGGGATTCTCGGTCAGGCCACCGGTTTGCCGATTCGCGTGCAACGCTTTCCCTCGCGCGAGGCTGCAATTCGCGCCTTGATCGATGGCCAGATCGACCTGCTTGGCACAGCCAACGGCTACGAAGCAGGCAATGCCAACCTCGCGCTTTCCAGACCCTATGCGGTCGATCAGCCGGTACTGGTAACCCGCGAGGACGAAACCCGCTCGCTGACCGAAGGCCTCGCCGGCCTGCGCCTGAGCATGGTGTATCACTACCTGCCGGTGCCCGAGATCAAAGCGCTGTATCCCAAAGCGCTGATCACCTGCTATCCGTCCTACCAGAACGCTATCAACGCGGTGGCCTTCGACCAGGCCGATGTGTTTCTCGGCGACACCCTCTCCACCCATTACATGATCAACAAGGGCTATCTCAACAACGTCCGTATGGCCAACTTCGGCAAGCAGGAAGCCCATGGCTTCAGCTTCGCCGTGCGGCGCAGCAATCCGCAGCTGCTGGGCATCATCGACACGGTGCTCGCAGCGATCCCGAGCAGTCAGCGCGACGACATCGCCAAGCGCTGGAGCGCCGGCAGCGACCTGCTGCTCACTGACAGAAAACTGCAGCTGACAGATCGTGAGGAAAACTGGCTCAAGCAGCATCCCGTCGTCAGCGTGGTGGTCAATGAAGCTTACGCACCGTTGACCTTCTTCGACAGCGCCGGCAATTTCCGCGGCATCAGCGCCGACCTGCTCGAGCTGATCCGCTTGCGTACCGGCCTGCGTTTCGAGGTTCAGCGCAGCCGCAACGATGCGGAAATGATCAGGCAGATCGACAACCACAAAGCCGATCTGATTGCCGCCCTGCTGCCCAGCGCCGAACGTGAAAAAAACCTGAGCTTCAGTCGCCCGTATCTGGAAAATTCCTACGTGCTGCTGACCCGCAAAAGCGCCGACAGCCCGACCAATCTGGGCCAACTCAAAGGCAAGCGTCTGGCGATCGCCCAAGGCAATCCGCTGGTCGCCTACTTGCATGAGAATTTCCCGGGCATCGAACTGATCGAAACCCCCGACACGTTCAGCGCCGTGTCGATGCTCGCCGAGAACCATGTCGCCGGTGCGGTGAACTCGCTGGTGATCGCCAACTATTTCATCTCCTCGCGCATATTCGATCGGCCACTGCAAATCACCACCACGATCGGCACCAGTCAGGCAGCCTTCTCGCTGGCGACCGCACGTGACAACACCGAACTGGCCTCGATCATCAACAAGGCGCTGCTGAGCATCGCTCCCGAGGAGCTCGGCGTGATCAACGGCCGCTGGCGCGGTTACTCCACGGCATCACAGAACATCTGGCAAAACTACCAGCGCCTGTTCTACCAAGTGGTCGCAGCCGCCGGCCTGATCCTGCTGCTGTTGTTGACCTGGAACGCCTACATGCGCCACCAGATCAAACAACGCCAGGCTGCCGAACGTGCACTGAACGATCAACTGGAGTTCATGCGCTCGCTGGTCAACGGCACGCCGCACCCGATCTACGTGCGAGATCGCCAGGGTCTGCTGCAAAGTTGCAACGACAGTTATCTCGAAGCGTTCAACGCCAGTCGCGAGGACATCATCGGCAAAGGCGTGATGCAGGGCACCCTGAGCAACGCTTGCGAGGCCGAGGCATTCCAGGCCGATTACCAGAGAGTCATTGCCGAAGGCATTCCGTTGATCCTCGACCGGCCTCTGCACATCGGCAGCCGCCGTTTGACGATTTACCACTGGATTCTTCCCTACCGCGACTCCAGCGGTGACGTTCAAGGGATTATCGGCGGCTGGATAGACATCAGTGAACGCCGCCAATTGTTTGAAAAACTGCGTGCAGCCAAAGAACAGGCGGACGAGGCGAACCGGGCCAAAAGTACCTTCCTGGCAACCATGAGCCATGAGATCCGTACGCCAATGAACGCCGTGATCGGCATGCTCGAACTGACCCTGCGACGCATCGATCCGCAACACCCCGATCGCGCTTCGATCGACACGGCCTACCATTCGGCCAAGGATCTGCTCGGGCTGATCGGCGATATTCTCGACATTGCCCGCATCGAATCCGGGCGTCTGAGCCTGTCCCCGGAGTGGATCAATCTGGTCGACACAGTGACCTCCGTTGCACGCATCTTCGACGGCCTCGCGCGGCAGAAAAACCTTGCCTTGCAAGTCGTCTTCAACCCGCCGCACCCGGCTGTGGATGTGCATCTGGATCCGCTGCGCTTCAAGCAGGTGCTGTCCAACCTGGTCAGCAATGCCATCAAGTTCACCGACAGTGGCCACGTGCGGATCACCCTCGACCTGATCCCGGCAGACGCTGCTGGTCGAACATTGATGCAGCTGACCGTGCAGGACAGCGGCTCAGGCATCAGCGCCGAAGATCAACAGCGCTTGTTCGAGCCATTCTCGCAGGCGGAAAACGGCAGTCGGCAGGCAAAAAACGGCGCCGGACTGGGGCTGGTCATCAGTCGCAACCTGTGCGAAATGATGGGCGGACAACTGCAGTTGAGCAGCCAGCCCGGCATCGGCACTCAGGTGTGCATATCGCTGCCGCTGGACAGCCTGCCGGCAAAGGCGAATCCGCCGAAAAGCGAACCGTTGATCAAGCCCGCGACCATGCCGTTACATGTCCTGGTTGTCGACGACCATCCGGCCAACCGTCTGCTCATGTGTCAGCAACTGGAATTTCTCGGACATCGCTTCAGCATTGCCGAAGATGGCTGCAGCGGCCTTGAGCGGTGGAAGGCCGATCATTTCGATCTGGTGATCGTCGACTGCAACATGCCCTTGATGAACGGCTACGAGATGACCCGTGGGATTCGCCAGCTTGAACTGCAAAACCATCGCCCGCCGTGCACCGTGCTGGGTTTCACCGCCAATGCCCAGCCGGAAGAAGTCCAGCGCTGCAAGCTCGCCGGCATGGACGACTGCCTGTTCAAACCGTTGAGTCTGACCCTGCTCGGACAGTGGATCGACGGCATCACGCCGGCTTCACCGGCCTCGGTGTTCGACCTGCAAAGTCTGAGCTTGCTGACCGGTAACAACCCGGCGCAAACCCGACGCATGCTGGTGGAGCTGCTCAAGAGCAGCCGCCTCGACCGCGAGGAACTGCTCAGGCTGTCGCCCGAGGATGATCGCGAAGCGCTGGCGGTGGTTGCGCACAAGATCAAGGGCGCAGCACGCATCGCGCAGGCCTCGCGGCTGATTGAATGTTGTGACGAGCTTGAGACCGCTTGCGAGCAAGCGCTCGCGCCACAGGAGATTGCCCGTCGCTGGGCGGCAACCAGCCAGGCGATGCTCGAACTGGCGCAGGCCCTGCAGCAGCAATTGACCCTGGCCGATCAAGGCACAGTCAGCGAGTCTTAACTATGCTTGGACGCTGAGCAGTGAGTTAAACATTCATGGAGAGCCTGCAATGCACAGCCCACTGCGCCCCGAGCAACGCCGGTTGCCGCTGCACGTGCACATCAGCGTCATGTTCACCTTTCTTTTATTGCTTACGGGCGTGGTGCTGGGCCTGTTCAATTACCACCAGACCACGCAGATCATCCTGTCGAGCAGCGAAAAGCTGTTTGACCGCATCGAGCAGGATGTACGCCTCGATCTGCAGGCAACCTATCAACCGATCCGCAACCTGCTGAGCCTGCTGGCGGACACCCCGGCGGCCCACGCGAGCGATCTGCAACAACGCCTGCCGTTGCTCAAACCCTTCAGCCAGTCGCTCACCGATAACCCGGCGCTGGCGTCGTTGTATCTGGGTTACGCCAATGGTGATTTCTTCATGGTGCGCGCGCTGCGCACGGCGGAACTCAAGGCACAGCTTCAGGCGCCGGAAGCGGCGGCCTATCAGGTCTGGAGCATCGAGCACGAGCCGCAAGGCACTGTACGCTCGCAATCACTGTTCTTTGATCAGGCGCTGACGCCGCTCAGCCGCCGCGATCATCCGGACGAGCCGTACGATCCGCGCAGCCGCACCTGGTTCAGCGACGCCCTGCAACAGGCCGGGCAAATCACCACCGAGCCCTATGTATTTTTCTCGACCCACAATGTCGGCACCACGCTGGCACGGCGCAGCGGCGAGAACGCGGTGATCGGCGCCGACCTGACCCTCGCTTCGCTGTCGACCGCCCTGGGCAAGCACCGTGTCACGCCTTCGACAGAGATCGCACTGTACGACACCGATGGCAACGCCGTGGCCTATCACGACAGCCATCGCCTGATCGTCGATGACCGCACTGCGCGTCTGGCCAGAGCGGCCGATCTCAGCCCTGAGCTGAACGCGCTGCTCAGCTCCGACACTATCGGCAAGCGTCTGCAAGTAAACGACCGGCAATGGATCGTCGCGCGCACCAGCATTGAGGAAGGCGGGCCGAAAGGTCTGCAACTGGCGCTGCTGGTGCCGGAAGACGAATTGCTGGTTGATGCGTTCCGGATGCGCTGGCAAGGCGCGCTGATCACCCTGGCCATCCTGTTGCTGTGCCTGCCATTGGGCTGGGTGATTTCGCGGATTCTGGTCAAGCCGCTGCATGCGCTGGTCAAGGAAGCCGACGCGATCCGCAGCTTCGACTTCAGTTCTCCGCTGGCGCGCCGCTCGCCCGTACTGGAAGTCGATCAATTGAGCCTGTCGATGGCGCGGATGAAAGAAACCCTCGGCAGTTTCTTCCGCATCACCGACAGCCTTTGCGCCGAAACCCGTTTTGCCCCGCTACTCGAACGCGTGCTGTTCGAAACCGTGCAGATCGCTCAGGCGCAGGCCGGTCTGATCTACCTGCGCGAGGCCGACGGCGCGCGCATGGAACCTTATGGACTGGTCATCGATGGCGTGCCGCAGAAGCTGGAGGCGTTCGACATTGAGGGACGCGAGCTGCATAAGAACACCGGCCCGGCGTGGTTCGAGCAACTGGCCAGCGCCAACAATACCGTCAGCCATCTGGGCTTCGATCAGGCCGGCGACTTGCAGAAAATCCTCTTGGCCATGGAATCACCGCGCATTCACTTGATCGGTATCCGCCTGCACAACCAGCACGACGAAACCATCGGCCTGCTGATTCTGCTGGTCAATGACAGCGGTGCGCCGGGCGATCTGGAAAAGCTGCGCCCCGATCGTATCGCCTTCTTGCAGGCGGTGTCCGGCGCGGCGGCGGTGAGCATCGAAAGTCAGCGTCTGCAAGCGCGGCAAAAACAACTGCTCGATGCCTTCATCCAACTGCTCGCCAGCGCGATCGATGCCAAGAGCCCCTACACCGGCGGCCATTGCCAGCGGGTGCCGGAATTGACGCTGATGCTCGCCCAGGCTGCTGCGGCAAGCCAGGACCCGGCGTTCAGCGCTTACCAACCGAGCGAGGATGAATGGGAGGCGTTGCACATCGCAGCGTGGCTGCACGATTGCGGCAAGGTCACGACGCCGGAATACGTAGTCGACAAGGCCACCAAACTCGAAACCATCAACGACCGCATCCACGAAATCCGCACCCGCTTCGAAGTGCTCAAGCGTGACGTGTGGATCAACTACTGGCAGACGCTGGCAAGCGGTGCAGACGAAGCGGCGCTGGCCCGCGCCCGTGATAGTGAGTTGCTGATGCTCGACGACGACTTCGCCTTTGTCGCCCGCTGCAATCTCGGTGGCGAGGCCATGGCCGAGGCCGATCTGCTGCGCCTTGAGCAAGTCGCGCAACGCAGATGGCTGCGCACACTTGATGATCGCCTCGGTGTGTCCTGGGAAGAAAACCGCCGCCAGGCAAAAACATCGGCGCCGACACTGCCCGTCAGTGAAAGACTGCTTGCCGACAAACCCGAGCATCTGATCGAACGCGACAAGAACGAGCTGATCCCCGAGGACAACCCCTGGGGCTTCAAACTCGATGTACCCGCGTACAAGTACAACCGCGGCGAGTTGCACAACCTGAAGATCGCCCGTGGCACGCTGACCCGCGAAGAGCGCTACATCATCAACCATCACATGGTGCAGACGATCATGATGCTCAGCCACCTGCCCTTCCCCGGTCACTTGGACAGCATTGCCGAGATCGCCGGCGGCCATCATGAAAAAATGGACGGCACCGGGTATCCGAAACGGCTGAAGCGCGAGGAAATGAGCCTGCCGGCGAGGATGATGGCGATTGCCGATATTTTCGAAGCGCTGACTGCCGCCGATCGCCCTTACAAGAAAGCCAAGTCGTTGAGCGAGGCGCTGGGGATCATGGCGACCATGTGCCGTGAAGCGCACATCGATGCGCCGTTGTTCGGCCTGTTCATCAATGAGGGTGTGTACATGCAGTACGCGACGCGGTTTCTCGATCCCGCGCAAATCGACAGCGTGGATACGGCCAGCCTGCTGCACAAGGCTGGCCTCAGCGGTTGATCAGCAGTCGGTCAGGCGCAGGAAAATCGCCGCCAGTTGCTCGATGCCGGCCTGATCTTCGGCGCCGAAACGCGCCAGCTTCGGGCTGTCGAGGTCGAGCACACCGATCAGGCGTCCGTCCTTGACCAAGGGCACTACCAGTTCGCTGTTGGACGCGCTGTCGCAGGCGATGTGGCCCGGGAAGGCATGTACATCCTCGACGCGCTGGGTTTGCAGGCTGGCAGCAGCAGCGCCGCACACACCGCGCCCGAACGGGATGCGCACGCAAGCGATCTGGCCCTGAAACGGGCCGAGCACCAGCTCTTCGTTGCGATTGAGGTAGAAACCGGCCCAGTTCAGATCATCGAGCTGGTTGAACAGGAACGCGGAAAACTGCGCGGCATTGGCGATGAAGTCGCGTTCGTCCGCCAGTAGCGATTCCAGTTGCGCGGCCAACATACCGTAGCCTTCGAGGCCCTGGCCGCTTTGTTGCAAATCAATCATGCCTTGTGCTCCAGCAATTTCAGTCCCACCCAGTAGCGGGCGAATTGATACGCGCAACGTCCGTTGCGATTACCGCGGCCGGTGGCCCAGCGCACGGCGAGGATGTCCAGTGCTTCGTCGCGCTGCCAGCTCAGGTTGGCCTTGGCGGCCAACTGGCCGATCCAGTGCTCGACGACGTTGAGAAAATGTTCCTGGGTAAACGGGTAGAACGACAGCCACAGACCGAAACGATCAGACAGGGCGATCTTGTCTTCCACCGCTTCGCTCGGGTGCAACTCGCCGTCGACGCGCTTCCAGTTTTCGTTGTCGCTTTCCTTTTCCGGCACCAGGTGGCGGCGGTTGGAAGTGGCGTACAGCAAGACGTTGTCGGGTGCCTGCTCGAGCGAACCGTCGAGCACGCTTTTCAGCACGCGGTAGTCGCCTTCGCCGGATTCGAACGACAGGTCATCGCAGAACAGCACGAAACGTTGCGGCAATTTGGCGACTTGCTCGACCACCCGTGGCAGGTCAGCCAAGTGATCGCGTTCGATCTCGATCAGACGCAGGCCGGCAGCGGCGTGCTCAGCCAGCAACGCACGCACCAGCGAAGACTTGCCGGTACCGCGCGAGCCCCAGAGCAAGGCGTGGTTGGCCGGCATGCCATCAAGAAATTGTTGTGTGTTGCGCCCCAACTGCTCCAACTGCCGGTCGACGCCGATCAGGTCGGACAGACGCATGTCGAGGCTGACTTCCAGCGGCAACAGGTAGCCGCTGCGACCGTCACGCTGCCAGCGCGCTGCCAGGCATGTGTTCCAGTCAATAACGGGGCGCGGTGCCGGCAACAGTGGTTCGATTCGCGCCAGAACCGACTCGGCGCGTTCAAGAAAAGCATTCAATCGGGAATCCACGTCTTCTCCTCGGGCACTTTCACAGTGATGATGACGATCCAGCGACGACACACAGATAAAATCGCCTCAGCAAGCCTTGTTACAAGGCGATTCGGGAACCTCGGTATCCCTGCATGATCGACTATGCTTGAGCAGCGAAGGGAAACGGAAGTGGTTCAACAACCCATGGATATCAAATTCACCCACCGGCTGTCTTACAAGCAAGCCAGGCTTACCGTGCTGGTCGGGTTCATTCTGGGCACCCTGCTCAGTCTGCTGCAGATCGGCATCGATTATGCCAGCGAAGACGCTTCCATCAACCGGGAAATCCTCGCACTGCTGGAAATCAGCCACAATCCGGCCTCGCGCATCGCCTACAACATCGATGCCGAACTGGCGCAGGAGCTCACTCTCGGCCTGCTGCGCTCGCCGGCGATCATCGCCGCGCAATTGATCGACAACAACGAGACCGTCCTGGCCAACGTCAAACGCCCGGAACTGCAGAGCAGCTATCGGCTGATCAGCGACTTCCTGTTCGGCGCCAAGCGTCATTTCGAAGATCGCCTGTACCTCGACCATTTGCCCAACGAATCCCTCGGCGTCCTCAAACTGGAAGTCGACACTTACGCCTTTGGCAGCCGCTTCTTGCGCCGCGCGGAAGTCACCCTGCTCAACGGTTTCGCCCGCAGTCTGCTGCTGACCGGCATCCTCCTGGCGTTGTTCTACGTGATGCTGACCAAGCCGTTGGTGCGGGTCATCCGTGAACTCAGCGGCCGCGACCCGCGCAGCGCCGAGCCGACCACGCTTGAGTGCCCGGCCGGCCACGGCAACGATGAAATCGGCGTGCTGGTCAAAGTCGCCAATCAGCAGTTCGAAAACATCGCCACCGAAATCCAGCAGCGGCGAACCGCAGAAAACCGCCTGACCGAATACCTCGCGCAACTGGAAGACATCGTTTCGGCGCGCACCGCCGAGCTCAAGGCAATCAACGCCCGCCTCAGTCAATCCAACGAAGAGCTCGAAGTGGCCCGCCGCACAGCGCTGGACATGGCCGAAGCGCGTTCGGCGTTTCTGGCCAATATGAGCCATGAAATCCGCACACCGCTCAACGGTTTGCTGGGGATGATCGCACTGTCACTGGACGGCCCGCTCAACGCCGAGCAGCAGCAACAACTGTCGATCGCCCACGACTCGGGCAAGGTGCTGGTGGAACTGCTCAACGATATTCTCGACCTGTCGAAATTCGACGCCGGGCAACTGGAGCTGGAAAACATCCCGTTCGACCTCGGCTCGCTGATCGAGGACACCGCCAACCTGCTCTCGCAGAACGCCGCGCCGAGCGTCGAGCTGACCTGCCTGATCGAGCCGCACTTCCCGGCGCTGGTGCTGGGCGACCCGACCCGGGTGCGGCAGATCGTCAGCAACCTGCTGTCCAACGCGCTGAAATTCACCCGTTTCGGTCGGGTCGATGTGCGCCTGTCGGCACACAAGGGTGGCGTGCGCATCGAAGTCTGCGACACCGGCATCGGCATCGCCCAGGAAGCGCAGGTGAAAATCTTCCAGCCGTTCACCCAGGCCGGAGCTGGTATCACCCGTCAGTACGGCGGCACCGGGCTGGGGCTGGCGCTGACGTACAACCTGTGCGAGGCGATGCAGGGTCGACTGACCATCAGTTCCGAAAGCGGCTTCGGCAGCCAGTTCTGTGCCGAGCTGCCACTGCCCTGCCACACTCGCGCCCTCCCTCCGCAGCCGTTACGCGGCAAGGTTCTCGCCATCACCGCTGCCAGCAGTGGCCTGGCGGAATTGCTGAAAAGCCTGTTGCCGGTGTGGGGCCTGGAATACACGCAGCGCACTATTGATGATTCGCTGCTGGGCCTGAATCCGGATGTGCTGATCACCGATTGTCCGGAATGCCTGTTCGGTCTGCGCCCGAGCATCACCGCGCCGATTCTGCTGGTGACTGCTTACGGCAGTTTTCTGCCCAGCGAAGAAGCCGCCGCCCTCGCCCCCTTGCAGCAGCAAGCCCGGCCGCTGGCGCGCAACGCGCTGTACCAGCATCTGCGACGGATTCTGCAACCGGAGGTCGCCGCCCTCACCGAAGCGCAAGCGGACGCCTCGCCGTCCGCGCGCCGGGGCAAGGTGCTGCTGGTCGAGGACAACCCGGTCAATCAACTGGTGGCAAAAGGCATGCTCGGCAAGCTTGGCTGCGATGTGGTGGTGGCGGGGCATGGCGCCGAGGCGCTGGATCAGCTGGAGTTTGCCGACTTCGATCTGGTGCTGATGGATTGCAATATGCCGGTGATGGATGGCTATGAAGCCAGTCGGCAGATTCGCCAGAGCGGGCGCTGGCCGAATCTGCCGATTGTCGCGCTGACCGCCAATGCCATGTCCGAGGAACGCGAACGCTGCCGCGCGGCGGGCATGAGCGACTATCTGGCCAAACCGTTTCGCCGCGAAGAACTCGCCGCGCTGCTCGATCAGTGGATGCCGACTATGCCAGCGCTTTGATTTGCCCGAGCAAATGATCGAGGCCGGCGCGCAAATCATTGAGCCGGTCCAGATCAACGCCACTGTCGCAGAGCAGGCGCGCTTTCAGCGGACCGACCCGCTCGCGCAATGCGGCTCCGGCAGGCGTCAGGCTCAGATGCATCTCACGTTCGTCGCGCGCCGAGCGCCTGCGCTGGACCAGATCGATCTGCTCCAGACGCTTGAGCAATGGCGTCAATGTCCCCGAGTCCAGCGCCAGACGCTCGCCCAAGGCCTTGACCGTCGGTTGCTCCGGCGCAGCATCCTGCCATTCCCACAGCACCAGCATCGCCAGGTACTGCGGGTAGGTCAGGCCCAACTGATCGAGCATCGGCTTGTAGGCACGAATCACCGCCCGCGAGGCCGCGTACAGCTTGAAGCACAACTGGCTGTCGAGCTTCAGCGAATCACTCGGCTGACTCATTTCAGCAAAGCTTCGATCTCGCCGCTCAGGTCCTGCGGCTTGGTCGTCGGGGCGAAACGCTTGACCAACTGGCCATCCTTGCCGATCAGGAACTTGGTGAAATTCCACTTGATGCCCTGCGAGCCGAGCAGGCCCGGGGCGCGCTTCTTCAACTGCACGAACAGCGGGTGAGCATCGGCGCCGTTGACGTCGATCTTCTTGAACAGCGGGAAGCTGACGCCGAAATTCAGTTCGCAGAATTCGCTGATGGCGCCCTCATTGCCCGGCTCCTGCTTGCCAAACTGGTTGCACGGGAAACCCAGTACCACCAGCCCTTGATCCTTGTAGGTTTGCCAGAGTTCTTCGAGGCCCTTGTATTGCGGAGTGAAGCCACACTTGCTCGCGGTATTGACCACCAGCACCGCTTTACCGGCGAAATCGGCCAAGGTCTTTTGCTCACCCTTGATGGTGGTGCACGGAATATTCAGCAGGTTGTCGCTCATGGGTCGGCTCCGCAATGGTCAGGAAGGCGCAAACATAACGAGCAATTGAATTGTGTGCAATCTAATTGCTCGATAAAAAGGCGACGCAATGTCGCCTGCTTTGGTTATTCGCGCGGCTCGAGATTCAGGCACACCGAGTTGATGCAATAACGCAGGCCGGTGGGTGGCGGGCCATCCGGGAATACGTGCCCCAGATGCGCATCGCAGCGCGCGCATTTCACTTCGGTGCGAATCATGCCGTGGCTCGTGTCGCGGATCTCAGCCATCGCGCTATCGCCGATCGGCGCGTAAAAGCTCGGCCAGCCGCAGCCGGAGTCGAATTTGGTCTTCGAATCGAACAAAGGCTCGTTGCAGCAGACACAGTGGTAGACACCGTCGGTTTTGGTGTCGTTGTATTTGCCCGAGAACGGACGCTCGGTGGCACTCAGACGGCAGACGTTGTACTGCTCGGGGTCGAGCATGGCACGCCATTCTTCCAGGGTTTTCTGCAACTTTTCCATCATCACACCTCAGCGGCTGAAAAAGCCCGATCTGTACCTTTTCCACGGATCGGGCGGCACGTATGATTGCGCCTCGTCACGCGCCAGTCTGGCAGCCAGACCGGGCGCATTCAAACGGATTCTGAGCGCTAAAGCGCCAGACCTCCGCCTGTGCGAAGACGCAGCAATCCCAGTACGGTTGTCCATTTGCCGCCTGGATCGTTCATTTTCGGGATCACATCGCCATGCAGTTCAGCAAATCGAACAAGCTCGCCAACGTCTGCTACGACATTCGCGGCCCGGTGCTCAAGCACGCCAAACGACTGGAAGAGGAAGGCCAGCGCATCCTCAAGCTGAACATCGGCAACCCGGCGCCGTTTGGTTTCGAAGCGCCGGACGAAATCCTCCAGGACGTGATCCGCAACCTGCCGACCGCGCAGGGCTACAGCGATTCCAAAGGCCTGTTCAGCGCGCGCAAGGCGGTGATGCAGTACTACCAGCAGAAGCAGGTTGAAGGTGTCGGCATCGAAGACATCTACCTGGGCAACGGTGTGTCCGAGCTGATCGTGATGTCGCTGCAGGCGCTGCTCAACAACGGCGACGAAGTGCTGGTGCCAGCCCCGGACTATCCGCTGTGGACCGCTGCCGTCAGCCTCGCTGGCGGTAACGCTGTGCATTATCTGTGCGACGAAGGCGCCGACTGGTTCCCGGATCTGGCCGACATCAAGGCCAAGATCACCCCGAACACCAAGGCCATGGTGATCATCAACCCGAACAACCCGACCGGTGCGGTGTACTCGAAGGAAGTGTTGCTGGGCATGCTGGAAATCGCCCGGGCGCACAATCTGGTGGTGTTCTCCGATGAGATCTACGACAAGATTCTTTATGACGACGCCGTGCACATCTGCACCGCTTCGCTGGCCCCGGACCTGCTCTGCCTGACCTTCAACGGCCTGTCGAAATCCTACCGCGTGGCCGGTTTCCGCTCCGGCTGGATTGCCATTTCCGGGCCGAAACACAACGCGCAGAGCTACATCGAAGGCATCGACATGCTGGCCAACATGCGCCTGTGCGCCAACGTGCCGAGCCAGCACGCGATCCAGACCGCGCTGGGCGGCTACCAGAGCATCAACGATCTGGTGCTGCCACAGGGTCGCCTGCTGGAGCAGCGCAATCGCACCTGGGAGTTGCTTAACGATATTCCCGGCGTCAGCTGCGTGAAGCCGATGGGCGCGCTGTACGCGTTCCCGAAAATCGACCCGAAGGTCTGCCCGATCCACAACGACGAGAAATTCGTGCTTGATCTGCTGCTTTCCGAGAAGCTGCTGGTGGTGCAGGGCACGGCATTCAATTGGCCGTGGCCGGATCACTTCCGCGTGGTCACCCTGCCCCGCGTCGATGATCTGGAAATGGCCATCGGCCGCATCGGCAACTTCCTCAAGTCCTACCGCCAGTAATGGGCCAGCAGTGCGCAACGGATTGGCTGTTGCGCACTGTCTGATTCAGCAACACATCTTTGTTCCGCGCCTTTGCAGCCCTTCTACACTTGCGATGCGAGCCGTACAGACGTATCTGACCTAATGGCGGCGGGGCGAAAGGCTGTGTCATCCGTGTCGGAATCGAGGGTGGGAATTTTCTTTTTGCTCAGGAAACCGCTGTAGGACACAGTTTGAAATAGTCACTCGGTTGAATAGCCCGGTGCCGCACCTTATATACCCCGCAGTACGCTACATCTTTAGCTTGAGGAGAGTTCTACAACCATGATGCGCATCCTGCTGTTTTTGGCCACTAACCTGGCGGTCGTGCTGATAGCCAGCATCACCCTGAGCCTGTTCGGCTTCAACGGGTTCATGGCGGCCAACGGGGTCGACCTCGACCTCAGTCAGCTGCTGGTCTTCTGTGCGGTCTTTGGTTTCGCCGGCTCGCTGTTCTCGCTGTTCATCTCCAAGTGGATGGCGAAGATGAGCACCGGCACGCAAATCATCAGCCAGCCACGCACCCGTCATGAGCAATGGCTGCTGCAAACGGTCGAGCAATTGTCCCGCGAAGCCGGGATCAAGATGCCTGAAGTCGGGATTTTCCCGGCCTACGAAGCGAATGCTTTCGCTACCGGCTGGAACAAGAACGACGCGCTGGTCGCGGTCAGCCAGGGCCTGCTCGAGCGATTCTCGCCCGATGAAGTGAAAGCCGTACTGGCCCACGAAATCGGTCACGTCGCCAACGGCGACATGGTCACGCTGGCGCTGATCCAGGGCGTGGTGAACACCTTTGTGATGTTCTTCGCGCGGATCATCGGCAACTTCGTCGACAAGGTCATCTTCAAGAACGAAGAAGGCCAGGGCATCGCTTACTACGTGGCGACCATCTTCGCCGAACTGGTGCTGGGCATCCTCGCCAGCGCAATCGTCATGTGGTTCTCGCGCAAGCGCGAATTTCGTGCCGACGAAGCCGGCGCCCGCCTGGCCGGTACCAGCGCGATGATTGGCGCTCTGCAACGCCTGCGTGCCGAACAGGGCCTGCCGGTGCACATGCCCGACACCCTGAACGCCTTCGGCATCAACGGTGGCATCAAACAGGGCTTCGCCCGCATGTTCATGAGCCACCCGCCGCTGGAAGAGCGTATTGACGCACTGCGTCGTCGCGGTTGATTCCTTCGCTGTAAGAAGAAGGCCTGCAGAGATGCAGGCCTTTTTTATGCCTTGAGAAAATTGGTTGTTTTATCTGGCCCATCGCTGGCAAGCCAGCTCCCACAGGTTCAGCGCTAATCACAAATGTTGTGTGCAACCCGGACCTTGTGGGAGCTGGCTTGCCAGCGATGGGGACCGAACGGCTAAGACAAAACTATCTGGATGAAACCCGATAAACCCGCTCCACCAACCACTCAACCCCGCCCTGCAGAAACTTGGGGCTCTCAGCCAGAATATCCCGCTCTTCCAGTTTCTCCAGCTGCCAACCCTGGCCCAGCAGCCGCTGCGCCTCATCATCATTCACCGCAAACGGCGGTCCCGGGATCTGCGACTGATCGTAATCCAGGGTAATCACCAGCCCTTTCATCTCCGGCGCCAGCAACTGTTGCAAATGCCCCGCGTAGCGCTGGCGCATCGCGTCCGGCAAGGCAATCAGCGCGGCGCGGTCGTACAGCGCGGTGCAACCGGCAACATCCTCTGCCGTCAGCGCGAAAAAATCACCGCACCACAATTCGAACGCAACAGTGCGATAAACCTTGAATGCGCCCTGCTCGCTGATCTGCGGCTGCAACTGATGTTCGCTGAAAAACTCCTCGACAGCCTTTTCCGCTAGCTCCACTCCAAGCACCTGATGCCCCTGCCCGGCAAGCCAGAGCAGATCCAGACTCTTCCCGCACAGCGGCACCAGCACACGCGCCGACGGTGCAATCGCCAGCTCCGGCCAATAGCGCTGCAAATACGGGTTGGCCTCGGACTGATGAAAGCCGATCTGGTTCGAATCCCATTTCTTGTACCAAAACTCAGGCTGCATGGATCACTCCCGAAAAACCGATGAAAAACCGCAGGAACTTATATTGGATTCAGATCGATGATCTGACTGAAGATGGCTCATCTTAGCGCTCAGGAGCCCGTCCATGTTGCCCAGCCTGTTTATCTCCCACGGTTCACCGATGCTGGCGCTGGAGCCCGGTGCCAGCGGCCCGGCACTGGCGCGACTGGCCGCCGAACTGCCGCGTCCCAAAGCCATCGTCATCGTTTCTGCACACTGGGAAAGCCACGAGTTGCTCGTCAGCAGCCACCCGCGCCCGCAAACCTGGCACGACTTCGGCGGTTTCCCCCGCGCGCTGTTTGAAGTTCAGTACCCGGCCCCGGGCAATCCGCAGCTGGCCGCCGAAGTGGCTGAACTGCTGAACGCCCATGAATTGCCGGCTCGGCTCGATCCGCAACGACCGTTCGATCATGGTGTCTGGGTGCCGCTGTCGTTGATGTATCCGCAGGCCGATATTCCGGTGGTGCAAGTCTCGCTGCCGAGTCGTGGCGGGCCGGCGTTGCAGACGCGAGTTGGCCGTGCGCTGGCGAGCCTGCGCGAACACGGCATTCTGTTGATCGGCTCCGGCAGCATCACCCACAACCTCCGCGAGCTGGACTGGCATGCCGGCCCGGAAAGCATTGAACCGTGGGCGCGGGATTTTCGTGACTGGATGATCGACAAGCTGGCGGCCGACGATGAAACGGCGCTGCATGATTATCGCCAGCAGGCGCCGAATGCGGTGCGCAGTCACCCGAGTGATGAGCACTTGTTGCCGTTGTATTTTGCTCGCGGTGCTGGCGGGAATTTCAGCATTGCTCATCAAGGCTTCACGATGGGCGCGCTGGGCATGGATATCTATCGTTTCGGTTAACAGCAAAAGATCGCAGCCTTCGGCAGCTCCTACAGTGGATCACATTCCAAAATGTAGGAGCTGCCGAAGGCTGTGATCTTTTGATCTTGAGAGCAGGCAAAAAAAATCCCCGAACCAGTCGGGGATTTTTTATGTTCGATCAATCAGCCCGAGGGCGGATCAATCTTCGCGGTAGCGACGCAGCTTGAGCTGCTTACCGGCCACGCGAGTGTCCTTCAGTTTGGTCAGGAGTTTTTCCAGACCTTCTTCCGGCAGCTCGACGAGGCTGAAGCTGTCACGCACCTGGATGCGACCGATCGCTTCACGGGCCAGACCGCCTTCGTTGAGGATGGCGCCCAGCAGGTTTTTCGCAGCGATACCGTCACGCGCACCCAACGCGGTACGGCAACGAGCACGGCCTTCGCCCAAAGGCATTGGCGCGCGACGCTCGCGGTCACCACGATCAGGACGATCACCGGAACGCTCAGGACGGTCGCCACGCGGTGCGTTGTTCGGCACCAGTGGACGTTCCTTCTCGATCGCGGCCAGGTTCAGCGCTTGACCGTTGGTAGCCTTGCGCAGCAGCGCAGCGGCCAGTGCACGCGGGGTGCAACCGATGTCGGCAGTCAGGCGATCAAGCAGTTCACCGTGAGTCGATTCGGCATCAGCAACCAGCGGCGACAGGCTGTTGGTCAGTTTCTTGATGCGTGCATCGAGAACGGCTTGAGCGTCTGGCAGGCGTACTTCGGCAACTTTCTGACCGGTTACGCGCTCGATCACTTGCAGCATGCGGCGCTCACGTGGAGTCACCAGCAGCAGTGCACGACCTTCGCGACCGGCACGGCCGGTACGGCCGATACGGTGCACGTAGGATTCCGGGTCGTACGGCATGTCAACGTTGAACACGTGAGTGATGCGCGGAACGTCCAGACCACGGGCAGCAACGTCGGTCGCGACAACGATGTCCAGGCGGCCATCCTTGAGCGAGTCGATCACGCGCTCACGCTGGTTCTGGGCAATGTCACCGTTCAACGCAGCGGCTTTGTAGCCTTTGGCGTCGAGGGCGCTGGCCAGGTCCAGGGTCGCTTGCTTGGTGCGCACGAACATGATCAGCGCGTCGAAGTCTTCGACTTCCAGCAGGCTGAGTACGGCCGAGGTTTTCTGGTCAGCGTGAACCAACAGGTGAGCCTGTTCGATCGCGGTAACGGTCTGGGTCTTGGTCTGGATCTTGACGTGTTGCGGATCGCGCAGATGGCGTTCGGCAATGGCGCGGATCGACTGCGGCAGGGTCGCCGAGAACAGCACGGTCTGGCGGGTCGATGGCAGAGCCTTGAAGATGACTTCCAGGTCATCCATGAAGCCCAGCTTCAACATTTCGTCAGCTTCGTCGAGAACCAGATGGTTCACGGTCGACAGGACTTTCTCGTCGCGACGCAGGTGGTCGCACAGACGACCCGGAGTAGCGACAACAATCTGTGCGCCATTACGGATTGCCTTGAGTTGCGGGCCCATCGGCGCGCCGCCGTAGACAGCCACGACGGTAACGCCTGGCATTTGCTTGGCGTAGGTTTCAAAAGCGGTTGCTACTTGCAGCGCCAACTCTCGGGTTGGCGCCAGGATCAGGGCTTGCGGTTCGCGCTTGGCAGGATCGATGCGGTGCAGGATAGGCAGTGCGAACGCGGCGGTTTTACCGGTACCGGTTTGCGCCTGGCCAATCATGTCCTGGCCGGCCATGATGATCGGGATCGATTGCTGCTGAATCGCCGAAGGCTCTTCGTAGCCAGTCGCTGCGACGGCTGCAAGAATATTCGGGTTGAGATTAAAAGCGGCGAATCCGCCGGTTTCCTGGGTCATGGGTCTGCCTCTAAGTGCATCCGCAAAGACCCATGCTCCAAAGCTGCGCATGCCGTGTTGAGACTCAAGAGTCGCCCTGGCAGCTTTGTCGGCGGGGATTTGCGAAAACGAATGAATGAAGATGAATCGTCAAGGAAGAGCCCGCAATGCGGACGTGCAGCCGAAGCTGACTTCGGGAAATGCGCTACCTAAACGCGGCCCGGTTAAAGGCCGGCGCGCACTATACCGGATTTCGCCCGAAAAGGGAGCTTTTTTTGTGGCCTTTATCCGTGTGTCACCGCCGTGTAACGGGGTTTTGCGGATAATCGCGCAACGGTCTATTTTGCAAAGGCCCGGCCCTGCGGGCGATGACGCTTAAACGGTTCACCGACCTGCGGCAAAGCGCCGCGCACCCGCCCTTCCCGCTTGAGGATTTAGCCATGAATCAGCCCTGCGCCGGCCGCGTCAGCCGAGAACGTCGTGGTCATGTGCACTTGATCGGCCTCGATCGGGCGGCCAAGCGCAACGCTTTCGATATCGACCTGCTCAACGATCTGAGCCTGGCCTACGGCGAATTCGAAGCCGACCGCGAAGCGCGGGTCGCCGTGGTGTTCGGCCATGGCGAACACTTCACCGCCGGGCTCGATCTGGTCAATGCCAGCGCGGCGCTGGCCGAAGGTTGGCAGGTTCCGAGCGGCGGCTGCGATCCCTGGGGCGTTTTCGTCGGCCCACGGGTGAGCAAACCGGTCATCGTCGCCGCGCAGGGTTACTGCCTGACCATCGGCATCGAGCTGATGCTGGCGGCGGACATCAACCTGTGCGCGAGCAATACCCGCTTCGCGCAGATGGAAGTGCAGCGTGGGATCTTTCCGTTTGGCGGCGCGACTTTGCGTTTCCAGCAGATTGCCGGCTGGGGCAACGCGATGCGCTGGTTGCTCACCGGCGATGAGTTCGATGCCCACGATGCGTTGCATCTGGGCTTGGTCCAGGAAGTGATGGCCAGCGAAGATTTGCTGCCCCGCGCGATCGAGCTGGCCGAACGGATTGCCCGGCAGGCACCGCTGGGCGTGCAGGCGACCTTGATGTCAGCGCGACAGGCGCGTTATGAGGGTGAGACAGCGGCGGCGCAGGCATTACCGGCGCTGGTGAAGAAGTTGCTCGCCACTGAGGATGCCCGGGAGGGGGTGCGGTCGTTGGTGGAGCGGAGGCCAGGGATTTTCAAAGGCATCTGATGAGTGCCCCCCCTGTAGGAGCTGCCGAAGGCTGCGATCTTTTGATTTTGATCTTCAAAAAATCAAGATCAAAAGATCGCAGCCTTCGGCAGCTCCTACAGTTGACCGATTCGCCACTCAGGTTGCGGGGCGAATACTGTTGATCAACGACTGCAACGAATAACCCAGCTGCGGCGCCAGCGCTTCGGCTCGTTGGGTCAGCGCCTGCATGTCCAGCGCCTGATCGAGATCCGCCGGAACGATCAGAATCACGTTGCCCTCCTTCACCGGCAACTCCCAGTAGTGCCGGTGATAGAGCCCGCGCAACAACGCTGCGCCCAGCGGCTTGCCATCGTCGGTGGCCCACTGGTTGATCACCAGCCAGCCGCCCGGATTCAGGCGCTTCTGACAATCGCCGAGAAAACTCCAGGCCAGATGCCCGACACCGGGACCGACATCGGTATAGAGGTCGACGAAAATCAGATCCGCCGGCTCGGCAGTCGGCAGCAATTCCAGCGCATCGCCGACGCGGATGTACAAACGCGGATCATCATCCAGACCGAGATATTCGATGGCCAGACGCGGCACGTCCGGGCGCAGTTCGATGGCTTCGACGTCTTCCAGCGGCAGAAACTTCAGGCAAGCCTGGGTCAGCGTGCCGGCGCCCAAACCGAGAAACAGCGCACTCTCCGGCTGCTCGTGGCATAGCGCGCCGATCAGCATCGCGCGGGTGTAGTCGTACTCCAGCCAGCTCGGGTCGGCGGTGAACACGCAGCTCTGCTCGATCGCATCGCCGAACTCGAGAAAGCGGTAATCGGCCACTTCCAGCACGCGAATCACGCCGAACTCATCCTGTACTTCGGCGAGCAGATGCTCGACGCGCTCCTCAGTCATTTCGTCTCCTGATGGTCACCGGGCGCGGTGACGCGATGGCACCGCTGTGGCGCCGTGGCAAAGCGGCGATTGTCGGCGATGGGGCGGGAGCAGGTCACGCACTAATTGCTGCTAACATGGCGCTTCCCTGCGTATGAACTTCGAGACCGTGATGAGCCAACCGTGGAGCCCTGACAGCTGGCGCGCCCTGCCGATCCAGCAACAACCGCAATACCCCGACGCCTCGCACCTGCGCCAGGTCGAGCAGACCCTGGCCAGCTATCCGCCGCTGGTGTTCGCCGGCGAAGCGCGCGAGCTGCGCCGCCAGTTCGCCGAAGTCACCCAGGGTCGCGCGTTTCTGTTGCAGGGCGGCGATTGCGCGGAAAGTTTCGCCGAATTCTCCGCCGCGAAGATCCGCGACACCTTCAAAGTGTTGCTGCAAATGGCAATCGTCATGACCTTCGCCGCTGGCTGCCCGGTGGTCAAGGTCGGGCGCATGGCCGGCCAGTTCGCCAAACCGCGTTCGGCCAACGACGAAACCATCGGCGGCGTAACCCTGCCGGCCTACCGTGGCGACATCGTCAACGGCATCGGCTTCGACGAAAAAAGCCGCGTGCCGGATCCGGAGCGTTTGCTGCAGTCCTATCATCAGTCCACAGCGACCTTGAACCTGTTGCGCGCTTTCGCCCAGGGCGGTTTTGCCGACCTGCATCAAGTGCACAAGTGGAACCTGGATTTCATCGCCAACTCGGCGCTGGCCGAGAAGTACAGCCACCTCGCCGACCGCATCGATGAAACCCTCGCGTTCATGCGCGCCTGCGGCATGGACAGCTCGCCGCAACTGCGCGAAACCAGTTTCTTCACTGCCCACGAAGCGCTGCTGCTGAACTACGAAGAAGCCTTCGTACGCCGCGACAGCCTGACCAACGATTACTACGATTGCTCGGCGCACATGCTGTGGATCGGCGACCGCACCCGCCAGCTCGACGGCGCGCACGTTGAATTCCTGCGCGGGGTGAACAACCCGATCGGGGTCAAAGTCGGCCCGAGCATGAACCCTGATGACCTGATCCGCCTGATCGACGTGCTCAACCCGGACAACGATCCGGGCCGCTTGAACCTGATCGCGCGGATGGGTGCGAACAAGGTCGGCGATCATCTGCCGGCACTGATCCGCGCGGTCCAGCGCGAAGGCAAGCAGGTGCTGTGGAGCTCCGATCCGATGCACGGCAACACCATCAAGGCCAGCAGCGGCTACAAGACCCGTGACTTCGCGCAGATCCTCGGCGAGGTGAAGCAGTTCTTCCAGGTGCACGAAGCGGAAGGCAGCTATGCCGGCGGCATCCATATCGAGATGACCGGACAGAATGTCACCGAGTGCATCGGCGGCGCGCGACCGATTACCGAGGATGGCTTGTCCGACCGTTATCACACCCACTGCGATCCACGGATGAATGCCGACCAGTCGCTGGAATTGGCGTTTTTGATTGCCGAGACTCTGAAGCAAGTCCGCCGTTAGACAGCGTCGCCCCCGTTCGCGAGCAGGCTCGCTCCCACATTTGCAATGCGTTTCCCTGTGGGAGCGAGCCTGCTCGCGAAAGCGCCGGCTCAGGCAACCTCAATCCGCGCCAATGCCACCCGCAACCGCCCCGCACTCTCGCGCTGACAATTCAACTGCACCCGCGCCAACCCCAACCACTGCGCCATCCGCCGCAAATTCAGCGCCAGCGCCAGCATGCCCTCCTCGTCCAGCCCCGGCTCTTCCTCGTGCACCGCATGCACCGCCAACTGCCCCGCTGCCCGTTCGGCGCGCAGATCAACCCGCGCGGCGATCCGCTCGTTGTGCAAAAACGGCAGCACGTAATAGCCGTAAACCCGCTTGGGCTGCGGTGTATAGATTTCCAAACGATAGCGGAAATCGAACAAACGCTCGGTACGGCTGCGTTCCCATATCAGCGAATCGAACGGCGACAGCAGCGCACTGGCAATGACCTTGCGCGGCACTTTGGGCTCCGGCAGGCAATAGGCGATCTGCCGCCAATCGGCGACTTCACACATCTGCAATTGACCAGCTTCAACCAACTCAGCCAGACGCGGGCGCGCATCCGCAGGGCTTAGGCGAAAGTAATCACGCAGGTCTTTTTCCGTACCAACGCCCAATGCTTGCGCCGCATGCAACAGCAAACCGCGTTGCGCCTCGGCCTCGTCCGGCGTGGGCTGTTGCAGGATCGCAGCAGGAATCACCCGCTCGGGCAAATCGTACAAGCGCTCGAAACCGCGTCGCCCCGCCACTGTGACCTCACCGGCGGCGAACAACCATTCCAGCGCATGTTTCTCGGCACTCCAGTCCCACCATGGCCCGGCCTTGTCTTCGCGGGTCGACAGACTGCCGGCACCCAGCGCGCCCCGCTCCTCAACCGCAGTCAGCACACGACGGATGGTTTCCTGCTGTTCGCGACCAAACCTCGCCAATTGCTGATAGATGTCTTCGCCACGCTTGGCCCGTTGCATACGCCAGCCCAGCAACGGGTACATCGACAGCGGCAACAGCGACGCTTCATGGCCCCAGTATTCGAACAGCGTGCGCCGCCGCCCCGAACTCCAGGCAGCCTGGTCGAGCAAGTCAGAGGGGTAGGAACCGAGACGGGAAAACAGCGGCAGGTAGTGCGAGCGCACCACGGCGTTGACGGAATCGATTTGCAGCAGGCCCAGCCGTTCGATCAGCCGGTTGAGATGACTGGCATTGACGTTCGGCGGCTGGCGCCCGTTGAACCCTTGGGCAGCCAGCGCCAGACGTCGCGCCTGTTTGAGGGAAAAGGACACTGTCGCGGGCATTTATTCCTCCATGTCTGCTCGCAACCTACCTCACCTGAAAGGGGTTTGTGTAGCGATAGCCTCATCATTTATGCATCGGGTCGTCCCAGAACGGCCGCACGGTTTCATGCTCGACATCGGCGCGGCTGATGCCGATGTCCTTCAGCGCCTCATCGCTCAGACCGGCGAGCATTTCCCGTTCGCGATGCAGCTCATACCAACGGCTGAATTTGTGCAGCAGATCGGACACGATATGGCCGTGGCCGGACAGCTGTTCTTCGCTTGCATACTCTCTTTGACCTTTCATCGTCTTGCCTCCTTTTGTGGATGGCTCAAGTCTCGCGCTGGCGCTAAGATCAATCCAACGAATGTTTCTGATGGCATGCATCACGGAGATTCATCAATTGTCCGCCTACCCCAGTATCGATACCGATGTCCTGCGCACCTTTGTCGCGATTGCCGATCAGGGCGGTTTCACCCGTGCCGGCGAGATGGTCAACCGCACCCAGTCGGCGGTGAGCATGCAGATGAAACGCCTGGAAGAAGACGTGTTGCAGCGCCAGCTGTTCGAGCGCGATGGCCGTCAGGTGCGCCTGACGGCTGAAGGCCAGGTGCTGCTCGGTTACGCGCGGCGCATCCTCAAACTGCACAGTGAGGTGTTCAACACCCTGCGCGAGCCGCACATGGTCGGCACCGTGCGCATAGGTACGCCGGATGATTATGTGATGCGTTTTCTGCCGGGGATCCTGTCGCGGTTCGCGCAGTTCTATCCGCTGATCCAGATTGAAGTGCATTGCGAATCGACCAAACAACTGTTGCAGCGCACTGATCTGGACTTGTCGATCGTCACCCGTGAGCCGGGCAACGAGATCGGCCAGTTGCTGCGCAAGGAGCGCTTTGTCTGGGCCGAAGCGCAGAACTTCAGCGCTCACGAACAGACGCCGCTGCCCCTGGCGATGTTCAACAGTGATTGTTTCTGCCGCCTGTGGGCGTGCAATGCGCTGGACGCGATGGGCCGCGATTACCGCATCGCCTACAACAGCAGCAGCCTGTCGGCGCTGATGGCCGTGGTCAGTGCGGGGCTGGCAATCACCGCGCAGCTGGAAAGCCTGATCACCCCGGACATGCGCATCCTTGGCGCCGCCGAAGACCTGCCGCTGTTGCCCGAGGCGAGCATCATGCTGATCCGCAATCTGAACAACCCGTCGCCGATCACCGAGTGCCTGGCCGAGCACATCGTCGAGGGCTTCAAACTTTAAACGCGAGCATCACCGCACACAGCACGAGGAAGCCGCAGAACAGCCCGCGCAGGAGTTTTTCCGGCATGGCGTGGGCAACTTTCACCCCCCAACTGATGCTGAGCAGACCACCGACCGCCAGAGGCAGGCCGATCATCCAGTCGACTTCGTGGTGCACCGCGTAGGTCACCAGGGTTACGCCAGTGCTCGGCAGGGCCAGCGCCAGCGACAATCCCTGAGCGACCACTTGGCTGGTGCCGAACAGGCTGGTCAACACTGGCGTGGCCACCACCGCGCCGCCGACGCCGAACAAACCGCCCATGGTCCCCGAGGCGGCGCCGAGCACGCCCAGCCACGGCCACGAATAGCGCATCTCGGCAGTCGGCGCTGGGCGCGGACCGAACATTTTCAACAGGTTGTAAGCCGACAGCGCCACCAGAAAGGCAACAAATCCGATACGCATGGTCTGCGCATCGATGCCCACCGCCCAGATCGAACCGAGCCAGGCGAAGCAGAAACCCATCACCACCAACGGCAGCGCATGGCGCAATTCGATGCGATTACGCTGGTGATAACGCCACAGCGCCAGCATCACATTCGGTACCACCATCACCAGTGCCGTGCCTTGGGCGATCTGCTGATCAAGCCCAAACCACACGCCAAGCAACGGAATCGCAATCAAGCCACCGCCAATGCCAAAGATCCCGCCCAATGTGCCCAAGGCGGCGCCGAACAGCAGGTACAACAGAAAATCCATCACAACGGTAATCCTCTAACGACAGGCGGCCAATGCTACGCACTCGCGCCTAGCGGGGAAACGCATAGCAACGCACAATGGCTGTGCCGATTTTGCACAAGCGTGATTTCCATGAATCCCAACCAATTGACCGATCAGCTCGGCCTGTTTCTCGATGTGCTGGAGAGTGGCAGCTTTTCTGCCGCTTCGCGCCGCCATCCGCTGACGCCTTCCGCTGTAGCCCGGCGCATCGACAGCCTGGAAAGTGCCGTCGGCAGTCAGCTGTTCGTGCGCAGCACCCATGCCGTGCTGCCGACTTCGGCCGGCCTGGCCTTTGCCGAGCGGGCGCGACGGATCATCGCCGAGTTGCAGCTGGCGCGTGCCGAAGCGGTGTCATTGAGCAGCGCACCGGAAGGCCTGATCCGCATCGATGCGCCAGCAGCCTTCGGGCGGCGGCATCTGGCGCCGGTGATTGCCGATTTTCTCCTGCTGTATCCGGGACTGGATGTGCAGATGCACCTGATCGACAGCTTCAGCGACATGGCCGGCAGCAGCCTGGGCAAGGTCGATCTGGTGCTGCGTACCGGCCAATTGGCTGACTCGCGCCTGGTCGCCACGCCATTGGCGAGCATGGTCCGCGTCGCCTGCGCCAGCCCTGACTATCTCAAGCAGCGTGGCGTGCCCGAGCACCCGGCGCAGTTGAGTAAACACGACGGGCTCGACTGGGAGGGCCTTGCGCCGCCCTTTGCCTGGAAATTCGAAGTGGACGGGCAAATGCAACTGCACCGACCATCACGGGTGCGCCTGAGCGCCAACAATGCGGAAGCCCTGGCGTGTGGCGCGGCGGCGGGTCTGGGCGTCGCACACCTGCCGACCTGGCTGGCCAGCGAATACTTGCTGCGTGGCGAACTGGTGCCACTGTTCTGCGAAAACGGCCTGCCGCCGCCGGAGTCCACCGGTATTTACGCGCTGCGCATGGAACAGCAGGTCCATTCGCGCAGTCGGTTGTTGCTGGAATACCTGAAAACCCGCTTCAGCCCGGTGCCGCCGTGGGATCTGGCGTTGCAACGGCAATTCGCCCGGCACTGACGCCGGACATATTTATCTGGCGCCTTAAAGATTCGAGCGCTAGATTAAAAAACGATCAACGATCAAGGCTTTGACAATGACTTGCGAACGCGACAACTGCGACGACCTTCTGCTCGACAATCAGGCGTGCTTCGCCCTGCACTCGACCTCGCTGATGATGACCAAGGTCTACAAGCCGCTGTTGCAGGCGCTGGGCCTGACCTATCCGCAATATCTGGCGATGATGGTGTTGTGGGAGAAGGACGGCTTGACTGTCGGAGAAATCAGCGCACGCCTGCTGACCGATCCGGGATCGCTGACGCCATTGCTCAAGCGTCTGGAAGCCGAAGGCCTGCTCAGCCGCACCCGCAGTCGTGAAGATGAGCGGGTGGTGATTGTCGAACTGACCGCAGCGGGCCGCGCCTTGCGTGACAAGGCGCAGACCGTGCCGCAGTGCATCCTTGGCGCCAGTGGCTTCACCCTTGAACGTCTGCAGAAATTGCAGGCAGAGCTGCAAGCTCTGCGCGGACATCTGCAAGACAGCCTGAATTAAGCCCCACTACATTCCCCTGTGGGAGCGAGCCTGCTCGCGAAAGCGTCCGATCAGACAGCGAGTCGTTGAATGTTCCACCGCCTTCGCGAGCAGGCTCGCTCCCACAGTGATTTCAGCGCCAACAAAAATATTTTTCCCGCCTGCATTCCCTCGTCAAGCGCTCTAAATCAAGCCTTACCCGCCCCTTCCACGCTATGCCCTTCAGCAAAGCGCGATTTTTGTTAAAAATTTATCTTGCGCGCAAAACATTAGCGCTATACATTCTCTTCACACCTACTTAGCGCGCAAACAATTAGCGCGCATAACCACAACCAATGAGGCTCACACCATGCAAACTCTCTACACCGCAATCGCAACTTCCACTGGCGGCCGTGACGGTCGTGCGATCTCCAGCGACAACGTACTCGACGTCAAACTGGCCACCCCGAAAGAACTCGGCGGTGCTGGCGGTGCGGCGACCAACCCTGAGCAACTGTTCGCTGCCGGTTACTCGGCCTGCTTCATCGGCGCACTGAAATTCGTCGCCAGCCAGACCAAGCGCAAGATTCCTGACGACGCTTCGATTACCGCCCATGTCGGCATCGGCCAGATCCCTGGCGGTTTCGGTCTGGACATCGATTTGCAAATCAGCCTGCCGGGCCTGGAACAAGCCGATGCGCAGTCGCTGGTCGACGCCGCTCACCAGGTCTGCCCGTACTCCAACGCCACCCGTGGCAACGTCGATGTGCGCCTGCACGTGACTGTGTAATCACTCAAGCCCCCGGCCCGAACAAGGAAAATGAACATGAACACCTTCAGCAAAGTCTTGACCGGTACCCTTCTCGCCCTGTCGGTACACAGCGCTTTCGCCGGTGATGTCGAACACAACACCCAGGCATTCCTCGATGCGCTGAATTCAGGCAGCGGCAAGCCGATCGAGCAGCTGTCGCCCAAGGATGCCCGCGCCGTGCTGGTCGGCGCGCAGTCCGGGGTCAAGTTGACGTTGCCCAAAGCCGATGTCAGCGAGAAAACCATCCAGGTCGATGGTCAACCGCTGAGCCTGACCATCGTCCGGCCGGCCGGGGTCAAGGGTGAGCTGCCGGTGTTCATGTTCTTCCACGGCGGCGGCTGGGTGCTGGGGGACTTCCCGACTCACGAACGTCTGGTGCGCGATCTCGTGGTCGGTTCGGGTGCGGCGGCGGTGTTCGTCAATTACACCCCTTCGCCGGAAGCGCATTACCCGGTGGCGATCAACCAGGCCTACGCTGCGACCAAATGGGTGGCGGAACACGGCAAAGAGATCAACGTCGATGGCAAGCGCCTGGCCGTGGCCGGCAACAGCGTCGGCGGCAACATGGCCGCAGTGGTTGCGCTGATGGCCAAGGACAAGGGCACCCCGGCGATCAAATTCCAGGTACTGCTGTGGCCGGTGACCGATGCCAACTTCGACACCGGTTCGTACAACCAGTACGCCGAAGGGCACTTCCTCACCCGCAACATGATGAAGTGGTTCTGGGACAACTACACCACCGACGCCAAACAGCGCAACGAGATCTACGCTTCACCGCTGCGCGCCACCACCGCACAGCTCAAAGGCCTGCCGCCAGCCCTGGTGCAGACGGCCAGCGCCGACGTGCTGCGTGATGAAGGTGAAGCCTATGCGCGCAAACTCGACGAGGCCGGGGTTCCGGTAACGTCGGTGCGCTACAACGGCATGATCCACGATTACGGTTTGCTCAACGTGGTCAGCCAAGTGCCTGCGGTGCGTTCGGCGATGTTGCAGGCGTCTGAAGAACTGAAGCAACACTTGAAGTAACCACCGTCCCACAGGGTTCCGAGCGTTTCTAACAGGCACAAAAAAACCCGACTCAATGGTCGGGTTTTTTCTTTCCGCAAAAAGCAGTGCTTATTTCGCACGGCCTTTGTAGGAACCGCCTTCGCGGGTATCGATCTCGATCATGTCGCCGATTTCGATGAAGTCGGCAACCGACAGCTCGGTACCGTTCTTCAGTTTGGCAGGCTTCATCACCTTGCCGGAAGTGTCACCGCGAGCGGAGCCTTCCGTGTAGTCAACCTGACGCACGATGGTGGTCGGCAGTTCTACGGAAACCAGACGCTCTTCGAAGAACACGGCTTCGCAAACGTCGGTCATGCCTTCTTCAACGAAAGGCAGAACGCTTTCGATGTCTTCGGCGTTCAGCTCGTACATGGTGTAGTCAGTGGTGTCCATGAACGTGTAAGTGTCACCGCTGATGAACGACAGGGTGGCTTCTTTACGATCCAGGATCACGTCGTCCAGTTTGTCGTCCGCACCGTAAACGGTTTCGGTCTTGTAACCGGTCAGCAGGTTCTTCAGCTTGGTCTTCATGATCGCGCTGTTACGGCCCGACTTGGTGAATTCAGCTTTCTGAACCAGCCAAGGATCGTTGTCGATACGGATCACGGTACCGGGTTTGAGTTCTTTACCAGTTTTCATTGCGAATATCCGAATTTGGATGGGATTTACAAAAATCTAGGCCGCGTATCATATCCAATTTACATAAAACTGTACCAGCGCCGTGGCAAGATCCGCCTGCAAGGCCTGTTCCAGACACCATGCTTCGGCGTTCTCCTCGAGTTCCGGCCAATGATTTCGCACCGCCAGCCAGTGCTCGCCGATCGGTTGACCGGCACTCCACGCTCGCCACAGACCGTTCATCGCCTGCGCCGCAGCGGGTGAAAGGCCGTGAGTGTAGAGCGCGAGAAAAGCATCGAGCTTGTCCAGATGGATGTCATCGTCCTGCTGATAGATGTGCCAGAGCAGCGGCCGCCCCGCCCATTGCGCGCGAACGAACGAGTCTTCACCGCGCACCGCGTTGAAATCGCAGCACCACAGCAGATGGTCGTATTGGTCCTGCCGGACGAACGGCAGCACCTGCACCGTGAGCGAATCGCGCACGTGAATCGCGCCGACCGTCAGGGTTTCCACCTCCAGCCAGCGCGCCACATCGCCGAGAATCCGCCCTTCCGGAACCATCAGGTGAGTCGGCCGTGCATCGGCCGCCAGCACATCCAGCCAACTGGCCAACCCGGGGTTTTCATAAGCAAACAGCGAGATCAGTTGCGCGTCCGGAGCAGGATCGATACCCAAGGCTTGCAGGAAATGTCGCTGGGCCGGCCGATCCTGCTGAAACTGGCGACGCTGTTCGAGCAGTCCGCGTTCGCGCAGCAGGCCACCGGTGCCCGGTTTGAAGCCTGGAAAGAAAAAGAACTTCTGCACCGTTTTGTATTTTACCGACGGCAAGCCGTGGCAGCCGGTAACCCAGTCTTCGGCGCTGAGATAATCGAGGTTGAGCCACAGCGGTGGCGTTTCCCGTGCGGCCATGCTGTCCATGTAATCAGTGGGCAACTGACAGGCGAAGGCGGCGATGACTACGTCGGCCGCCTCGGCGTGCAGCCATTCGCTCGGCCACTGACGCACCTCGACGCCCTGCTGCCATTGCTGCACAACATCGACATCGATCTCAGGACAGAGGCGCTCGAACGCGCGCAGATCATCCACCCACAGGCGCACCGGCAAGGCATGCTCGGCCACCAGCTGCCGGGCCAGGCGCCAGGTCACGCCGATGTCACCGAAGTTATCGACCACGGTGCAGAAAATGTCCCAGCGGGGTTTCGCTTCAGGCATGCCGTTCTCCCGTTGGCAAAAAACCTCGATTGTCCGCATAAATGCGCTCGCGCAGAAGAGCCGACGGCGATTAATCTTCGTGCGACAATCGCCGCTTGCCCGCAACCATCCGCCAGGAGGCCGCCATGCCCTTCCGCCCCAATCCGCGTCGTCCCTTGCCTGTTCAGCTTAGCGCGCTGCATCTGACCGGCAGCATTGCGCTGGGCCTGTGGCTGGGGTTCCTGGCGATTGCGCTGACCTGCTGGCTGCTTTCGCGCTTTATCTTTCCCGAGCAACTGGCCCCTGTCGCGCAAGCGGTGCAGCAGCGCGTCAGTCCGCCGGCTGTGGCGCCCGTGCAGGTTCAGCCGGACATTCCGCCGCAAAGTCCGCTGTTCCAACAGTACGAAGAAAACCTGCGCAAGAATGAACAGCAGGCCCGACTGGATCAGGCGCGCGCCAATTCGCGTAACGCGTCCAATCCGAAATGCCAGTTCTGGCTGCAGCAGGACCAGACCGCGCCGACCGAAAAGAGCCGCGCCAACGTTTTGCAATTCTGCGATTGATCATGAACAAACACAGCGTCCACCAGTTGATTCTCGACAAGCTGCGCATCGACCTCGACATCGCCGAGCGCGCCGCGCAAACCGCTTACGAAACCGCGACCCACGAAGAAAACATCGCCGAAAACAAATACGACACGCTGGGGCTGGAGGCGTCGTATCTGGCGGCGGGTCAGGCGAAGCGGGTTGAGGAAATCCGTCAGTCACTGGCGCTGTGTCAGAACCTGACGTTGCGTGCCTACGATGAAAATCGCGGCATTGAAGTCGGCGCCCTGCTCGGTCTGGAGGACGAAAAGGGTCGCGAGCAATGGCTGTTTCTGGCGCCGGATGCGGCGGGGCTAAAAGTCGACGTGGTGGGTCAGCCGGTTACCGTCATCACCCCGCGCTCGCCGCTGGGCAAAAGCCTGCTGGGCAAGTTCGAGGGCGATGAGGTGGAGATTCTGGTGGCGGGCACCCGGCAACAATTTGCTGTCACCGAGGTGCTCTGAAGCGGGTGTTTAGTGAACGGGCAGTTCGACGCCGTCGAACAGCTCTTCGAGCTCTTGCTTGTTGTGGCACTGAATGGCCTTGGCCATGACTTCGCGGGTCAGGTGCGGGGCGAATTTCTCGATGAAGTCGCACATGAAGCCACGCAGGAAGGTGCCACGACGGAAACCGATCTTGGTGATGCTCGACTCGAACAACTCGCTGGCATCCAGTACCACCAGATCGTTATCGAGTTTGGTATCGACCGCCATTTTAGCCACGATGCCTACGCCCAGCCCCAGGCGCACGTAGGTTTTGATCACGTCGGCGTCAGCAGCGGTGAACACCACTTTCGGCGTCAGGCCACGATGGCTGAAGGCTTCGTCGAGCTTGGAACGGCCGGTGAAACCGAACACGTAAGTAACAATCGGATATTCGGCCAGCGCTTCGAGGGTCAGCTTCGGCAGCTTGGTCAGCGGGTGGCCATGGGGTACGACCACGCAGCGGTTCCAGCGGTAGCACGGCATCATCACCAGATCACCGAACAGCTCCAGCGCTTCAGTGGCAATGGCGAAATCGACGGTGCCGTCAGCGGCCATTTCGGCGATCTGCATCGGCGAGCCCTGATGCATGTGCAGGGCCACGTCCGGGTATTGCTTGATGAAATTGCTGATCACCGGCGGCAGCGCATAACGTGCCTGGGTGTGGGTGGTGGCGATCGACAGGGTGCCCTTCTTCTCGTTGGAGAATTCCTGGGCAATCTGCTTGATGCTTTCGACTTTGCGCAGGATCTCGCCAGCGGTGGTGATGATACGCTCGCCGGCCGGGGTAACGCGGGTCAGGTGCTTGCCGCTGCGGGCGAAGACTTCGACGCCCAGCTCGTCTTCCAGCAGGCGGATCTGCTTACTGATGCCCGGTTGCGAGGTGTACAGGCTTTGAGCGGTAGCGGAAACGTTGAGGTCGTGGTGCGCCACTTCCCAGATGTAGCGCAGTTGTTGAAGCTTCATATCAATCCCTCAAAGCAGGTAGACGCCACGGGCATCAGCGACGGTATATAACTATATTAATGGTTCGAAGAATAAATCTAGAACTTTTTTATCAAAACGCCATTATTCCTGCTTCAGCGATCCTCACGCCGCCGGCGTTCCATCAGCGGCACCAGATAGACCGGCACCTTGGCCAGTTGCAGGACCCGCGCCGCCGTGCGCCCCAACGGCGTTTCCGCACCGACACCATGGCTGTGACTGCCGACAATCAGCAGATCGACCGAGAGCTTGTGCACCTGGTCGAGAATCACCTGCGACGGATCACCCTGCAGCACGCGCACCGCGCGAATGCGCTGCAGATCCTGTTCGCCGTCGTCCCCCAGTTCTTCACGAAAGCTGTCGAGCACCCGTTGTTCGATATTGGCGATGACTGTTTTCAGACCCTGACTATGGAATTCGTTCAATGCCTGTTCGTCGAGATAGCTTTGCAGCACCGACTCGGCAAACAGGCCCATGGGTTCCACCGCGTGTACTACATACAGATCGGCATTGAAGGTGCGCGCCAAGGCCAGGGCATGCTGCATCACGAACGGTGCGTACAGACCGAGGTCGGTGGCATACAGCATTGAGCGAATCATGGGACCTCCTCGCGAGCCAACGATGGCGGAGATTGATTCAGCTTAGCAGTGCCTTGGCGAGTACGACGTGCGACGCAACGTCCTGAATAAAAAGGCTCTAGATCGGCGGTTCGTTGCTGATGCCGTGGGGCACGTGGCCGGTGGCGACCACTTCGCGAGCCAGTTCGCAATGACCGGTCTGGTCATCGAAGAACACGTCGGCGGCGAAGGCTTCGAGGAACGCCGATTTGGTCAGGCCACCGAGAAACAGCGACTCATCGAGACGAATATCCCATTCCCGCAAGGTGCGAATCACCCGCTCATGGGCCGGCGCCGAACGCGCGGTCACCAGCGCCGTGCGGATCGGGCAATCGTCATCGGGAAACTCGCGCTGCAACAGATTGAGCGCTGCCAGAAAGCCTTTGAACGGCCCACCACGCAATGGCTCGCGTGCCGATTCGCGTTCCTTGGCCTGAAACGCTTCCAGGCCGCCGGACTGATAGACGCGCTCGGACTCGTCCGAGAAGATCACCGCATCACCGTCGAAGGCGATACGCAATTCATCGCTGGCCGCGCGGCTCGCGCCACCGGAGAGAATCGTCGCGGCGGCGAACCCGGCGTCCAGCGCCGCACGCACGTCTTCGGCGTGGGTCGAGAGAAACAGGTCGCAGCCAAACGCTTTCAGATACGGATACGGACTGCGCCCGCCGACGAACGCCGCACGAGAAATCGCCAGGCCGTAATGATGAATCGAATTGAACACCCGCAGCCCGGTGTCGGCGCTGTTGCGGGAAACCAGAATCACCTCGACCCGCGCGCGGCCGAGACGGCTGTTCAGGCTCAGGAGTTTTTCCACCAGCGGGAACGCATCGCCCGGCGCGAGGATTTCGTCTTCGTGCTCAATCTGATATTGCCGATAGGCTTCGACGCCGCTCGACAGGTAGACCTTGTGGCTTTCGCTCAGGTCGAACAAGGCGCGCGAGGAAATCGCCAGCACCAGTTTGTCATCGATGTTATTGGCCATGCCTTCCCCCAGAACAACCGACTCAGGTATTGCGTCGGTCGATAAAACCCAAATGGCGATACAACGCCTCGATGCGTGGCAACTCGCAGCCCGCCGCTTTCGCCGCCGCCAGTGGCCGGGCGTAGATCGCCTCCAGCTCCAGCGGGCGTTTGTGTGCAAAATCGTGGTACATGCTCGGCCAGTAATCGGGCATTTTTTCCGTCATGGTGAACAGGTACTCGGCATAGCCGGGCGGAATCTCGTATCCACAGGCCCGGGCGCCCTGTACCACTTCCGCCATCAACGCCTGAATCGACAGGCGGCTGTCGGCATCGGCCATCAGCGCTTGCGTGCCCGCGCCGAGCAACACCGAAAGGCCGTTGTAGGGGATATTCCACACCAGCTTCTGCCAGCGCGCCTGATGCAGGTTGGCCATCGCTTGAGAGTCGATGCCGGCGGCCCGGAATAGCCCGGCGCCCTCCTCGACGATCGCCATACGCGCTACTTCATCAATGGCCGAGCCGCTTTGATAACCGACATTCACCGCGCCAAGGGCCTGATGGGTAATCTGCCCCGGCCCTTCGCGGTGCACGCAGATCAGGCACAGACCACCGAGCAGATGCAGCGAATCCGGCAACAGTGGCCGCAGGCTGTCTTCGACATCCAGACCGTTCTGCAGCAACAGCACTTTTGCGCCAGGCTTGGCGGCTTGAATGATCGCCGGCGCCAGACCGGCATTACTGGTGGTCTTGGTGCCGACCAGCAGCCAGTCACAGGGCGGCATGTCTTCGGCAGCGGAATAGGCATTGGCCGGATGCAGCGTCAACGGCCCATGCACCGCACTGTTGATCTGCAAACCGCGCTCAGCCACTGCGGAAAATTCGCTGCGCAACAAGAAATGCACATCGAAACCGGCACGCGCCAGCATCACCCCGTAAAACCCGCCGATCGCACCGGTGCCAATAATTCCCACCACCGGTTTGCTGACTGTCTCGCTCATGGCAACTCCTCTGCAATTCGACCCAGCGCCTGTGCCACTGCCTGGTTGAGTTGGTCAACCGTCAGACGAGTGTGCACTGCGCCAAAGAACTCGCCGTCGCGCACCACAAACAGCGCCGGCAAATGAAACACCTGATAACGCTCGACCAGGCCGCCATTGTTGCCGGCGTCGATCCAGCACAGCCGATCGATCGCCAGCGGCAATCCCGGCAACACCTCGCGGGCATAACGACAACTGGCACAGCCGACGCTGGTGAAGATCACCAGGGAAACCCCTTTCATCGCCAGCAGCCGCTGGTCGGCGTCGAAGTCGGTCAGCTCGGATTCGACCACTATACTGGGGGAAACAATGTCAGATGGCCGACACAGGGAGTCTGTGCTCATGGGACGTTTCATTCCTCATCCGGACGAAGTGCCGGTCGAATTGACGTTACTCAAGCCTGAATGCATTTCCAGACAACAGCTGCACACTATCAGCCTCGGCGGCATCGCTTGCAATTACCACCGCGCTTGGCGCCATGGCACTGCGCTGCAAGTACGCATGCCGACGCTGAATGCCGACTTCTGTTGCCCGGGCTATGTGGCCTGGTGTCTACGGCGTAAAAAAGGCTATCTGGTGGGCATCGCCTTCACTGACGAACAGACCCTGTTCAGCGCGCGAATGGGTGAGCAGGTGTGTCAGATCGAACGCTATTCGCGCATGCAGGACAGCCACGACGATCTGCAGGATAGTCAGGCGCTGGCCCTGCAATGGGTCGAGGAGCACGCCGAAGAGTTCTCCCACGACAACCTGCGCAAGGCTTTTGCGCAGCCAGCGCTGGACTAAAGCACGGTTTGCCCATTGTCGAGCCGCCTCTGACGCGCTAAGGTTCGGCTCCCCCGACGCGCTAAATCTGCTGTGCTCCGCCGCGCGGGGATCGCTGGCGGCCGGCACCCGTGACCTGACGAGTAAACGATGGCTGATTTACCGATCAACGACCTAAACGTCGCCTCTAACGAGACCCTGATCACTCCCGATCAGCTCAAGCGTGATATCCCCCTGAGCGACGCCGCCCTGCGCACCGTCACCAAGGGCCGCGAAGTCATTCGCAACATTCTCGATGGCACCGACCACCGTCTGTTCGTCGTGATCGGCCCGTGCTCGATTCATGACATAAAGGCTGCCCACGAATACGCCGATCGCCTCAAGGTGCTCGCCGAGGAAGTCTCCGACACCCTGTATCTGGTCATGCGTGTGTATTTCGAGAAGCCGCGTACCACCGTCGGCTGGAAAGGTCTGATCAACGATCCGTATCTGGACGACTCGTTCAAGATCCAGGACGGTCTGCACATCGGTCGTCAGTTGCTGCTCGACCTGGCCGAGAAAGGCCTGCCGACCGCGACCGAAGCCCTCGACCCGATCTCCCCGCAGTATCTGCAGGATCTGATCAGCTGGTCGGCCATCGGCGCGCGTACCACCGAATCGCAGACTCACCGCGAAATGGCTTCCGGCCTGTCCTCGGCGGTCGGCTTCAAGAACGGCACCGATGGCGGCCTGACCGTGGCGATCAACGCCTTGCAGTCGGTGTCCAGCCCGCACCGTTTCCTCGGCATCAACCAGGAAGGTGGCGTGTCGATCGTCACCACCAAAGGCAACGCCTACGGTCACGTGGTGCTGCGCGGCGGTAATGGCAAGCCGAACTATGATTCGGTCAGCGTGGCGCTGTGCGAGCAGGCGCTGAACAAGGCGAAGATCAAGCCGAACATCATGGTCGATTGCAGCCACGCCAACTCCAACAAGGACCCGGCCCTGCAACCGCTGGTGATGGAAAACGTCGCCAACCAGATCCTCGAGGGTAACCAGTCGATCATCGGCCTGATGGTTGAGAGCCACCTGAATTGGGGCTGCCAGGCGATTCCGAAAGACCTCGCCGACCTGCAATACGGCGTGTCGATCACCGATGCCTGCATCGATTGGTCCGCCACCGAAAACACCTTGCGCAGCATGCACGCCAAGCTCAAGGACGTATTGCCGAAGCGCCAGCGCACGTAAGCTGCGTTTTACGGGCATAAAAAAACGCCGGACATTGTCCGGCGTTTCTGTGTGTGCGATTCAGATCTTCGCGGCGCGACGCTGATGGCGTTCCATATATCGCTCGACGTAGGAGCAAGACGGGATCACCGTGTAGCCCATTTCTTCGGCGTATTGCAGCGCGCGTTCAGTCAGCGCTGCGGCAATGCCACGGCCGCGCAGGGCATTGGGCACGAAGGTGCGGTAGATATCCAGGGTCTGCTTGCCCAGATCCATGTAGGTCAGGTAAGCACGATGACCGTCCACAGTGGTCTCGAATTGATGACCAGCCTGGTCATGGTGGATGGACAACGCCTCGCTCATCACTACTCCTCGCGGGTCTTGAATTGTGACCCCTACCTTACCGATGTTTTTCCGGCGAAGGAACATCTACGCCACCCCGTGCCTGATGGACACTGAGAAGAGCCACACCGATCTCGCGCAATCTGACACCTGCTGAATAGTAGGCACCATTGGCGAAAATGCTCAAGGTACGCTCGTCATCGGATGGTTTGCGTGCATTGGCATCGATGGTCGCAGGTTCGGCCGCAAGACAATCTTTGCGTGCCGTTTGCCTGAACATTGCCGGAATGTTGAGATTTAAGACGTGCGACCTTTTTTAAAGTCACCTGTACATCAACAAAGATACGCGAAGCGCTTCGCAGAACCTGAACAAAAGTGTGGACGAATTCATTTAGAAAGACTTTAGCCGAAGTCGCAAAAACAGCGCACGAGGGCGGGAACTTTTTCCGTTTGAGTCGCTCACGCCGGGGCTTGCAGCTGGATATTTTTTATACAGCGCAGTTAAAAGTTGCTCGAAAAAGAATCAACGCCTACAATTTTTTTTGCTTCTTGCGCTACGTCAGTTTACTTACTACAAGTAATGGGTAGTATGTACGCCGGCTATTTCCTCAATCGTGAGGAGACAGCCACTTAATTTGAAAGTCCTTGAAGGGGAACACGATGAACAACGTTCTGAAATTCTCTGCTCTGGCTCTGGCCGCAGTTCTGGCTACCGGTTGCAGCAGCGCATCGAAAGAAACCGAAGCACGTCTGACCGCTACTGAAGACGCAGCTGCTCGCTCCCAGGCTCGTGCAGACGAAGCTTACCGTAAAGCTGATGAAGCTCTGGCTGCTGCTCAAAAAGCACAACAGACTGCTGACGAAGCTAACGAGCGTGCTCTGCGCATGCTGGAAAAAGCTAGCCGCAAGTAATAATCCCTCGGGATTGTTATCGAGCCGATCCGGTTTTCCGGGTCGGCTTTTTTGTGCCCGGTGCTTTTCCCCGGGCAATAAAAAACCCGCCGACGCTGCACGCATCGGCGGGTTCTCAATCAGCGCTTACTGCTGCAGATCGATCGGTGCACTGCTCACCATCGGCGCCGAGGTATTCGGCACGGCGATCTCTACCGGCAGGCCGTCTTCGGCGGCGACCACATCACGCACCACATCCCAGTTCATGCGCAAATTGCTGGTGATGTCTTCACGCTTGAGCATCGCGTTGATTACCGCGGTGTGCTTGTCGACTACCGACGGGTTGCCCTTGTCGTCGAGCGGCGTGTGCGCTTCCAGATAGACCTTGCCGCCACTGCGACCGAACTTGTACGGGTCGTTGATGATGCGCACCGAGGTGCCGACCGGGACCATGCCGGCCATTTCCAGCACGTTGTTGTTGAACATGCGGAAGCAGCCGTGGCTGGTGCGCATGCCGATGCCGAACTTCTTGTTCGAACCGTGGATCAGGTAGCCCGGCGTGCCGAGGGTGAACTTGAACGGCCCCAGCGGGTTATCAGGACCGGCCGGCACCACATTCGGCAGCGGATCACCGTCAGCAGCGTGTTCGGCCTTGATCGAGGCCGGAGGCGTCCACGTCGGGTTCGGTGTCTTGGCGATGATCGAGGTGTGCGCGATCGGCGAGCCCCAGCCTTCACGGCCGATACCCAGCGGGAAGGTGTACACCACGTCACGGCCTTTCGGGTAGTAATAGAGACGGTATTCGGCGAGGTTGATGACGATGCCTTCACGCGGGCCAGGCGGCAGGATGAAGCGCGTCGGCAGGACGATCTCGGTACCGGCGCCCGGCAGCCAGGCATCGATGCCCGGGTTGGCCGCAACCATTTCCGAATAGCCCAGATCGTAGGTGGTGCCCAGGTCGGCGAAGGTGTCTTCGTACTTGGCTTTGATCACCTGCACCTGGCCGACGATGTCCTCGCCGGGTGGTGGCAGGGGAAGCTCCAATGCAGCAACGGGACCGGCCACACACAGGGCGGCAAGTGACAGGCAGCGGGTGACGGCAGGAAAGCGCGGCAACATCCGGAAAATCCTTCGCATGATCATCAAGGGTATAAGGGCGCGATTGTACACCGCGCCTTGGGGATTCGGGAGACACGCCGATAGACCGTGTCGCGCCCTGAAAGATCGCAGCCTCGTTGCACTCGTCAGCTCCTACATTTGCAACGCATTCCCTATAGGAGCTGACGAGTGCAACGAGGCTGCGATCTTTTGATCTTAAAGTTCGAATCGAAGCTCAGGCCAGATCGGCGACGTACCGCGCTTCTGCGATTCGAGAATCGCCCGGCACAGCGAGCACAGACGCTGATCCTGGAACACCCGGCGATCAACATTCGACCAGCGCGGTTGCGCCGGCAGCAGCGTGCCGCACAGCGTGCGATCGGCCGAGCCACCGAGTTCCAGCTGCCGCGTCACCAGATGCACCCGCACTTCCTGGCAGGCGAACAGATCCAGCTGCTCGTCAGGCTCGATCAGTTGGTAGGCAAACAGGGACCAGGCAGAACGCGGCATCGGGGGCTCCAAATTAGGGGGCGCCACATTAGCCGAAAGCCTGCCACTAGAAAAGCCTCATAACAGCGGTTTTAGCGTCGGCCAGACATTTTCCAGCAACTTGCTCTGAGCCCCGGCCGCCGGGTGCAGACCGTCGGCCTGCATCAGCTCCGGATGACCACCGACACCTTCGAGAAAAAACGGCACCAACGGGATGTTTTTCTCTTCGGCGAGCTTGCCGTAAACCTCGGCGAACGAATCGGTGTAGCGCTTGCCATAATTGGGTGGCAACTGCATGCCGAGCAGCAGCACTTTCGCGCCGCTCTGCCGCGAGCTGTCGATCATCGAGGCAAGATTTTGTTGCAATTGCGTTGGCGGCATCCCGCGCAGGCCGTCATTGCCACCCAGCTCGAGGATTACCAACTCCGGCTTATGCTCTGCAAGCAGCGCCGGCAGCCGCGCCTGGCCTCCGGCACTGGTGTCGCCACTGATCGAGGCGTTGACCACTTTATCGTCGAAACCCTCCTGTTTGAGCCGCTGCTCGAGCAGCGACACCCACCCCAGACGGGTATCCAGGCCGAAACCGGCGCTGATACTATCGCCAACGATCAGGACAGTACCCGCCGCTGCGTTCTGGGCCATGCACATCAAGGCCAGGCCAGCACTCAAAAACCATACACGCATCGGATTCTCCATGGGCGCAAGCATTCTCACCGCGAAGAACCTCAGCAAAGTGGTCCCTAGCGCGGAAGGTGAACTGACTATCCTGCACGAACTCAGCCTGGAACTGAACAAGGGCGACAGCCTGGCCATCGTCGGCGCGTCCGGTTCCGGCAAATCCACCCTCCTCGGCCTGCTCGCCGGCCTCGACCTGCCGAGCAGCGGCGAAGTCACCCTCGCCGGCCAGGGCCTGAGCAATCTCGACGAAGACCAGCGCGCACGAATCCGTGCCGAGCACGTCGGGTTTGTCTTCCAGTCATTTCAGTTGCTCGACAGCCTGAATGCGCTGGAGAACGTCATGCTGCCGCTTGAGCTCGACGGCCGCAAAGATGCCCGCGAGCGCGCCACGCAATTGCTTCAGCGCGTCGGCCTCGGGCAGCGCCTGACCCACTCGCCGCGCCAGCTCTCCGGTGGTGAACAGCAGCGCGTGGCCATCGCCCGCGCCTTCGCGGCCGAACCGGACGTGCTGTTCGCCGACGAGCCGACCGGCAACCTCGACAGCCACACCGGCGAGCGCATCAGCGACTTGCTGTTCGAATTGAACAAGGAACGCGGCACCACCCTGGTGCTGGTGACCCACGACGAACGCCTGGCCCATCGTTGCCGGCGCCTGATCCGTCTTGAAGCCGGGCTGCTGGTCGCCCCTCTGGAGCCTTGATGGCACGTCTGCCGCTGTTGCGTCTGTTCAGTCTTGCCCTGCGCCAGCTCATGCGCGATGCCCGCGCCGGAGAGTTGCGCGTGTTGTTCTTTGCGCTGGTGGTGGCCGTCGCGGCAAGCACCGCGATCGGCTACTTCGGCGCCCGCCTCAACGGCGCGATGATGCTGCGCGCTACCGAGTTTCTAGGTGCCGATCTGGTGCTGGAAGGCAGCTCGCCGGCCCGCGAGGAGCAAATCCGCAGCGGCACCGAACTGCGCCTGAATCATGCGCAAGTGGTGGAGTTTTCCAGCGTCATTGCCACCGACAACGGCATTCAGTTATCCAGCATCAAAGCCGTCGACCGCGCCTATCCACTGCGTGGCGAGCTGAAGAGCGCGCCCGCACCCTTTGCCCAGGAAGAAGTCGGCGGCGAACCGCAACCCGGTGAAGCCTGGGTCGAGGCGCGTCTGCTGACCGCGCTGGATCTGAAGATCGGCGACAGCATCGACGTCGGCATGAAGACCTTGAAGCTGACCCGCGTGCTGACCTACGAGCCGGATCGCGCTGGCAACTTTTACAGCCTGACGCCACGGGTACTGATCAATCTTGACGACCTCACCGCCACCGGCGTGGTGCAACCGGGCAGCCGGGTAAGCTATCGAGAACTGTGGCGCGGTGAACCGCAGACGCTGGAAACCTATCGTGAATTGATCAAACCGGGCCTCGCTGCAAACCAGCGAATCCAGGATGCCCGCGACGGCAACCGACAGATTGGCGGCGCGCTGGGCAAGGCCGAGCGCTACCTGAACATGGCCAGTCTGGTTGCGGTATTGCTGGCTGGCGTAGCCGTGGCGTTGTCGGCGAACCGTTTCGCCAGCCGGCGTTTCGACGCCAGTGCCTTGCTGCGCTGCCTCGGCTTGTCGCGCCGGGAAACCATGGTGCTGTTCAGTCTGCAACTGACTGTGCTCGGCCTGATTGCCGCCATCAGTGGCGCCCTGCTCGGCTGGCTGGCGCAACTGGGGCTGTTCGCGTTGCTGCATGATTTGCTGCCAAGTGACGTGCCACCGGGTGGGCTGTTTCCGGCGATGGCCGGGATTGGCACCGGGCTGGTGGCGCTGGCCGGTTTTGCCTTGCCGCCATTGGCTGCACTGGGTCGCGTGCCACCGTTGCGGGTGTTGCGCCGCGACATGCTCCCGATCCCCTCGAGCACATGGATGGTGTACGGCGCGGCGTTGGGTGCGCTGGGCCTGATCATGTGGCGTCTGAGTCTGGATCTGCTGCTGACCTTCGCCCTGCTTGGCGGTGGCGTAGTCGCCGCGCTGGTGCTTGGTGGCCTGCTGTTGTTGCTGCTGCAAAGCCTGCGCCGCCTGCTCGCCCGCGCCTCGTTGCCATGGCGTCTGGGCCTTGGCCAGTTGTTGCGGCATCCATTGGCGGCGGCCGGGCAGTCGCTGGCGTTCGGTCTGATCCTGTTGTCGATGGCGCTGATCGCACTGCTGCGCGGCGAACTGCTCGACACCTGGCAAAACCAGCTACCGAAAAACGCGCCGAACTATTTCGCGCTGAATATCCTCCCGGCTGACAAGCAGGCCTTCGCCGATCACCTGATCAAGGTGTCGGCGCAAGCGGCGCCGTTGTATCCGGTGGTGCCAGGACGA
Source organism: Pseudomonas sp. 67(2021) (assembly GCF_017491835.1). Lineage (NCBI taxonomy): Bacteria > Pseudomonadati > Pseudomonadota > Gammaproteobacteria > Pseudomonadales > Pseudomonadaceae > Pseudomonas > Pseudomonas sp. 67(2021). The sequence continues at coordinate 122,408 of NZ_JAFGYL010000014.1, forward strand.
CTGATCAGCATCAATGGCGAAGCGGTGCAGCAAATCGTCAGCAAGGACTCCGCCGGTGACCGCGCCATTCAGCGTGACCTGAGCCTGACCTGGGCGGCGGATCTGCCGGCGGGCAACAAGCTCACCGCCGGCTCGTGGTGGAGCGGCCAGCCGTCCGACGACGTGCCGGGGGTTTCGGTGGAAGGCAAGGTGGCCGAAAGCCTGAAACTCAAACTCGGCGATCACATGGTGTTCAGCGTTGGCGGGGTCAATCGCGAAGCAAAGGTCACCAGCCTGCGCGAGATCAACTGGGACAACTTCCAGCCGAACTTCTTCATGATCTTCCAGCCTGGTACCCTGAAGGATCTGCCGGCGACCTACCTGACCAGTTTCTATCTGGCTCCGGGGCATGATCAGCAGATCGTCGAGCTGTCGCGGACCTTCCCGGCGGTGACCATCCTGCAGGTCGAAGCGTTGCTCGAACAGCTGCGCAGCATCCTCGCTCAGGTCACCCTGGCGGTGGAATATGTGTTGTTGTTTGTTCTGGCTGCGGGGATGGCCGTGCTGTTCTCCGGTCTGCAAGCGACGCTGGATGAACGAATCCGCCAGGGTGCGCTATTACGCGCGCTGGGCGCCGAGCGGCAGTTGCTGATCAAGGCGCGGCGTATCGAATTCGGTTTGTTGGGTGCGGTCAGCGGTCTGCTCGCGGCGATCGGTTCGGAGGTGGTCAGTCTGGTGCTGTACCGCTTCGCCTTCGATTTGCCGTGGCATCCGCATCCATGGCTGCTGGTGCTGCCGCTGATTGGCGCCGCGCTGATTGGTGGCGCCGGTGTGTTCGGCACGCGTCGCGCTCTGAATGCCAGCCCGCTGACAGTGTTGCGCGAGGGTTGATAGACTCAAGCGGTCTTAATCACAAGAAGTCGCCATGAGCCGTTATCGCCCTCCCCGCACCGCTGGCACCGCGCTGATCACCCCCGAGGGTGAAGCGCGGATGCGCGCCGAATTCCACGAGTTGTGGCATGTGCGTCGCCCGCAGGTCACCCAGGCGGTGAGTGAAGCGGCGGCGCAGGGCGATCGTTCGGAAAACGCCGAGTACACCTACGGCAAGAAGATGCTGCGGGAAATCGACAGCCGCGTGCGTTTTCTCACCAAACGCCTGGAAGCGCTCAAAGTGGTCAGCGAAAAACCCAGCGACCCGAACAAGGCCTACTTCGGCGCCTGGGTAACCATCGAAGACGAGGACGGCAAGCAGTCGCGCTACCGCATCGTCGGCCCCGATGAACTGGACCTCAAACAGGGTTTGATCAGCATCGACTCGCCGCTCGCCCGCGCGCTGATCGGCAAGGCACTCGACGCGGAAGTGCGGGTGCAGACGCCGACCGGCGAGCAGTTCGTTTACATCGTTGCGATTGAATACCCGTAAGACTGATCAGCGCCGAGTGATCAGGCCCTGCCGTGCAACGCGGGTGAGTTGCTTGATCATCTCCGGCGCATCTTCTGCGCTCGGCGCCTGAATCACCGCCAGATCGAAGCTGTCCGTAGCGAAACGCGCCAGCGACTCGCCGTCATCGACAAACTGGATCAGGAACGCGGCAGGACCGCCGCTGCGACGTGGCCAGCCATCGAGATAACGCAACAGCGTCGGCTGGTGTTTGCCGCCAAGAAGGATTTTCGGGTTGCGTTGGGTGACATGTGCCGTGATCGGCGCGGGACGTGCTGGAGGGCGTAGTGCGTTCATCGTGTCGTGTCTCTGCCTCAAAAGTCTGCATGGCAGGTGAGAGGCAACACCGAACCAGCGCTTTAGCGGTATTTCGAAGCCCTGTTCCGGCTTCTGACGGTAACTGTAGAAGTCACCTGGCGCCCCGCAAGTAGCTGTTTAAATCGGCGCATGGGCAACATCCTAGAGAACGTGACCGACCAGTGTCAAGAATCCCCCGCAACAAAAAAAGGCCCGCACAATGCGGGCCTTTGCCTTGAGCCAGAGCCTTCAACCGGCGATGGCGCGATCCGCCGAGAGCTTGCCGGCACCTTCGATCAGTACCGCGATGCTGCCGGCCAGCAGAGCCAGAGCAAACTCATAACCGTTGTTGGCCATGAACAAACCGTTACCGATGTGCACCGAGAAGATCGCCACCAGCGAGAGGAACGCCAGACCGAGTGCCGCCGGGCGTGCCAGCAGGCCGATGATCAGCGCCAGACCGGCGAAGAACTCGGTACCGCCGGCCAGCGAGGCCATCAGATAGCCCGGGGTCAGGCCGATGCTTTCCATCCATTGCGCGGTGCCGGCCAAGCCGTAACCACCGAACAGACCAAAGAGTTTCTGCGAACCGTGGGCGGCGAAGATCACGCCGACAGCAATGCGCAGGACAGTCAGGCCGTAACCGGCGCGGGTGAACAGAACCTTGTTGATCAGAGAGCTCATGGTGCATTCCTTGTTGTGCAGAAGTGTTTGTGTGTTTGGGTTGGTCGCTATATTAATCAGTTTATTTCATGTTTAAAGCGCAAAAATTTCGCCATAACAATCGAATTGTTAGATTATTTCCGTGTGACCACTTTCTGCTGCCGGGGCTCGAGCGACTCACGCTCCCGGTCGAATGCCAGGTAATACTTGTTCACGCTATTAACATAGCTGACGGCGCCCATCCCCACCTGCTCCATGGCGATGCGCTCGACCTGGAAGAACCACTGGTTGGGATTGAGGCCGCGGCGGCGGGCTTCCGCGCGCATGCCCTGCACGCGCTCGGGGCCGATGTTGTACGCGGCGAGGGTGAAAGCCATGCGCTCACGCTCGTTGAGTTTCGGGCTGCTGAAGAACTTGCGGCGGATCATCGCCAGGTACTTGGCGCCGGCCTGCACATTCGCATCGAGATTCTGGATATTGCTCACGCCGACCCGTTGCGCGGCGGACGGGGTGATCTGCATCAGCCCGGTCGGACCGCTGCCGCTGCGAGCGTTGGGCTGCAGACGCGACTCCTTGAACGCAAGCGCCGCCAGGTTAAGCCAGTCCATGTTCTGCGCATCGGCGTGCTTCTGCAGGGTCGGACGGAGTTTTTCCAGACGCTGGCGATCGGCCTTGGCCAGCGGATTGTGCACCTGATACAGGCGTCGATAGATGCGCAGAAAAGCGGCGTCTTCGTCCGACGGTCTCTTGTAACCGGTGAGGAAGCGATCAATGCTCGCGCGCAACATCGACGCATCGCGACGCACGAACCAATGTTCTTCGCCCGGCTCGCCGAGGCTCAGTTGCCGATCAAGTCGCAGCTTCGGCAGTATCTTGCCCCAGCGTTCGGCAATCGGTTGCTCGACGATGGTCAGGTGGAAAATCCCGCCCTGAACCATCTCCAGCACATCCTCCACCGCCAGCGTTGGATCGACCCATTCGATGTTGATCGGCGCAAGTTTGTGCAGCGCCAGTTTCTGGTTGAGCTGACTGACCACCTCCCCCGCCGCACTACCGGTGGGCAGCGCCAGGGTTTTGCCGGACAGTTGCTCGACCTTGGTGTAACGGCGCTGGCCCTTGATGCCGACCAGCACCAGCGGCACGTTGCTGGCAATCGGCTCACTGCTGGCCACTGCATAGCCCGATGGCAGATCGAGCAGTTCACCGGGAGCGACCATGTCGCCTTCGCCGCGCTGCAAAGCGCCGAGCAATTGATCCTTGGCTTTGGGAATGATCTTGAGGGTGACTTCCTGGCCGTCGCGAGCATGGCCATTGAGGTATTGCTCGAACGCGCGCAGTCGGTGGTACTCGACACCGATGGCCTGGCCCTGGACCTCGCCGGAGCTGTTGCGGCTCTGATTGACCAAAACCCGCAACACGCGGCTGCTGCGGATTTCCGAGAGGTCGCGAACCTTGCTCGCCGGCACTGCTTGCAGCGGCCCGGGCAGGCGCGCGACCGCCGTCATCGGCAGCAGCAACGCAGCACACAACAGCAGCAGAACCGAGGGACGATGCATCCACTCTCCGAAAAGAATACGGGGCGACTCGTCGCAAAAAAGACGACATCACCGACGAAAACAGAGCGCTTTGAGCGCTGGTAAAGTGCGAGAGACTGGCACAGTGATGGCATCGTCGCCACCCCGGAGTTCTTCGCGGCCTCAACAGACAGCCATAAGTCATTGTAGTTCTTGGCTTTTCTTATAAATCTACAGCTCTGATATGCTTTCCGGCCTTCGGCCCGAGGTAGCACCATGCAACTCATCGATATCGGCGTCAACCTGACCAACCCCAGTTTCGCCGACAAACACCAGGCCGTGCTCGACCGCGCCTACGCCGCCGGCGTCTGCCAACTGGTGCTGACAGGCACCAGCGTCGAGGGTAGCGAACAGGCGCTGGAACTGTGCCAACAACTGGATGAAAGCGGCCAACGGCTGTTCGCCACCGCCGGCATTCACCCCCATTCGGCCAGCGACTGGAACGCTGACAGCGCCCGTCGTCTGCGCAGTCTGTTGAACGAATCCAGCGTCGTCGCGGTGGGCGAATGCGGGCTGGATTTCAACCGCGATTTCTCCCCGCGCGCGCAACAGGAAAAGGTCCTGGAAGAACATCTGGCGCTGGCCGTGGAGCTGCAATTGCCGGTGTTCCTGCACGAGCGCGATGCCAGCCAGCGCCTGCTGGAGATCCTCAAGGACTTCCGCGATCAACTGCCGGCGGCGGTGGTGCACTGCTTCACTGGCGAGCAAAAGGCCTTGTTCAGCTACCTCGATCTGGATCTGCACATCGGCATCACCGGCTGGATCTGCGACGAACGCCGGGGCACGCATCTGCATCCACTGGTCAAAGAGATCAAAGCGGGACGGCTGATGCTGGAAAGCGACGCGCCATATCTGCTGCCGCGCACGTTGCGGCCGAAGCCGAAAAACGGCCGCAATGAGCCGGCGTATCTGAGCGAAGTGCTGCGCGAAGTGGCGTTGCATCGCGGCGAGACCGAGGAAGCGCTGGCCGCACATACCACCGCGTGTGCCCGGGCGTTTTTTAATCTTCCGATGTTGGTGTAAAACGCAAAAGATCGCAGCCTTCGGCAGCTCCTACATTGGCACGGCGTACATTCTGTAGCAGCTGCCGAAGGCTGCGATCTTTTGATCTGTTGATCCGCATCAAAAAATGGTTTTCTGCATAGCGGCACAATAATGGCACCTTGCCAAAACTGTTTCCGCTATCAGAGAAGACCTCCATGGGTGCCTGGCTTAGCAACATCTCGCTGAAATATAAATTCTGGGCGGTCAACGCGGTCGCCTTTGTCACCACCCTGCTGTTGGTTTTGTACGCCGTGCATCTCGAACAACAGGCCCGTAGCCGCGCCGCGCAGGTGTCCGCGCAGGCGCAGGCGCAGTTGCTCAAGGCCTGGCCGACCGGGCAACCGTTGCCCAAGTCCGCTCAGGTGCTGAGCTTCAAGCGCGGTGAAGCGCCGCGTCTCAATGATCAACCGCTGCTGGAAATCAGCGGCAGCAACGGCTGGAACGCCATCAATGAAATGCCACTGTTCGGCGACAACCCATTGATGGGCGCCGAAGTGTTCAGCCGTGCCGACGGTGAGCAAGTGGCCGTCATCGCCTATACCCCGAGCCTGAGCCAGGTGTTTAGCGAGCGTTTCGCCAACTATGCATTGGCGGTCTTCGTCCTGATGCTGGCGATGCTCGGCGCCTCGCAACTGTTGATCCGCTTTCTGCTCAGCCAGCTCAACACGTTGAAAGACGTGATGCTGCACGTTGAAAAAACCGGCGATCTTTCTGCTCGTGTGCCGCTGGTGGGCAAGGACGAAGTCGGGCAGATGGCCAATGCCTTCAACGCCATGCAGGCCGGTTATCAACGCGTCGTGAGCACCGTTGCCAGCACCGCGCGACAATTGGACGACGGTGCAGCGCGGCTGGCATCGAGCATGAATGATGTGCGCCACGGCATGCTCGGCCAGCAAAGCGAAACCGACCAGGCTGCCACCGCGATCAACGAAATGACCGCCACCGTTTATCACATCGCGCAACACGCCGGTGCCACCCGCGATCTGTCGAAAACCGCCGATGGTCTCGCTGGAAGCGGTCAGCAGGTGGTGGCGCGGGTGCAGCAATCGATTGCCGGGTTGTCCAGCGGCGTGCAGCAGACGGCAGACATGATTCAACGCCTGGCCGAGGACAGCCAGAAGATCAACGGCGTGGTCAGCGTGATTCACAGCATTGCCGAACAGACCAATCTGCTCGCGCTGAATGCGGCGATCGAAGCGGCCCGCGCCGGGGAGATGGGGCGCGGCTTTGCCGTGGTCGCCGATGAAGTGCGCAACCTCGCCAAGCGCGTGCAGGCGTCCACCGACGAGATCACCAGCATGATCGCCGCGTTGCAGGCCGGCACCCGCGATGCGGTGGATTTCATGCAGGAGAGTTCGTACAAGGCCGACGACTGCGTGCAGCAGGCGCAGGAGGCTGGCGCGGCGCTGGCGGAAATCACCGGGGCGGTGGCGCAGATGCGTGAAAGCAACACGCAGATTGCCGTGGCGGCGGAACAGCAGAGTCAGGTCGCCGAGGAGATGAACCGGGCGGTGGTGAGTATTCGTGACGTGACTGAAAATACCGTGCAGCAGACGGTGGATTCGGCGACGACCAGTAATGAGCTGGCTACATTGGCCGGGGAGTTGAACAAGGCGATAGGTCAGTTGAAATTGTGAGTCCGCTTTCGCGAGCAGGCTCGCTCCCACATGCACCATTGAATCAATGTGGGAGCGAGCCTGCTCGCGAAGGCGTCAGAGGCATCTACATCGAATCCTGCGATGACGGCTATCACTTCAATAGCCAACCTTGATTCGCCGCCCTCCGCACCCGGGCCTATTCTTCAAGCATGTGTTCAACATGGATCGAGGAGTAGCAAACATGGGCAAACGTCACCCCAACCTTCCCGCGTGGCAATGGCGCGCTTACCCGGGCAATCATCAGCATCCGACCAATCTGGTCCTGCACTTGATTGCCGTGCCGTTGTTCATCGTGGCGTTTCTGTTGATCGTGTCGGGAGTGTTCAGTCTGAGCCTGGCCAGCGTCGCCATCGGCGTGATCGGTATCGTCGCGGCGCTGGGTCTGCAGCGCCACGGCCACGGCCTGGAGGCGCAAGCCTCCGAGCCGTTCAGTGATCGCAAAGATGCCGTGTCACGTTTGCTGGTCGAGCAGTTTCTGACCTTTCCGCGGTTCTTTCTCAGCGGTGGCTGGTGGCGCGCCTGGCGTGAGCGCCACCGTCGGCATTGAGTCAGGCGAAGATCGTCACGGTCTGCCGACTCATGGCAATCAACTCCCCTTTCGCACTCCACAACTTCGCGGCGACATGGCCGTAGCCGTCGGCTGCGTACTCGATGTCGGCGAGGTATTGGCACCAGTCCAGCGTGCTCAAATCGTGTAACGGTTGCACGAATTCGATGGTCCAGGTCAGCGTGCTACCCGGTGCCGGTTTCTTCAGATACGGCAAAAGCGCCGGCGGCCAGGCATCCACCAGCGCCAGCAGATGCGCCTCGTTGACCGGCTCCTCTTTGACATCCCCACGCAACCGCACCCAGCCGCCCATCAAGCGCGATGGCGTGTTGGAGAACGGAATACCGCCGACGCTCCAGCGCATCGCCAGATGGCGCATGAATTCCGGGGTCACGCCTTTGATGTAGGGCAGCTCCTGGCATTCGTCCCAGTGTTTCATGGTTGGCGCCGGGTAGGCTTCGACGGCGACTTCCGAAGGCCGCGAGGCACCGAAGCTGCCCTGAATGATCGTCACCACTTGGCCATTTTGCATGGCGCGACCCAACACCTGACTGACCGCTTTGCCTTCACGCAGCACATCGACTTCGAAACTCACCGGCACCTCCGGCTCGACCGGGCCGACAAAGGTAATCGCCAGCGAACGCACCGGGCGCTCCGTCGGCACCCTGGCGCGCATGGCTTCAAATTGCAGCGCAGCCACCAGCCCGCCAAAACTGGCGCGGCCCTGCCCCCATTCGGCGGGGATGGTTACGTCAGGTTGTTGGCGGACAGCATCGAGCAGATCGCAAAAGCGCATGGCAACCTCGGAAAAAGAGAAAGGAATGCGCGGATCTTACCCAGCCCCGGGCGGCGGCGCAGCGTCTATTCCGGTCAAATGGGCTGACAGATAGGCCTTGGCCCGATTCCTTCAAGCGACAAATCACCTTGTGGGAGCGAGCCTGCTCGCGAAAGCGGTCGATCAGTCGACAACGATTGCGACTGACACGGCCCCTTCGCGAGCAGGCTCGCTCCCACAGGGGAACAGAGCCATCTTCAGGAGTGTTTGAAACACGTCGCGCTGAGCTTCTCCAGCACTTGATCGGCCTTCAGCTCTGCCTTGATCAACCCGGCCTGCCAGGTGGCCACGCACGGTTGCAGATCGGCTTCCTGCTCGGCGCGGGCCAGCCATTGCCAGCAATCGTGCCAATCGCCCAGTGCGCCTTGCGCCGATTTCAGGCGTTTGTAAGCCGGTTTCGGCAAGCGATCCAGCTCGGGATAGGCTTCGATGCCATAGCGTACGCGCTTGATCAGCAGGCGCAGACGATGGCGGTCATGGGCGGGATCGTGCAGCGCCGCATCGAGCTTCTGCCATTGTTTGCCCAAGCGTTTTTCAATGCGTTTATCCAGATCCTTGAGCAGACCCTGACGCTGCGACGCGCGCAAGAATCGTGGAAAGGCGTCGAGAATCATCAGCAGCGAAGCCAGTTCCGCACTCGCCGCCAGCGCCGGATACGCCTCGGCCATTTGCGCCAGACGCCGCTGCGCAGCCTCGGGTTGTTCATGCTCGAGCAGATACGCCGCCAACACTTCGCGATCACGCCACGGCGTGGTCAGATCACCCACTGCCGAAGCCGCCGCCTCCAGTTGCTCGACTCCCGGCAAGCCGCGCAACGGCCGCAACAGACTGCGCAAGCGCCGCACCGTAGTGCGCAAATCATGCAGCGCCTCGGGATCAGTGCGCGCAGTCAAGCGCGCCTGACATGCCAGCAGCCGCACATCCAGGCTCAAAACATGAGCCACCAAGCGATCGATCATGGGGGTCTACTCCGTAGACAGCTGCAAGCTTCTAGCTACAAGCTTCAAGCTGAATGGGGTCGCTTTGAGCTTGCCGCTTGCAGCTTGAAACTTGCAGCTGCTTTTTTAACGTCCTGCGCGGGATTCGCGAATGTAGAAGCGGGCTTTCTCGGCTTTTTTGCTGCAGCCTTCGAAGCCTTCGAATTGTTGCTGGGTCTTGGCGGCGGTCAGCAGCGACAGCGCTTTGGAATAGCTGACGGTGCCGGCGAAGCCTTCAGCCTTGGCCAGGTCCAGTTCGTGCCAGGCCGCGTCGAGTTGGCTGCCGCAGCTGTCGCGGTACGCGGTTTTGCCGGCGCAACCGGCCAGAACCAGAGCCATCAACGGTACACAGATCCAGGCTTTCATCACTCACACCTCAAGGTAGGTCAACAGTCGTGCAGGTAAGACGGTCAAGCGGCGAAAAAGTGCCTCGCTGAGCGGTCAAACCACGTGGCGCAGAGCATAGCGCGCAAGCGTGCGCCGCGAACGAAAAACGACGTCACCGCTTCGCGCAACGACCTTGGCGATTGAGCCGCTTGGCCGATGCGTGCATTGTGCAGGCTTGTCGGGAGGAAGTTTGATGAAAAAGCGTGTCGCACTGGTGCTGGGCTCAGGTGGCGCCCGGGGCTATGCCCATATCGGCGTTATCGAAGAAATTGAAAGACGCGGCTACGACATCGCCTGCATTGCCGGTTGTTCGATGGGAGCGGTGGTCGGCGGGATCTATGCCGCCGGCAAACTGGATGAGTACCGGCGCTGGATCGAAAGCCTTGATTACCTCGACGTGCTGCGTCTGGTCGATGTGAGTTTCCGTCTCGGCGCGATTCGCGGCGAAAAGGTCTTCGGGCAGATTCGCAAGATCGTCGGCGAGATCAACATCGAAGACCTGCGCATCCCCTACACCGCCGTCGCCGCCGACCTGACCAATCAGCAGGAAATCTGGTTTCAGGAAGGCTGCCTGCATCAGGCCATGCGCGCCTCGGCGGCGATTCCCAGTCTGTTCACCCCGGTGATGCAGGGCAACCGCATGCTGGTCGACGGCGGCATTCTCAATCCGTTGCCGATCGTTCCGGTGGTGTCGAGCCATTGCGACCTGATCATCGCGGTCAACCTCAACGCCACCAATCAGCGGCAGTACAAGTTGCCGGTGATCGAGCGGCCAGCGGCGTTCCGTTCGCGCTTCGACAGCCTGATCAAATCCATGGGTTCGAAGTTGCCATTCCGGCGTAAACAGGCCGAGCAATTGTTGAAGCTGGAACAGGAAGCCCTGCGCGCCGAGGCGGCGGAGATCAATCCGTGGCTCGAGGGCGTCGAACCGGAAAGCCAGCAACCGGCCTCCGCCCCGGAACGCGAAGGCGCGCCGAAATCCGCTACCGGCTCGTTCATCATCGATAACGTCGGGCCGGCGTCGTTGCTGGATCTGATCAACCAGAGTTTCGAGGTGATGCAGACCTCACTGGCGCAGTACAAGATTGCCGGGTATCCGCCGGATATCCTGATCAACGTGCCGAAGCGGGTGTGCCGGTTTTTCGAGTTCTACAAGGCGCCGGAGTTGATCGCGCTGGGCAGACAGATTGCCAGTGATACGCTGGATCGGTATGAGCAGGAGCAGGGTTGAAATCCTGAAAGTCCTTCAGTGTTTATTCTTGCCTCTTCGCGAGCAAGCTCGCTCCCACAGAGGAATGCATTCCAAATGTGGGAGCGAGCTTGCTCGCGAAAGCGCCGGATCGGCCACTACAAAGCTACAGGCCGTTCTCACTCAACAACCGATACCCCACCCCCGCCTCAGTCACGATAAACCGCGGCCGGGTCGGGTCATCCGCCAGTTTCTGCCGCAGATGCCCGACCACGATGCGCAGGTAATGACTGTCCTCGGTGTGCGTCGGCCCCCAGATATCCTTGAGCAATTGCTGCTGGGTGATCACCCGCCCCGGATGCCGCGCCAGTTGCGCGAGCACGGCGTATTCCTTGCGGGTCAGGGCGACTTCGGCGCCATCGAGCAGCACGCGCCGATAGGCCAGATCCACGGTCAGAGGGCCGAAACTCAGCGCCGCCGGCTGCGCCTCCCCCGCCGGGGCCTGACGCAACAACGCGCGGACTCGGGCGAGAAATTCCTGAATGCCGAACGGCTTGGTCACGTAGTCATTGGCGCCGCCATCCAGCGCTTCGACCTTCTGCCCTTCACTGGCACGCACCGACAGCACCAGCACCGGCGTGGTCGCCCACTCGCGCAGTTCGCGCAGGACCTGCTGACCGTCCATGTCCGGCAGGCCGAGATCAAGCACCACCAGGTCCGGTTTGCTCAGCGCGGCTTGTGCCAGGCCTTCAGCGCCGGTGCCGGCTTCGAGCACTTTGTAGCCTTGTGAAGCGAGGCTGATGCGCAGGAATTTGCGAATCTGCGGTTCGTCGTCGATGACCAAAATGGTCGCGGTCTGGCTCATGAATTCACATCAACACAATAGATTGGCAAGAGAGTAGCGCAGTCGACTTCAAGCTTCACCGTCCATCCCCGGCTGCGCCTGCAACGGCAGGTGCAAGGTGATGCAGGTGCCGCGCCCGTCGATGCCGTCAGCCACGGAAATACGCCCGCCGTGCGCGCCGACCATGCCTTGACAGATCGCCAGCCCCAACCCCGTGCCCTGCCCGCCGCGATCACCGCGCGCGGCGGTGTAGAACATGTCGAAAATCTTCGCTCGGTCCTCTTCAGGGATCCCCGGGCCTTCATCGCTGACCGAAAAGAAAATCTCCTGCTCATCGGCACCGGCGCGCAGTTGCAGGCGACCATGGCTGGGCGAAAATCGCGCGGCGTTCTCCAGCACGTTAACCAGCGCCTGCTCGATCAGCGCCGCGTGCACATAGAGCAACGGCAACTCGGCCGGCACTTCGGTGCTGACCTGCAGCGGCGCCAGCACGGCGCGCAGGCGATTGAGCGAACTGCCGACGATATCGGCTGGCGATACCCAGTCGCGCGCCAGCTTCAAGGCGCCGTGGCCGAGGCGGGTCATGTCGAGCAGGTTCTGAATGTAGCGGTCGAGGCGTTCGGCCTCATCGCGGGTGCCTTCAAGAAGCTCGCGGCGATCCTCCAGCGGGATCGCTTCGCCGAGGGCCAACAGGCTGTCGATGCTGCCGCGCATGGCCGTCAGCGGCGTGCGCAAATCGTGGGACACCGAGGCCAGCAAAGCGCTGCGCAACTGTTCGGTTTCGCCGTGCAGACGCGCCGCTTCGAGGTCATCGGCCAATTGCGCGCGGGCCAGGGCTTGCGCCAGCGGCTGGCTCAGCGCAGTGAGCAAGCGCCGGCGCTGACCGCTCAAGCTCTGGCCTTCCTTGGCGCAAACGCCGAGCAACGCCAGCGGCCCGTCCTCGACCGACAACGGCCACCACCACCAACGGCCCAGCGGCAAGGTGCCGGTGCCCTTGCCCGCCGGTTGATCGTGTTGCCAGGCCCAATCGGCGGCGGCGCGTTCGGCCTCGGTAAATTGCTGCGGCCCGCCGGTTTCGACTTTCCAGCCGCCCTGGCCGTCGCGGTTGAGCAAGCACAATTGCACATCGCTCCAGCCTTCGAGGTGCTGCGCGGCGGCGCTGATCACGGCCTGGCGGTCGGTCGCGGCGGTGAGTTTGCGCGACAGGTCGAGCAGTTCGCTGGTTTCTTCCTGGGTATCGCGCAAAGCCTGCAACTGCCGCCGCTGACGCGCCGCAAGGTTGCCGGTGAGCGCCGCCATCAACAGGAAGAACAGCAGCGTCAGCACGTCTTCTTCGCGCTGAATGCTGAACGAGAAATTCGGCGGGATGAATAGAAAATCGTAGGTGAGAAACGACAACGCCGCACAGGCCAGCGCCGGGCCGAGGCTACTGCGCACCGCCACCAGCAACACCGCCGCGAGAAACACCAGCGAGATGTTCGGCAGCGGCAACACACTCGACACCGCCCAGGCCAGGGCCGTGGCCAACAACGTCGCGACCAGCGCCAGCGCATAGTCGAACCACACCAGCGTGACTGAATTACGCGGGCGCGGTTGGTGCTGCTCGTGGTCACTGTCGAGCACGTTGATTTCCAGACCGTGCGCCTGACGCAGCAGGCGCGCCGCCAGGCCACCGCCGAACAGTCTACGGCGCAAGCGCGGCCGCGACTGGCCGACCAGCAACAGACTGGCGCGGCGCTCGGCGGCGTGTTGAATCAGGGTTTTCGCCACTTCGCCGGCCCGCAACAGCACCACTTCGCCACCAAGGCGTTCGGCCAGTTGCTGGGCGCTTTGCAGGCGCAACCGCGATTGCTCGTCACGGGCACTGCCGTTGTCGACATGCACCAGACTCCACGGCAGATGCCGGCGCTGGGCGACGCGGCTGGCGTGACGCACCAGCCGTTCGGCCTGCGCATCGCCATCAATACCGACCAGCAAACGCCCGCGCACCGCCGGCGCGGCCTGACCGAGTTGGCGATAGCCTTGGGCGAGATCGTTGTCGACCTGCGCGGCAGCGGTCTGCATCGCCAGTTCACGCAGGGCGGTGAGATTGGTCTGGGTGAAAAAAGCGTCGATCGCAGCGCGGGCCTGTTCCGGCACGTAGACCTTGCCTTCGCGCAGACGCTCGAGCAATTCACGCGGCGGCAAGTCGATCAGCAGCAGTTCGAACGCCTCCTGCAAGACCCAGTCCGGCAGGGTTTCGCGCACCTGCACGCCAGTGATGCCGCGCACCTGATCATTGAGGCTTTCCAGGTGCTGGACGTTGACCGTGGTGAATACGTCGATGCCGGCGGCGAGCAGTTCCTGAATGTCTTGCCAGCGCTTGGCGTGACGGCTGCCGGGGGCGTTGCTGTGGGCCAGTTCATCCACCAGCACAAGCTTCGGCTTGGCCGCGAGAATGCCGTCGAGGTCCATTTCCTCAAGCAGCACGCCACGGTATTCGCTGCGCACCAACGGCTGCTGCGGCAGGCCGCCGAGCAAGGCTTCGGTTTCGGCGCGGCCATGGGTTTCGACCACGCCGGCGATGACCTTCACGCCTTGGCGCAGTTGCGTGTGCGCCGCCTGGAGCATGGCGTAGGTCTTGCCGACCCCGGGGGCTGCGCCGAGGAAAACCTTGAGCCGGCCACGGCCATCGCGGGGCAGGTCTGCTAACAATGCGTCGGCGCGGCCGGAGTCGCTCATGCTTGATGTTCTCTCTTACGAATGATCGTTCCGACGCTCTGCGTGGGAATGCAGTCCGGGACGCTCTGCGTCCCATAAAAGCAGACGCAGAGCGTCTATTGATGCATTCCCACGCAGAGCGTGGGAACGATCGGTATCAACTGAATTACAGGTTTTGCAGTGCCAGGTTCAGCTCCAGCACATTCACCACCGGCGGACCCACCAGCGGCTGTTCGATGTGCTTATCGAGCAATTGCTGCAAGGTCGACACCGGCAGGTTGCGCGCCGCCGCGACACGCGCCAGTTGATAGGCAATTGCCGCCGGTGGCAAGTGCGGATCGAGGCCGCTTGCGGAGGTGGTCAGCAAAGCCAATGGCACCGGCCCAGCGACTTGTTGTTTTTGCGCGTCTTCGATTACGCGGGTCGCGAGGGCCGGATTGCTCGGTGCAAGGTTACTCGCGCCACTGGCGACCGTGGCATAAGCCCCGGCGGACGGGCGTGGGTGGAACCAGTTGTCGCCGCTGAAATCCTGAGCAATCAGCGCCGAGCCTCGGACTTTGCCGTCAGCGTCGTGGATCAGGCTGCCATTGGCCTGAGCCGGGAAAGCGACTTGGGCGATGCCGGTAACCGCGAGTGGATAGGCGACGCCGGTGATCAGGGTCATCAGCGCCAACAGGGTCAGGGCCGGGCGTATCATTGTGGACATTTCAAGATCCTCGAATTCGTTGGACAAACTTTTGCCGGGTGTCAGGGAGATCTTTTCCCCCTCACCCCAGCCCTCTCCCCCAAGGGGGCGAGGGAGAAAGGGAGCCGATCTTCATGCTGTTCAAGACCTGAGTTCGGCTCGGAATTTCAGGTCGGCGAACCTCGCACAAACACCTCGGTCAGTCCCCTCTCCCCCCGGGAGAGGGCTAGGGTGAGGGGCTCTTTTCAGCCTCACACCAGATGCAACGCCGTAAGCAGCATGTCGATCACCTTGATCCCCACGAACGGCACGACAATCCCGCCGACGCCATAGATCAGTAGATTGCGCCGCAGCAACGCCGCCGCACTCGCCGCCTGCACCCGCACGCCGCGCAATGCCAGTGGAATCAGCACAACAATGATCAGCGCGTTGAACACAATGGCCGAGAGAATCGCGCTCTGCGGACTGCTCAGATGCATGATGTTCAGCACGCCCAGCTGCGGGTAAATCGAGGCGAACAGCGCCGGCAGAATCGCGAAGTATTTGGCGATGTCGTTGGCGATGGAAAAGGTCGTCAGCGCGCCACGGGTCACCAGCAATTCCTTGCCGATCTGCACCACGTCGAGCAGCTTGGTCGGGTCGCTGTCGAGGTCGACCATGTTCGCCGCTTCACGTGCCGCTTGCGTGCCATCGTTCATCGCCATGCCGACGTCGGCCTGGGCCAGCGCCGGGGCGTCGTTGGCACCGTCGCCGCACATGGCGACCAGGCGACCGTCGTTCTGCTCGTGACGGATCCGCGCGAGTTTTTTCTCCGGCGTGGCTTCGGCGAGCACATCATCGACGCCTGCTTCAGCGGCGATCGCAGCAGCGGTCAGCGGGTTGTCGCCGGTGACCATCACCGTGCGAATCCCCAGTTTGCGCAACTCGGCAAAACGCTCGCGGATGCCTGGTTTGACCACGTCCTTGAGATGGATCGCACCAAGCAATTTGCCGTCAGCGCAGACCAGCAACGGCGTGCCGCCACTTTGGGCAATCTTGTCGATCTCGCGCGCCAGCGCCGGGGCCAGATCGGTGCGCTGCTGACCGAGAAACGCCAGCAGCGAATCCACCGCACCTTTGCGATACACGCGGCCCTGATAATCGACGCCGGACAAGCGGGTTTCCGCGCTGAACGGCACGGCGGTCAGGGTTTCCGGGGCCGGCTCCGGTTGTGGATGCAGGCCACGGAGGAACTCGACGATCGACTTGCCTTCAGCGGTTTCGTCGGCCAGCGAGGCGAACAACGCGCCTTCGGCCAGCTCACGGCCGGTCACTCCCGGCGCGGCATACACCGCGCTGCAACGACGGTTGCCGAAGGTGATGGTGCCGGTCTTGTCGAGCAACAGCACGTGCACGTCGCCCGCCGCCTCCACCGCGCGACCGGACTTGGCGATCACATTCAGGCGCACCAGACGATCCATCCCGGCGATACCGATGGCCGACAGCAGACCGCCAATGGTGGTCGGGATCAGCGTGACCAATAACGCCACGAGGAACACCAGCGGCAGGCTGCCATTGGCGAAATGCGCGAACGGTTGCAGGGTGACGACCACCAGCAGAAAGATCAGGGTCAGGCCGATCAGCAGAATATCCAGCGCGACTTCGTTCGGGGTCTTCTGACGCTTGGCGCCTTCGACCAGGGCGATCATGCGGTCGAGGGTCGATTCACCAGGGTTGGTGGTGATCTTCACCAGTAGCCAGTCGGACACCAGCCGCGTGTTACCGGTGACGGCGGAACGGTCGCCGCCAGACTCGCGGATCACCGGCGCCGATTCACCGGTAATCGCCGCTTCGTTGACCGCCGCGATGCCTTCGATGACTTCGCCGTCACCGGGGATCATTTCCCCGGCTTCGACTCGCACCACGTCGCCCTTGCGCAGATTGGCAGCCGGCACGATCTTGAAGCTGCCATCGGCTTGGCGACAACGGGCGCTGAGGCCTTCGCTGCCGGCCTTGAGGCTGTCGGCGCGAGCCTTGCCACGTCCTTCGGCCAGGGCCTCGGCGAAGTTGGCGAACAGCACGGTGAACCACAGCCACAGAGCGATTTGTGCGGCGACGAAGGTCGGCACATCAGCGTCCGGAAGGAAGCACAGCACGGTGGTGAAAATCGCCGTCAGTTCGACCACCAGCATCACTGGCGAACGCGCCAATTGCCGAGGGTCGAGCTTGACGAAGGCTTGCACCAGCGCCGGACGCCACAGGGCCGAGATCGCGGTTTTGGCTTGTTCCGGCGCTTTGACGGCGGCGGGTTTGATTGCAGGCATATTCATGATGGATTCCTTAGAAGCCCATACTTAAATGTTCGGCGACAGGACCGAGCGCCAGCGTCGGCAAGAACGTCAGGCCGCCCACCAGCAAAATGGTCACGGTCAACAGGGTCACGAACAGCGGGCCGTGAGTCGGAAAGCTGTTCTGGCCGACCGGTGCGCTTTTCTTCATCGCCAGGCTACCGGCCAGTGCCAGCACCGGCAGGATGTACCCGAAGCGGCCGATCAACATGCCCAGACCGAGCATCAGGTTGTGGAACGGCGTGTTCGCGCCCAGGCCACCAAATGCCGAACCGTTATTGGCGCTCGCCGAGGTGTAGGCATAGAGCAACTGACTGAAACCATGCGCGCCGGGGTTGCTGATGGTTGCTGCAGCGCTGGGAACCGTGGCGGCAATGGCACCGAGCACCAGCACGCCGACGGGCATCACCAGCAGCGTCACCACCAGCAACTGCACTTCGCGGGCCTGGAGTTTCTTGCCGAGGTATTCCGGCGTCCGACCGATCATCAGACCGGCGAGGAACACCGCGATCAGCACGTTGAGCAACATGCCGTAGAGCCCCGCGCCGACACCGCCGAAGATCACTTCGCCGACCATCATGTTGACCAGCGCGACCATGCCGCTGAGCGGGTTGAGGCTGTCGTGCATGCCGTTGACCGAACCGTTCGAAGCCGCAGTCGTGGTCACCGACCACAGCACCGTCGCGGTGGTACCGAAGCGCGCTTCCTTGCCTTCCAGCGGCGCAGTCTGCTCGACAGCGACGTTGTTCAGGGTCGGATTCGGCTGATACTCAGCCCACAACGATGTCGCACCGCCGATCAGGAATAGCGCCAGCATGCAGGCGATGATCGCGCGGCTCTGACGCAGATCCTTGACGTAATGGCCGAAGGTGAACACCAGCGCCACCGGGATCAGAATGATCGAAGCGACTTCGAACAGGTTGCTCCACGCGGTCGGGTTCTCGAACGGATGCGCCGAGTTGACCCCGAAGAAACCGCCACCGTTGGTGCCCAGCTGCTTGATCGCAATCTGGCTGGCGGCCGGGCCGAGCGGGATCACCTGATCGACGCCTTGCAGGGTCACGGCATTTACATACTGGGCGAAGGTTTGCGGCACGCCCTGCCAGACCAGATACAGCGCCAGCAGCAAGCACAGCGGCAGCAGGCCATAGAGGGTGGCGCGGGTCATGTCGACCCAGAAGTTGCCGAGGGTCTGCGCCGACTTACGGCCGATGCCACGGCACAGCGCGACCAGCACGGCGAGGCCGGTGGCGGCGCTGACGAAGTTCTGCACGGTGAGACCGACCATCTGGCTCAGGTAGCTGAGGGTCGCTTCACCGCTGTAGGACTGCCAGTTGGTGTTGGTCATGAAACTGACCGCGGTGTTGAACGCCTGGGTCCATTCCTGGCCCGGCAGGTTTTGCGGGTTCAGCGGCAGGTGATCCTGGAACAGCAGAATCGCAAACAGCAGCAGAAAACCGGCAAGGTTGAACGCCAGCAGCGCCAGCGTGTACTTCTGCCAGCTCTGCTCCGCCTGCGCATCGACCCCGGCAAGGCGATAGCAACCGCGCTCGACCGGGCCGAGAATCGGCGTCAGCCAGGTGCGCTGGCCCTCCATCACCTTGTAATAGAAGCGCCCAAGGAACGGCGCCGGCAGCAGAACCAGCGCAAAAAACCCGAGGATCAGCCAATAGTCATAACTGTGCATAGCCGCTCCTAGTTCCGGTCCGCGCGCAACAGCGCAACCAACAGATAAATGAACAGCCCCACTGCCAACAGCAGTGACACCCCGTCCAGAACGCTCATGGAAGATCTCCGTGTAACGGCGTATTGCCGTGTGTGCAGCGATTGTCTGGAAGGAGGCTGTAAAGGAACGAGAGCGAGGCGCGGCGTGGGTCATAAAGAAAGCGTAAAGAGTGGGTTTATGCGGGCTTTACGGCTGAGTTTCGTGGTGTTTGGGCTGGCGCCTTCGCGAGCAGGCTCGCTCCCACCGGGGCAACGCATGTCAAAATGTGGGAGCGAGCCTGCTCGCGAAGGCGGCGGCGCAGACAACATCGCACCCAACTGGCGCACGAAAAACGCCCATCCAGCTGCGAACATCCCCCCTGCGACAGCATTGAACTCATTACGACTCGTTTCACGGTGATGGCACGCCCACTGCACACGCCCTTCCCGAAGCTTTCCAATCCTTCAGGGAGCAAGCGCATGAACACACAACTCAAACCCACGCTGGGCACGTTGCACCTGTGGGGCATTGCCGTGGGGCTGGTGATTTCCGGGGAATATTTCGGCTGGAGTTACGGCTGGGGCGTGGCCGGTACGCTGGGTTTTCTGGTGACCTCATTCATGGTCGCGACCATGTACACCTGCTTCATCTTCAGCTTTACCGAACTGACCACCGCGATTCCCCATGCCGGAGGGCCGTTTGCCTACAGCCGCCGCGCGTTTGGCGAAAAAGGCGGATTGATCGCCGGACTGGCCACACTGATCGAATTCGTCTTCGCCCCGCCGGCGATTGCTTTGGCGATAGGCGCGTATCTCAATGTGCAATTTCCGGCGCTGAACCCGAAACACGCGGCGGTCGGCGCGTACATCGTGTTCATGGGCCTGAACATTCTCGGGGTGAAACTGGCCGCGACGTTCGAGCTGATCGTCTGCGTGCTGGCGGTGGCTGAGTTGCTGGTGTTCATGGGCGTGGTCGCGCCGGCGTTCAGCTTCAGCAACTTCGCGCTGAATGGCTGGGCCGGTTCCGACGTCTTCGGCGCGCCGGCAATTGCCGGGATGTTCGCGGCGATTCCCTTCGCGATCTGGTTCTTCCTCGCCATCGAAGGCGCCGCCATGGCCGCCGAAGAAGCCAAGGACCCGAAACGCACGATCCCAAAAGCCTACATCAGCGGCATCCTGACCCTGGTGCTGTTGGCCATGGGCGTGATGTTCTTCGCGGGCGGCGTCGGCGACTGGCGCACCTTGTCCAACATCAACGACCCACTGCCGCAGGCGATGAAAACCGTGGTCGGCGACAACTCCGGCTGGCTGCACATGCTGGTGTGGATCGGCCTGTTCGGCCTGGTCGCCAGTTTCCATGGCATCATCCTCGGCTACTCACGACAATTCTTCGCCCTTGCCCGCGCCGGTTACCTGCCCGCCTCATTGGCAAAACTGTCGCGCTTCCAGACCCCGCACCGCGCAATCATCGCTGGCGGCCTGATCGGCATCGCGGCGATCTACAGCGACGGCCTGATCAACCTCGGCGGCATGACACTCACCGCAGCGATGATCACCATGGCCGTGTTCGGCGCGATCGTGATGTACATCATGAGCATGCTCAGCCTGTTCAAACTGCGTAAATCGGAACCGAATCTGGAACGCACTTTTCGCGCGCCGTGCTATCCGCTGGTTCCACTGATCGCGCTGGTGCTGGCGGTGGTTTGCCTTGTGGCGATGGCGTGGTTCAACACGCTGATCGGGCTGATTTTCCTCGGCTTCATGGCGGTGGGGTTCTGCTACTTCATGCTCACCGGGCAACTGCGCGCCGACGCACCGGCGGATGCCATGTTGACTGGTCTGTAACACGGTTCGGGTGTGCCGGGCATAAGCGGCCTAGAATGGAACCACCGCGAAGTCGTTTCGCTCAAAGGTGGTATGCAGCATCGCACGGCGAAGTCCTCGCCCGTCGAGCTGCCATTAAGGAGAGCCGTTATGCCCTGGTATGCCTGGTTGATTCTGGTCGTTGCGATCGGCTCGATTGTCGGCGGATTGATGATGTTGCGCGACACCGCCAACAAGGTCGAACTGACCGATGAAGAACGCAAGCGCGTCGCACAGCGCAATGCCGAAGCGGATGCCAAGGATGCACAAGACCGCTGATACCAACCCCGCCGCAATGGCGGGGTTTGTTTTTTCAGCACGATCGGACTTACACGCAGGCTGTTTAGATTTTAGAAGTACAGTCACCATTTAATCTTCCGTGGTTAAGATGGCAGCATCGTCGCGGAGAGCTCCACATGCGTTACTCGCCAGATCACAAAGCCCAGACCCATCAACGCATCATCAAGGAAGCTTCCGCGCGATTTCGCAAGGACGGTATCGGCGCCACCGGCCTGCAGCCTTTGATGAAAGCCCTGGGCTTGACCCATGGCGGTTTCTACTCGCACTTCAAATCCAAGGAAGAACTGGTCGAAAAAGCCCTGCAAGAGGCCGGCGAGCAAGTCGCGGGCCTGTGCGAAGAAATCTTCGCGCAGGAAAACCCTCTGCAAGTTTTTATCGACACCTACCTGTCAGAGTGGCATCAGACCTCGCCCCACGAAGGCTGCCCACTGCTGACCATTTCCTCCGAGCTGGGCCTGCGCGGCCAGCCAAGCCCCACCAGTGACGAAGTCCTCAATGCTCGCCTCGGACAAATTCAGGGCGCGCTCGAAGGCGAGCACGTCGCCGATCGCAGCATTGTCATCATGGCGACCCTGGCCGGTGCACTGCTGCTGTCACGCAGCGTCGCGGATGCTGACTTCGCCCAGCGCATCCTCGACGTCACCCGCGAACATCTCAAGCAATCCAGCGATTAACCCTACCAACGCTTGAACAACACGCTCGCATTGACCCCGCCAAAACCGAAGCCGTTGGACAATGCATATTCGATCGCCATCGACCGCGCCTCGCCATGGACAATGTCCACCCCTTCGCTCGCTGGATCCGGGTTTTCAAAGTTGAGCGTTGGTGGCACCACCTGATCACGAATCGCCAGCAGCGTGAAAATCGCCTCCAGCCCACCGGCCGCGCCGAGCAAGTGACCGGTGGCGGATTTGGTCGACGTTACGGCGATTTTGTTCTGCGTGCCAAACAACGCCTTGATCGCCGCCAACTCGCCCAGGTCACCGACCGGCGTCGACGTCGCATGTGCGTTGAGATGCTGCACCTGCTCCGGCGTCACACCGCCCTGAGCCAGTGCCAATTGCATCGCCCGGCGTGCGCCACTGCCGTCTTCCGGCCCGGCGGTCAGATGGTAGGCATCGGCGGTGGTGCCGTAGCCAACCAGTTCGGCCAACGGTTTCGCCCCACGCGCCAGAGCATGCTCCAGCGACTCGATGACCAATAGACCGGCGCCCTCGCCCATCACGAAACCATCGCGCCCACTGTCGAAGGGACGCGAAGCTTTTTCCGGTGTGTCGTTGTAGCCGCTGGACAGCGCCCGCGCCGCCGCGAAACCGGCGAGACTGACGCGATCGATCGAAGCTTCAGCACCGCCACATACGGCGATGTCCGCCTCCCCCGCCCTGATCAACCGCGCTGCATCGCCGATCGCCTGAACACCTGCGGCACACGCGGTAACTGGCGCACCAAGCGGCCCTTTGAGGCCATGCTGGATCGACACATGACCCGCCGCGAGATTGACCAGGAACGATGGAATGGTGAACGGCGACAAACGCCGAGGGCCACGGCTGTCGGTGGTACGCACCGCATCGGCAATCGCACCGAAACCACCGACACCCGAGCCGATGATCGTCGCAGTGCGCTCTTGGCTTTCAGCGTCCGCTGGATGCCAACCGGCCTGCTCCAGCGCCTGCCGCGCCGCTTCCATGGCGAACATGATGAAGCGATCCATCTTCTTCTGTTCCTTGGGCGGCGTCGCACGATCCGGATCAAACCCGGCCTCGGCATCCTCCTCCACCGTCGGCACACTCCCGCCGACCCGCGTCGGCAGATCAGCCACAACCGCATCGGGCAAATTGCGCAATCCGGAACGACCGGCCAGCAAACGCTGCCAGACAATTTCAACATCACTGCCCAAGGGTGAAACCAGGCCCATGCCCGTGACGACGACTCGACGTTGGTTCATACCGTGGTTACCCCTTATCAATTCAAAATTCGACGTGCACCGGTGTGTTGCGATTCGACTGCTGAATCAGTCCCGGGCGAAATTATTATAGGCATAATCAAAGCGCAATATGATACCCGTAATTTTCAGCGTTCAGGCATCCACCCGATCAGCACCCAATAAAAAGGCCGGTCAAAGACCGGCCTCTCGGCGTTGAACTGTCAGCTTAGTTCACTTCCAGCTTTTCACGATTGCGATCCAGAATCGCCTTGCCAATCCCCTTCACTTCCAGCAACTCATCCACCGACGCGAACGGCCCATTAGTATCGCGATACGCAACAATCGCCTGCGCCTTGGCCTCCCCCACACCCGCCAACTCCTTCTGCAACGTCGCCGCATCCGCGCCATTGAGATCGACTTTGGCAGTCTGAGAAGGAGCAGCTGCATCCATCAGCAAAGGAGCCTTCGTCGTCTCCGAAGGAGTTACGGGAGCCGCAATCGCAGCGATAGAGGCGCTGGTGAGGAAAGCAAAGATCAGCGAGTAGATATAACCGGTACGCATAAGTGACGCTCCATCATCGTTTTAGAAAGCAGCTTTTCCCAAGCTGCTCTCCAAACGTAGGTCATGATGGTGGGAAGTCAAAAATGCGAGCGTTACAGGATGTGAAACAATCAGGGCTCAAGACGACGTTGCTGGTAGATCCAGTCAACGATTTCGCCATCGGGGGTGTAGCCGGAGACGGTTTCGCGCAGGAGTTGGCGGACGCGGGTGTAATCATCGCGCTCAACTGCCACGAGCAATTCGCTCAGCTTGCCCTTCAGAACGTCCCACGTCAGATGATCTTCACTGGCCGTCATGATCATCGGGTGTTGAGTGGCGGCCACGTTATCGCCAATCAAGAGCTCCTCGTAGAGCTTTTCGCCCGGCCGAAGCCCGGTGAATTCGATGGAGATATCGCCTTGAGGATTACGCTCTGATCGAATGCTAAGTCCGGAAAGATGAATCATTTTCTCCGCCAGCTCGACAATTTTCACAGGCTCACCCATGTCCAGCACAAATACGTCACCGCCCTGCCCCATGGAACCTGCCTGGATAACCAATTGAGCGGCTTCTGGAATGGTCATGAAATAACGGGTGATTTTCGGGTGCGTGACGGTCAACGGGCCGCCGGATTTGATCTGACTGTGGAACAACGGGATAACCGATCCCGAGGATCCCAGGACATTTCCAAAACGGACCATGGTAAACCGGGTCTTGTTAACGCGCGACACGTTGGCACTGTCGCCAAACAATACTGGCGCGGTCTCTCGACTTAGAGCCTGCAGCGCCATCTCTGCAAGGCGCTTGGTGCTGCCCATGATATTTGTAGGGCGCACGGCTTTATCGGTCGAAATTAGTACGAAGTTCGATACACCGGACTGCAAAGCGGCCTGCGCTGTATTAAGCGTACCGATAACGTTGTTGAGCACACCTTCAGCAATATTGTGTTCAACCATGGGCACGTGTTTATAGGCCGCCGCGTGATAAACGGTATCGACTTTCCAGGTTTTCATCACGTCCAACAGCTTGTCCTGGTGGCGGATGGAACCGAGGATGGGCAATAGACGCACCGGAACAGCCTGTCTGTTAACACGTTGTTCAAGCTCGGAAAGAATGCTGTAGAGGTTGAACTCACTGTGCTCGAACAGGACGAGCGTGGTCGGTCCCAAGGTGAAAATCTGCCGGCAGAGTTCTGAACCGATCGAACCACCCGCCCCCGTAACCATCACGACTTTGCCGCTTATACAGCGCGCCAGCAGATCGGCCTGGGCCGGCACTGCGTCACGGCCCAGCAAGTCGGCGATATCCACTTCCTGGATATCTTCAACCTTGACCCGACCGCTGGCAAGATCGGTGAAATTCGGAACACTGCGTACATGAAGCGGGAATCCCTCAAGCAGGTTGAGAATTTCCCGGCGCCTGGCGCGGGTCGACGACGGCAGCGCGAGGAGTATCTCCTGGGCCCCAGTCACATCGATCATCTGCTGAATTTGCTTGGGTTTATAGACCTGAAGCCCGGAAATCGAGCGGTCGGAAATGCCCGGATCGTCATCGATGAACGCCACCGGACGCATGACGCGGCCCATCCGCAGAGCGGCAACCAGTTGATTACCGGCAACGCCGGCACCGTATACGGCGACCTTGGTCAAACCGTCATCACGACTGGTAAACGGTACGTGCTGCGCGGCAGTGAACCAGTCGCCCATGAAAAACTGGCGCATGCAAAGGCGCAAACCGCCAATGATCATCATGCTCAACCACCAGTAGTTGAAGATGATCGAGCGCGGCACCACAGCTTCGTGATTGCTGTACCAGTAGACGACCACCGCGAGAATCAGCGAGGACAGACTGACCGCTTTGACAATGGCAATCAGGGCATCGTTACCGAAGTAACGCATCACGGCCCGGTACATGCCGAAGCGAATAAAGAGGGGAATAGCGATAAGGGGAGCGAAAACGAAGAGCCAGATATGGGCTTTCAAGGGGTTGTACATATCGTCTATGCCCAAACGCACGATAAACGACAACCAGAGGGCAACCCACACCAATACGACGTCAGTAGCCACCTGCAGCAAACGTTTTTGCTTACGAGGCAAGCCCAGCAAGACAGCCCGTACTTTATCCATTCACCCGTTCGAGCACGTGGCTCCCTCCTTACCAAGTCGACCCGCATTGTAACCTCAATGCTTGCGGCTTCATCTGAATAATCGGCTTTAAAAAGGTGAATTCGTTCTCGGAGTAAACGTGGTGACCCTATAGAATTTACCCCCGCCTTTTCGCAACCCCTAACCAACCAAGGAATCAATCAGACAATGATCCCAGTAGTGGTACTCGGCGACTCTCACGCATCGGTCTTCAACTCTGAAACGCTTAGACTGCTGCTCCCCGAATACACGTTCGAAGTCACTTCAGTCGGAGGGGCGACTGTTTCCGGATTGAAAAATCCAAACGCTGTCACTCAGGCCATGCCGCAGTTCACTGCGGCGTTGGAGGCGTCAACGGCCAACACGGTGATCGTAATGCTAGGCGAGGTCGATACCGGTTTTGTGATTTGGCATCGAGCGCAAAAATACGGCAATGAGGTATCGCAAATGTTGCAACTGGCCGTTGACAACTACCAGAAACTGCTTGAGGACATTAAACAGACTCACCATGTGGTTTGTATCAGCACCCCCCTTCCGACCATACGAGATGGAATGGACTGGGGAGAAGTTGCGAACTTGCGTAAAGAGGTGACAGCCACGCTTGCCGAAAGGACCCGCTTGACTATTGAATTCAATAAACTGATGGAGATCTTTTGCGCTCGTCAGGGAATAAGTCATATCAATATGGACAGCCTATCGATGGACGACTCCGGATGCCTCAAGGAATCCCTTAGAAACTCCGACCCCAGCGACCATCACTACGACCTTTCGGCCCATGCGCGAATGATCGCACCGTTGCTGATTCCAGTGCTCGAACGTTATTCGAACCCGGATCAGTCAAGCGGTGTATCCCGGCCTGCCGAAAAACGACACGAAGCGATCAAGCCAACATTTTTGAGTAGACTGGTGGACCGCATTTTCCGCGCCAAGTGAGGCGCTCCTGTTAGCCGTTGTTCCAAACGCCTTGTGGAAAACCCTTGCGAATGTAATCGGCAAATGGATCGCTGCCCGGTATCTCGACACCGTGCCATTCGAGATATACATCGGGCTTGAAGTCCGAGCGAGGCGATTGTGGATTTATGCCGCTGGCCCACGACCGGACATACTGCCGCACATCTTGCTCAGTATTTAGGAGCAAGCCAGAGCCAGAAATCAATTCAACATCCCGCCTTTCCTGCTCGGCACGCGTTGCAGCTTTAACGCCGATAGATTCAAGCTCCGCGACGTACCTGTCCATATCAAAGTAGATTTTGGACGCTGCATTGCTTTTGTTGATTGCTTCCTCATACAAGTTCGCGGAGGCAGCCAATGCGAAGATCTTTTGCACGGCACTGTTAACGTCGAGATAATCCGCAATGCAGGAATCGCGCAGTCCACTAAATGCAAGGAAATCAGATATGCCCGTAGCCTTATCAAAGCAGAGCACCGGCAATCGCGAATCAAACGCATCGATAGCGACGTTTGGCAAGGGATCCAATCGAGACGAGATAAACAACAGATCAGCCTCCTCATACGCCGTTGCAATTGCAGAAGTTTCGTCAAGCATCACGAAGCGGTCTGCTAGGCCCGAACGCTTAATCTGATCGGCGAGATATACGGAGTAGCCATCTTCTACATCCGGATTGAAGCCTTTGCCAACCCAGACAAAACGAAACTTCTCTCCTCCGGGGGAAAGCATGGTTTTTATTGCGCACTGAATGAATATGTCAACGCCTTTTCGAAAGTTGACGTAGCCAGCGCCGAGGACAACGAATTTCCTTTCAGTATCGCTGGCAGGTCGGATTTTGCTGCGCAGGTAATGGGACTCCAATTGTTCCTCGTCTTGATCAATCACAGTGACAGGAAGCACGCAATGACCCTGAGGGATAATATGAGCGGTCAACGGCTTGAGGGCCGGACATGAGTCCTTAGCACTTTCCCAAGTAATATTCGCGGAAAATACCACGTCGCTGGACCACAACGTGGCGTCAGAAAATAGCGCCGCGGAATTGGGGTATGCAGATGCGAACTCATGGATTAATGGAATGGCAGGTACGAAATGCCTAGCTAATGGCTCCAGAACCACGCGGCATTCCATGCTGTTGACCAACGCAAATTTGAAATTGAAATCGCTGCACAGCTTATCAATGGCGAACTTGGTATAGGGAACATTGTTTTTCAGTCGTGGACTTGCCATGGTCGCAACGGCTGCGTCTTCGAAGTCATCAAGCAGCGAGCCATTGCCGAGCAAAAGAGCAACTACGTTGTAGCTGGTGGATAAACGCTTCACCAGATTTAGAGCAAGTATCGGCGCACCTGATCGAGATGCTTCATGGCTAACGACCATGACCGTCTCTCGCCCAGGATCGAAGCTGCGACTGCCGGATTTCGTAATTTTCGGCAGCGTCACTATTCGCCAGCTTTCCTGAAAACCATAGTCCAGATAATGGGCAATCGGATCGATAGCCGTGCCGAGATCGGGGTTCATTTTCAAATAAAGCGCAGGATCAAAATTCTCTGGTAGCCTGCTCAAATCGTAATTAGTCGGAACGACCGAGCACGGCTCTATTTCGACTTCGACAGTAATAGCTGGCTCACCGGGTGCCTCTGGTTCGCTAACGTGTTGCTGGGACAACACGGGGGCATCTGGCTCGCTAACGTGTTGCTGGGGCAATCCGGAAGTCTCAAAGCTTTCTGATCGTGGAGCAAAGAGCTTGGAGAGCTTCGAGAAAAAACTATTGCGAGCCAAAATCCATTCCTTCTAATTGAGCAGCTTCAAGAGTCGAGTACTTCTAATCGTCGAGTGAGAGGTCAATATTTTCAAGCCTCCCATACGTTTCGTACAAAAATCTCACCAAACTGAAACGTTCATACGCCAGGTGATTTTTTGATCAATGAGACAGTGAGCATTCTACTGATCGGGTAGCGCATGATACACATCCTGGCTAGTTTTCCGACATCTGCGGAGTAAGGGTATTGCCGCGGGCCGCAAGGAGCGCTGAATTGCTTGGCCTCCACCCGTGTTTCCAGCGTTACTCAATTTCCCCGGCCCTATACCTGACCGCCAGCCAGACAATCGGCGCATAGGCAACATTCAGCGCCAGCAAGCCATCCAGGTTCAAATAGCTCACGCACAACGCAATGGGCAACAGCCAGAACAAGTTGATCAGCCCCACCGCGACAGTCACAGGCAGGTGCTTGCCAAACTGTCTGGACGCGAATTGATAGGCGTGGCTGCGATGCGGCTCGTGCACCTTATCGCCGCGCAATAATCGACGCATCAAGGTCAATGTTGCATCAACAATGAATACGCCAAGCAGTATCAGCCAGACCCACAGCAAATCAGGATCAGTCCATGCAGCCTGAAGCGACAATACTCCCAATATGATACCGAGGAAGCCACTGCCTGCATCCCCCATGAAAATCTTAGCCGGAGGAAAGTTCCAGAACAAAAAGCCTGCAGCGCATACTGCCAGTAAAGCAGGTGGCCACAAAAGGTACGGGAAACCCGCAAGCCAGTAAATCAAACAAGCCCCAACGCAAGTAGTGACGGTTTCGACGCCAGCAATACCGTCAATACCATCCATGAAGTTGTAAAGATTAAGCATCCACACCAAATAAAACAGCGCTAGGAAGTGCCCAATCCATCCTGAATCAATGCTGATGCCCGCGATCTCCAGCGGCGGTAGTCCGCCGATCCAGTAGACGCTCCAGGCCGCTGCAATAAAATGCGCCAAGAGGCGCCAGCGGGCCGCGATGTGACCGTGATCATCCAGAAAGCCGATAACCGCCGTGATACCGCCCGCACCGACCAGAGCAATCAAAGCAACTTTTGTCGTCAAACCGACAGCAAACAACATGCATACTGCGAAGATAAAAGTCAGAACGATGGCGACACCTCCACCACGAGGTGTAGGCGTCGTATGCGAGCTGCGCTGATTGGGGATATCAATCAAGCTACGTGATATAGCATAACGGCGCAACAAACCTGTCAGTACGAAAGACAGGAAAGCGACTACCAGAACCAGCCACCACTCATTCATTTTCTTTGAGCATCCAGAAATGGTTTTACTGTGGCGTCCAGAGCACGCGGAAAACTTACCGGTGGAACCCAGCCCAGCAAACGTTGATTTTTACTGATATCGACTTCAAGCGAACCAAAGATGCGCTGGGCGACGGCCTTTCTACCCAAGAGCTTTGCAGCAGCACTCATCAGGCTTACCGGCAACGGTAATAGCATGGAGCGTTTGTTCAGCGCAGCAGACAGACTACGTAAAAGCTCAGTTGTCGAAACATCATGACCATCGCTGACCAGAAAAGTCTGATTGGCCGCGGCGGGATGCGCCAAACACTTCTCAATGAAATCGATAAGGTTATCCAGGCAGACCAGGCTTCGCTTGTTATGTACCGCACCAAATGGCAGAGGCACTGAGCGTCGCAGCCAGCGGATCATGCTGAGGAAGTTGGCTTTGACACCCGCACCATAAACCAGCACGGGGCGAATGATGACCACCTCCATCCCGTTGCTCGTTGCGAGCGCTTTCAATCCCGTCTCAGCCTCTAGTTTGGAAATCCCGTAAGGATCAACAGGAGCCGGAACGTCATCTGCGGTAAACGGGACTCCAGGCGGCGTAGATTCACCATTGACCTTTATCGAGCTGATGTAGATGAAGCGCTTCACGCCTGCATTCGCGGCCTGTCGGGCCAGATTTAGAGTCGCATCTACATTGACCCGCCGAAATTCGGCCAAAGGGTCAACGGCAGCTTCATCCATGACGTGAACCCGTGCAGCCGAATGTACAACCACATCGACCTGCTCAAGCGCATCTTGCCAATCAACATCGGCATTCAAATCCGCAAACAGGAAACGTCGAATGGATTGGGGGAGACTGGCGCATTCTTTGCGCAACGCGGCAATCAAGGTGTACTGCCCGCAAGATTCAAGGTGCCGCAGCAAGGCCCCGCCTAAAAATCCTGAACCGCCGGTAACCAGCACCGTTTCAACTTTCATTGGTTTGGCTCGGTAATGAATTGACGCTGGATATGCATCACGACTATTGACCATCAACTAGCCAGAACAAAACCCGCCCTGCCGCAAACAGCGAGGCCAGACAATACTCCAGAGGAAACAGTGTTATTTGCAAGGACGATACCCGTGACGCGCATCAACGCGGTATGAATCAACCGATTTTCGCAGCAATCCGCCGAGCCAGATCACGCGCATAACGCCTGAGCTCCGGAACAGCTGTTGCTTCCCAATATTGCGCCTTGAGCATCGGCCCGACATAACTCAGCCAACTCACGGGGTCTCCTTGGGCATCCTGAACGGACAACGCCTCATCCACGCAAATTCCCAGGCCGAGCGTGTCCAATCGAATCAGCCCCGCCTGACGCAGTTGACTGATCAAACGATCATCGACTCGGGCGAGGTTGGAGTTCGGCCCTGTGCAATTGATGATATGCGAAACCTCCAGCGATTCTATCGTTGCCGTGCCACGCACTCCGACCTGGACACGCAAACCGTTGGGCAGCGCTTCGATATCCTGGATTCTTCCGGCCACAGGTTTCAACCGGCCCTGCGCCATTTGCGCGGAAAACGCTGCATACGATGCCGGGGCAACCCTGTGTCGATGGGCATCCCAATACACTTGGACGTGACGCAGGAAACGTCGACGTTCGGTCTCGTTCAGACGCGTCCATAGTTGCGCGGTGATTGGACGCACCGCGGCAACTACATCGCGCCAATCGACGCCATCCTTCGCAGCAACCCGAACCAATGAACGCATATGGCGCAAATAGCTTCGCACTGTCGGATCAGAAGCCAGCAGGCTTTGAACTACATCACCCGCGATGCTATCGACGTGCCCCGAAGTCCGATGCGGCAGTGGCTGAACACCTCGCCGTGAAAGCATGTACACCGGCCCGGTATGCCCTTGCTGATCCAGGGTCAGCGCCACATCCAGCGCAGTCAACCCTGCGCCCAACAAAAGAACGGGAGCCCGAGGATCGATCGGCACCTCGATTTCCCCCGACCACGGATCAGCCAGATAACGTCCGACGGCACGAGGAATTGAGGTGATAACCGGGTTGAACGGTGAGAAATTGCCGAACGCGAGTATCACATGATCGGCCAATATTTCCCGGCCGTCAGCGATACGTATACGGGCTTTTGCTTTATCCGCTTCGATGCCGTGGGCCTCGGTCGTGATCCGTTCGAAACTGACACCATCGCGGCAATGATGTTCAGCCTCCGCGAGCAGTCCCGAGAGGTATTCACCGTAGAGCTTGCGGGGAACGAAAGAACCCGACGAAGTACCCGGCAGGCGAGTCTCGCAAAAACGCAGAAAATGATCCGGCTGATCAATCAGCGCCGTCATGTTTCCCGCCGGCACATTCAGCAAGTGCCGCGAACTGTTGGTTCCATACGCAAGACCACGGGCCATCTCACCGGAACGATTGAGCAACACCACTCGAGTGCCAGGCTTGCAGACCTGAAGGAAGTGAACGGCGGTTACCGCGCCACTGAATCCGGCACCAATGATGACCAGCGTCTTCAACGTTCGCCCCGTCCGTCCAGGTACTGCATGATTTTCGCGACAGACGCGGACACATCCTCTTCAAGGGTATTGATCGTGATATCCGGGCTCAGTGGAGGCTCATACAACGAGTCGATTCCGGTGAAGTTCTTGATCATTCCCGAGCGGGCCTTTCCGTACAGACCTTTCGGATCGCGACGCTCACACTCTGGCAACGGCGTACTGATGTAAACCTCGACGAAGAACTCATCACCGATTACCTGGCGGGCCAATTCACGGTCGAGCCGGAACGGCGAAATAAAGGCGCTGACGACAATCAGGCCAGCGTCAACGAACAATTTGCCCACTTCAGCAATGCGGCGGATATTTTCCGTCCGATCATGATCGTTGAAACCCAGATCCCTGCAAAGACCGAGACGCATGTTGTCCCCGTCCAGTAAATAGGTATGGCGATTACACTCAACCAGTGCCTGCTCAAGAGCGTTGGCGATCGTCGACTTGCCAGCACCGCTAAGCCCAGTGAACCAAAGAACCACGGGGCGCTGCTGTTTGAGAGCGCTGCGCTGCTCCCGATCGACAACCATCTGATGAGCGACAAGATTTTCCGTCATCGAAACTACACCGCAGTTATATAAACATTGACTTAATTGAGGCTTTCAACGCTGAAAGAAAAATCGCTTTGCGAGCATTGAACCCAAGTTCGTGATTAGGCGTGAAGAATAGACCCAGCGTCCGCCCGCGCCAAGGAAAACCTGGACACTGGACCAGTAGTCGACATTCTTATTTGGTTAAATTCCATTTCTGTAACAACTCGTTCACATAAACAGAAACAGATTTTGGAGGTGTGGAATTCGATGACAGTTTCGCCAACAAATCCTCCTCGGCCAGTAGTCTTTTCAATGCGCTTTCAAGGCCGGACACGCTGCCTGGTTCAAACAGCAGTCCATTGAAATCGTGCGTTACGGCTTCAGCGATGCCAGGCACATTGGAGGCCACAACCGGACAGCCGGCAGCCTGCGCTGAATAAACGACCAATGGCGTATTTTCATTCCAGACGGATGGAACTACCAATGCGTCCATTCCACCCAGCACAGTGAATATGTCTTCGTTGGCGAAGGTGTCACAAAACTCTACCGCTTCATTGCCACCGGCCAGTCGATGCAAACCGGCCACATAGTCCGGAAAGTCCGTCTGCTTGCCGTAAATTCTCAACTGTAGATCGCGAGCAGGAAAACGCTGCAGGGCCTCAAGAAGCACATGACAGCCTTTGTGCGAGGCGAGCGTGCCAATGAATCCCAGGACCAAGGGACGATCACGCCGTGCTCGATCTCGCACCACGACTGACTGCTCGAGATTGATGCCATAGGACGACCTGACCACTATGTCTGACCGCACACCATTGCGCGTCAACAGTGTTTCGATCATCTGGTTCGGCGCGATGATGCCCTGCAGAAGATTCAGCCGCCGGACATTCTGCGCAAGGCGACCGTTCAACGCTCGCACTTCACGCACCACCGAACCTGCCGATACCGGCAACGAACGAACAATGCGCACGACCCTATCGCTAATAACGTCCGGCACCGCTGTCATCAGTTTGCCGATGCGCTGAGGTAGCTGACTGGCAGCGAAATGCACGACACAATTGCCCGCTTCCTTGCTTGGCCCCGCGCAGGTCCGACCACCACAACGCAGCAACTGCCCGGTAGGACAAATACTCCAGAAGTCCGTAGGCGTGTAAAACGCAGGAACACCGGCAGCGACCGCTTTCTCGATCAGGCCGGTGCCAAGACGATTGAGGTGAAAGAAATGCACAACATTCGGCTTGAACTCTTCAAGCAAATGCTCGAAAAAATCAGCCGCCAGATGATTGTCATAACCGATCTCGATCTTTGAAGTCTGATCGCCCATGGGCACATAGGCGTGCCGGAAGCGATCAACTGGAATCGATTCGTAATGATATTGATCGAAGCGCTCAGGGTCGGCGAGCGCCTCGGTTGTCGGAAACCCCGTAAAGATCCTGACCTCATGGCCAAACGACTTCAGCACGCGGGCGACGGACAGGGTCAGAACCTCAGTTCCCGCAGAAAACTCGGGAAAAAACTGATGAACAGTGAGCAGGATCCTCATGCGCAACCAACACTGGCACCGTGCAGACGGTAACTCACCCGGCCACCCTCACTTCTGCAGTTCGTTCTTGGCCCACTCGAACGTTCGCACGATCCCTTCCTGCATCGACACTTTGGGCGTCCAGCCCAGTTCATTCCTCGCCAGATCATTGCTAAGCACACTGACTGGCACGTCGAAAGAACGTCCAGGCTTGTAGTTCCTGGCAACCGGCTCACCGCTGACCGCTTCGATCATCGACATCAGACTGTTCAGGCTGGTACCCACGCCAGAACTGATATTGAAGACGCTGGCATCGCCCGAGTAAGTCGCCGCTTGGGCAAAGGCCTCTGCCACATCACTGACATGCAGGAAATCGCGCTCGACACTGCCATCGCCCCAGATCTCGATAGGCAAGCCCTTGAGAACATTATGGATGAACACGCCCACAGCACCCTGCGCAGTTTCTACGCGCTGACGCTCCCCATAAGGATTGGCAACTCGCAAAACAACCGGCTTGATGCCATACAGATGGTTGTACATCTGCAGGTATTTCTCGATGGTCAGCTTGGTGATGCCATAAGAAACTTCTGGATCTGTCGGATGTTTTTCGTCGATAGGAAGGTATTTCGGGGCACCATAAACCGTGCCACCGGAAGAGATGAAAACGATCCTGTTAACCTTGTGCTCGACCATTGCATTGAGCAATTGCAGACTTGCAACCACATTGCTTTGCACATCGTAAACCGGGTCTTCATTCGAGCTTTTCGGCAGCGTCGTGGAGACCAGGTGAAAGACGACATCTGCACCCTCCACTGCCTTGCTTATGTCGCTGGTGGACGACAAATCACCTGTCATCCACTCTACGGATTCGTGAGGCAAAAACTTACGATACTCGACTACACGAGGGCGTTCAAAAACTCGAATGGAATGGCCATCCAATAACAAACGGTCAACAATAGTGGAGCCAATAAATCCGCCGCCACCAAATACTGTAATTTTCATAAAA
Source organism: Pseudomonas sp. 67(2021) (assembly GCF_017491835.1). Taxonomy (NCBI): domain Bacteria; kingdom Pseudomonadati; phylum Pseudomonadota; class Gammaproteobacteria; order Pseudomonadales; family Pseudomonadaceae; genus Pseudomonas; species Pseudomonas sp. 67(2021). The sequence continues at coordinate 157,658 of NZ_JAFGYL010000014.1, forward strand.
ACTCTCGACTGACATCGAAAACAAAGATTGAAAAAATTGACATAAATCAGCCAACAAAAATGACAAAAAAATTAACACAAACGCGACAAAGCGTCAAGAAACCAGCGCTTTCAACTTTCGAGTAATCTTTTTGATCCACGGCTTATTCAGTAAGTATTCGGCAAATGGATACCGCCGAACTTTTGAAATTAACAAGCGTAGAATCGCCGCCTTGGTTGGCCCTTCGGTCTGTGCTTCGTTTGTCAGACAATGCGTAGAGTAGAGATAGTCAAGATAAGTCGTCACCCGGCGATTTTCCAAGGCCATCGTTGCCAGCTCTCTCGCGAGCCCGGCCGGGAGAAAAGGTTGTGGAGACTGAGCCCTGTTGGCTTGAGCCTCATCGAGTATTTGTGACCACTGACGGTTCGTGGCTGCAGCAGTGTAATGCGCTTCGATCAACTGTCGGCACGCTTGCGCCTTTCGCATGCGCATCCCTGCATCGTTGGAAAGTTCCTGCAATATGCCAACATAGCGGCTAACCTCATTTTCACCGTGTGGCACCAGATAACCGGTCGCCCCCCTCACCAACTCATCCTGCCCACCGACATCCGCCACTACCGGCACAACTCCTGCAGCCATCGATTCAAGGAGAGCGACCGAGATCCCCTCATATTCCGAAGGCATCAGCAGTACATCGGAAATTGCCAGTAATGCAAGCCACTCCGCATGCGGCTTCGCGCCTAAAACATGCACGTGCGCGCCCAAGCCATATTGCTCGATGAATGCCTCGAACGCAGGCCGCAACTCGCCTTCACCGATAACCAGTGCATTGAAGCGAGTGCCGGCGTGCTTCAATCCGTTGAGGATCTCCGCCAGCTTCAGCGGTCGCTTCTGGTCACACATTCGACCCGCAAAAACTATGGTAATCGCCTGCTCATCCAGCCCCAGAGCACGTTGTTTCTTAGCT